>NZ_JAUJED010000025.1:75330-279497 GCF_030442075.1 Vibrio sp. TMPB1044 | reverse complement strand
ATAAAAGTGAAACTAAAAGGCCTGACTCCGATAGAATATCGAACTCAGGCCTTGAAAGCCGCTTAACAGAAATGTCCAACTTTACGGGGTCAGTTCATTATGTGGCTTTTTGTTTCAACAAAACCTGAGATTATAGGTCTTGGATGTTCTCAGCTTCTAGCTCTTGGAAGTAACGTAGAGTCTTAACTTTTAGCTCTTGTTGAGCTGGCTCATCAGCAACGATGATCGCTTTACGGTGCATCTGTAGAGCTGTAACAGTCCACATGTGGTTTACAGAGCCTTCGATAGCCATTTGAAGCGCTTGAGCTTTGTTGTGGCCTAGAGAAAGGATCATTACTTCTTCTGAATCTAGAAGAGTAGCAACACCGATAGTTAGTGCGTATTTAGGAACTTGGTTGATGTCGCCATCGAAGAAACGAGAGTTCGCGATACGAGTGTCTTCAGTTAACGTTTTGATACGAGTGCGTGAAGATAGAGAAGAACCAGGTTCGTTGAATGCGATGTGACCGTCGATGCCTACGCCGCCCATGAACAGGTTGATTTTGCCGTATGAACGGATTTTCTCTTCGTATGCTGCACAGTGCGCATCGATGTCTTCAGCTTGACCGTCTAGCAGGTTGATGTTTTCTGCTTGGATATCAACGTGGTTGAAGAAGTTCTCGTGCATGAAAGTGCGGTAAGACTCTGGGTGGTTAGGGTCGATACCAACGTACTCATCCATGTTGAATGTTACAACGTGCTTGAAGCTAACTTCGCCAGCTTTGTAAAGTTCAATTAGCTCAGCGTAAGTAGTTAGAGGTGTGCTACCAGTAGGAAGACCTAGTACAAATGGACGCTCAGCAGTTGGCGCGAATTTGTTAATAGAATCTGCGATATGACGAGCAGCCCATTTACCTACTTTTGCTTTGTTGCTTAATGGAATAAGTCTCATTGATTTTGCCCCTAGAAATAAAATTTTATAGTGTTCTGAAACATTAATTCGCATTATAAAATAAGTTGTCGAGTTCCGCTATTGTTTTAGGTCAAGTTTTTGCTTTTTTCGTCATATGTGTGACTGGAACTCTCAAAATTGCACAATTATTGTATGGATATTTAGTTACGTTAAACAAGATTAATACGTTTGTCATATAGAGCAATATTGATCTAATTCAGCGCCTGAAAGGGACGGTGTTTCTACGTATTAATAGGTATTGAGGTTTTGATATACTTCGGCGTATTAACAAGCTTTGAAAGTATAGTTGAGGCTAGAAAATAATGATGGCAATGAGGTGCTATCGTGATAAAAGACGGGAGCGGGATAAAGAACGATGAATATCATTGGGATGAATCCCTAGGATATTGAGAAAGAGCCGTGTTTTATTCACGCTATCGCTATGAATTCTATATAAATATTGGTAAAAATGGACAGTTTGGCTAAACTTATCAATTACAATGAAGATGTGTGTTCGAAGGCAAAAAAAAGCCCAAAGTGATGAGGAATCACTTTGAGCGGTTTTACTAATCTTCTAACACTAACTCACTTTCGTATTCTTCCCTAGGCACTTCACCGCGTTTGCAGCCGTTTAGGGTATGAAAGCGACGGCGTCCACGAGCCAGTTGAATGTACTTCAACCAAACACGCTCTAACTTGGACTTTGCCTTATGAGGGTGAGATAACACTTTAATGAAGTGTTTTTCTTCTGCATTGATTGGTGCTAGTTCACCAGTTTCAAGTGCAAGCATAGTGTCACCAAACAAGGTTAGGATTTCCTCTTCTGAAAGAGTAAAATCACCCGACTTAGCGAACCCTCGTGGGAATTTAATGGTGTCATAAAAACGTTTTTTTCCGTGTCGGAATTCGGTCTCAGACATATCAGCCTCAGTAATGTGGTTAGATAGAAATTAGTGTTTATTGCTCACGCGAAAATATTGTTAAAAGGCTAAAATAGGAAACAAAACGTTTTTGCCTTTACGATAAACAATCCTAGATCGGCTAGTTAGCAGATTTATTACAGAGATGTATTTGATGGATGTGAAAGTATTTAGAACCTTTCTTGAGGTTGCAAGGGTGCGCCATTTTGGGCGTGCAGCTGAAAACTTGTATTTAACACAAGCGGCGGTGAGTGCGCGGATCAAACAGCTTGAAGGCTATTTTGATACTCAACTCTTCATTCGTGATCGCAATAACATCAAACTCACATCTTCCGGTGAACGTTTGATTGGTTATGCCGAAGTGATGGTGTCCACCCTACAACAAGCCAAATTTGAGCTGTCGTTAGAGAGTGGTAAAGCCTTGCAGTTAACGCTGGGTGGCACGCCGAATATTTGGGATGCGTATCTACAAAACTGTTTAAGTGTGGTGACCGACTCTTTTGGTGGTTACGGCTTTATGGCAGAGGTGATGGGGCGCGAGCAACTGAACCGAAACTTGTTAGAACGAACTTTAGATATGGCGTTCGCGTTCGATCAGATCAAAGCGGAAGAGCTGAACTGTAAAAAAGTGGCTGATTTGGTTTTGGTGTTGGTATCAACACAGCAAGATGATCTGGAATCGGTATTCCAACATAAATATGTGTATGTTGATTGGGGAACGCGCTTCGGTTCAGAACACGCAGAACGTCACCCTAAAGTTCCGGCACCTTATCTTCGTACCTCTACAGCGCGTATTGCCCTAGATTTCATTTTAGAGAAAGGTGGTAGTGCGTATCTTCCGGTTTCTCTAGTCGAACCTTTTATCGATTCGGGTAAGCTGCACAAGGTGAAAGGGGTTGAAGACTGGTATCGCCCAATTTATCTGAGCTACCGTAAAAGCAGCACTTCGGTGGATGCGATCATGCAGGTTGAGAAATTGGTTAATGAGATTGACCCATCGACCGCTTACACGCTGCAACAAGCCGCTGAACAGACGCCAGAGTAATAGCACGCGCAGCCAGCAATATGCTTTGTTGACGAGATAAAAAATGGCTCCTAACTAGTTGTATAGTTGGGAGCCATTTTTGTTTTAAACCAGAGATGTACTTCTTTTTTGAATTAGAGATCGTTTCTAATTCAAATAAAATCGTTTAAGCCTGGTATACCTAGCCCTATTTAAAGGCTCTATAGTGTTAACACACTTATAGGTTCATTAGATTCTCAATAGACTCTTCGAGAGAGTGTGACATGTACGAATGGATTGTGTGGCCATCCGTTGCGTCAATCTCAATCATAGAAATCCCATTGTCCGCTTTGTCTTCAAGAAAGCTCAGAGATTGCTCGACTGATTGACTGGTGAGAACCTGTTGGTTTGATAAAACAATACGACATGTGTGTAGAACCATAGCCTTTTCCTTTTTATATTCGATAGGTCTCTGCATCTTGGTGTGCTAAGTACCTATCGTTGACGTTGTGAGAAGAATTTCTTCTCAAGATTAAATTTAGTCGAATTGAATAAAATTAAAACCCTTTTTTGTGATTTATCTAACCTTCGCTTCCGAAAGTGGCTAGCGATGATGCTGGTTCACGGTAAACTTTTAGTTATAGGAGCAAAAGCTATGGCAAATGGGAAGAGCACAGAATGTCGAAAAATATTCATCACAATAGTACCTTAACGAGTGAGCAGTGCCATTTGGCTCGATATGCGCGAGATGCTCGCTTTGATGGTACGTTTTTTACAGCAGTGAAAACGACAGGGATTTTTTGTCGTCCGATTTGCCCAGCAAGCCCGCCCAAAGAAGAAAACGTCGAATACTTTTCTCATCAAGCTCAAGCATTGAAAGCGGGGTATCGTCCTTGTTTGCGTTGCCGACCAGACAGTGCGCCTTTCTCTCCGGCATGGAAGGGCGTTGAAACCACTTTTTTACGTGCGATGCAGTTGATTGATAACGGCGCGCTGAATTCAGGATCTATCGTTGACCTTGCAACGCGGTTAGGTATTTCCGATCGTTACTTACGGACCTTATTCAACAATTACATCGGTGTGTCACCCAAGCAGTACAGCCTTTATAGCCAATTGATGTTCGCCAAACAGTTGCTACATACCAGCAGTATGAGCATTACTGATGTCGGCTTTGCGAGTGGCTTTAATAGCACACGTCGCTTTAACGATGCTTTCCAAAAAGAGTTGCAGCTTTCGCCGAGCCAAATTCGACGAACGAAGCCAAGTGACACACTGAGTAATCATATTCAGCTTGGTTTTAATGGGCCTTTAGACTGGAAGCACTTGTTGGGTTTTTATCGACGAAGAATGATTGAAGGCTTAGAAGAGGTTGGCGAAGATTGTTATAAGCGCACGGTGAATGTGAACGGAGCGAAGGGGTGGTTCAAGGCGACTTTAGCCAAAGAGAACCGCTTAGATATTGAGTTTGAGTTGGATGATATAAGCCAATTAAGAAGTTTGATTACGAATATCCGACGTATGTTCGATCTTGATGTCGATATTGTAAAGGTCGAGACTTTCTTTGCGACGATCGATCCTAACTTGGTCGCTAAGAGTGGTATCCGTATTCCTGGCGTGTGGAGTGCTTGGGAAGCCGGAGTGAGAGCGATTTTGGGGCAGCAAGTCTCGGTAACCGCTGCAATTGGTCAGCTCAATTTATTGGTCAAAGAGCTTTCTGAAGCACATGAGGAGGTTAGCTTTCCCATGCCGCAACAGATAGCGAAGGCTGATTTGAGCTTCTTGAGAATGCCGGGAAGCCGCAAAGAGACCTTAAAGCGTTTTGCTGAATACATGGTCGACAATGAAGCTGAGCATCCTTCTAAATGGATTGCGCTAAAAGGCATTGGGCCTTGGACGATTCAATATGCACTGCTTCGTGGTTTAAGTGAGCCTAACCATCTGTTGGTTGGCGATTTAGTGGTGAAGAAGTTTATTGAGCATCGCCCCACCATCAATATAGAGAGTGTTTCGCCTTGGGGGAGTTACGCGACGTTCCACTGTTGGAATCAGTCTTAATAGAAATAGCTATCCACGAACATCAGCAATCCACAAACATCTGAAATACCAAGCTAGGAGATATTATGGCTAACCGATTTACTTATTATGAGAGTCCATTGGGAACCGTGACTTTACAGGCGAACGATCAAGGGTTGCTAGGCCTGTGGTTTGAAACACACACCACTAAGCCGGAACAGTTAGGTGTTCAAGATGATAGCTTTCCGATCTTTGTAGTGGCAATCGAGCAGCTTAATCGCTATTTCTCAGGTGAAACTATCCAATTTTCTGTGCCTATCGCAGCCAAGGGCACGCCATTTCAGCAGTCGGTTTGGCAGGCGCTGACGACCATTCCTTATGGAGAGACTTGGAGCTATGCACAACTGGCTGATGCGATAGGTAATCCGAAAGCCGTTCGTGCTGTTGGCTTAGCCAATGGCAAAAATCCGGTTTCTGTGATTGTGCCGTGTCACCGTGTGATTGGCAAAAATGGCAAGCTGACGGGTTATGCGGGTGGTGTAGAACGCAAACAGCGCTTATTGGTGATAGAGGGCAGAGATCAAGACTAGTAAGCGATTTGGCAACGAGCCTGTCGCGATGCTGGCTGAGGATCACGTACTACTCAATGGTGAAGGCTAGTGGTTCTTAAAATGTGACTTTGCATTAAAATCAACGCTTTCTGGAAAATGTCGATTTGGTTGCATATTCTTTGACTATGTTCTCTAGGCAAGGATGCCCAAATGAATAGCCATCACTCTCTGATAATTGGCTGCAGTAGCGCGCTGTTGCTAGCCGGTTGTTTAACCGATACCAGTCGTCCCTTCGAAGTACCACAGCTTGTTCTGTTCAAAGGTATGTATGAGAACGCAGATAATGACAGTTTTCTAGTTTTTGAATCTGGGCAAGTGACCTATCAAACAACGGATAATTCCGTGACTCGAACCTATAGTGTCGAAGGTGATTTGCTCAACATTAAGTTGAATTCAGCGAATAGCCGATCAGATTCTGGACTGGTAATGCGAATACAACACGAAGGGGAGGTGCTAACCTGCAATCGGTGTCCAGCAATGCAGTTAAGCAACGTCTGGACACGTGTTGAACAACCTTTGAAAGGAGCATCGAATTAGAAAAGCCCACCATTTAGCCATAAGTGGGCGGCGATACTTACGGCATATCCAATCATGATTACTGGCATCCATTTCAAGTGGCCAAAAAAGGTGTATTTACCATGTGCCGCTCCCATTAATGCGACACCTGCTGCACTACCAATAGATAACAAGCTGCCACCAACGCCTGCAGTTAAGGTGATCAGTAGCCAGTTGCCCATCGACATTTGTGGCTCCATGGATAACACGGCAAACATCACCGGAATGTTGTCGACAATCGCAGATAAGATCCCCACCATGATATTGGCCCAAATAGGATCCCATTGGCTATACATCACGCCAGAGGCAAGTTCCAAGTATCCAAGCAGACTCAAACCACCGACACACATCACCACACCGTAGAAGAACAACAGCGTGTCCCATTCGGCATGCGACACTCTTCGAAATACATCAAATGGCACAACAGAACCGAGTCTCTTTAATGCCCCCTCATCATTATTGGCAATCGCCACCGCTTTTTTCTTGGCCAGTGAATTAGGTAAGGTCTTACGCAAGAAATACCCAAAGAACTGTAGATACGCCAGCCCCATCATCATCCCCATGACCGGAGGGAAGTGGAGTACGGCATGGAAAGCAACCGCAGTGGCTATCGTCATGATGAACAAGAACACGATGCGTCTTGCACCACGTTTTAATTCAACGTGTTGATGCACCGTATCGGGTTGGGTTGTTGGAACAAAGTAAGACATGATCAGTGCAGGGACGAGGTAATTCATCACTGAAGGAATAAATAAAGGAATGAACTCACTGAAGCTCACATAACCAGCTTGCCACACCATCAGTGTTGTGATGTCGCCGAATGGGCTGAATGCGCCGCCAGCGTTAGCGGCTATTACGATATTTACACAGGCCAAGTTAACGAATTTAGGGTTGGATCCTGCGACTTTCAGAACCACGGCACACATCAATAGAGCTGTCGTGAGGTTGTCTGCGATAGGTGAGATAAAGAAGGCCAGAATACCGGTTAGCCAGAACAGAGATCGGAAGTTAAAGCCTTTGCCGACCATCCACGCTTGCAACGCATCAAACAGTCTTCTCTCTTCCATGGCGCTGATATAAGTCATAGCGACGAGTAGGAAAAGTAATAGCTCGGCGTATTCAAGTAAGTTGTGTTCGAGCGCTTGTTTAGCGACTTCAACGAGGTTGTGTTCTTGGTAGGTAAAACCAATGATTATCCAAATCAGGCCAGCCGCAAGTAGCACTGGCTTGGATTTTCGGAGCTTTAGGTACTCTTCCATCATTACCACAATGTAGGCGATAACGAAAATTGTCAGTGATAGGTAGCCGACAAATGAGTTAGTTAGCTTGAGAGGCTCTCCTAACTGAGAGGTAGCCGCACTTGTTACTGAAGAAAAGAAGAATAAAAAGAGAACAGCAGGAAGCTGGATACCTAACATGAATTACGCTCCAAAGTTAATAAGTTATTAACACGCGTAAAAGCGTAGACCTAAATAACCATGTGGAGTGTGATAGATATCTTAATAATTCAATAGATTATAGTGAAAGCAATAGACTGTGATGTGAACGAAATATGGTCTTACATGCTCAAAATTACTGTCTTGAGAACTCAAAGCCTAAAGAAAAAGCCCTACCGGATTCACTGCCGATAGAGCTTATTCGAAATAGCCAATATTATGCAGCATTGAGATCAAACGTCAGTGTTTGTTCTGCAGCACATACTTCAACAGGCCAGCCGTAGGATTGGTATTCCAGCGCCAGTTTGTCCGCTACTGCACGAGATACCGTTGCAGTGATCCACATGCCCTTGCCCATTACTTGATATTTAAGCGTTCTCATTTCCATTGTAATCACCGTTTTCCTTCAATATTGGCTGCGCGAAGTCTATAGCACCTCTGAGGGCTGAAATTTCGAATCAAGCTCAAATTCTTTATAAACGGGCTCACCGTTGTCGCTAGGCTCAAAACTCAATCAACTAAGGGCAAACGGTTGCATTTTGGAAGCGAACTCACTCTTTAAGTCTCTGTATTATAATTGAATTAAAATTAAACAAAACACCATGTAAGAGATCACTTACATCATTATCAGAGATCTGATTAGGTAAAAAACTCTCACTAGAAGCCAGAGTTGTGTGTTGATTGTGTGCGTTTTTGGTTGCGGTGTTGAAGCAAGGTTTGTTTAGTTTTGTATGTTAAATATTCTAATTTATTTAGCGTATGGTCCTGCTTTTAAATCCATGTCACAGTTTTATATGTTGTTGTGCTTCTTTTATTCAAACCGATACGCTGTTTGATTTTGGTCATTAACCTTTTGCTCATTAGTTTGCACTATCTATACGTGTTCTGTTCCACATAAACGAGATGTATAGAGGTCCTTATGACGAATCCAACCAAAACCGATCGTAAAGTCACGATCGGTAGCTATATCGCACTCGCATTCGCGATTGTGTTCTTTTCAGGCTTAATGCAGTCCAATGAATGGTATGGAGTGTTCGATTTTACAACGCTCAACGGTTCATTCGGTAAGGTCGCTTACGATGTGAGTGAAACGGCTGATGGTATTCAAGCGGCAACGACGTCATTGCGTGGTAAAGGTGGTAGTGGTGCTCGCGACGGTTTCATTTTTGCTTTGACACTTATTCCGACCGTGATGTTTGCACTGGGTATGATCAACGTACTTGAGCACTATGGTGCGCTAGATGCGGCTCGCAAACTGCTGACACCTCTACTTCGCCCTCTGATGGGTATTCCGGGTAACTCTGGCTTGGCATTGATTGCTTCTCTGCAAAGTACTGATGCGGGTGCAGCGATGACGCGTCAGCTAAAAGACGAAGGGCATTTAACTAAGCGTGAAACCGATGTCTTTACGATGTTCCAGTTCACCGCGGGTGCCGCGATCGTTAACTTCTTCTCGTCGGGTGCCGTGTTGTTCACTCTAACCGCGATGGATGGCTCTTTGGCAGTAACCTCGTCAATTGGTCTTGCTGTGGCAGTGATGTTCATCTTCAAGTTTGTTGGCGCGAACCTATTCCGCATTTACCTAAATATTACTGAAGGCAAAGAAGACAAACCAAAATCAGACAAAGAACAAAAACTGGAAGAGGAAGTAGCATAATGAGCGAAGTTAAAGCAAAGAAACCTATGGTTACTGATATTTTCGTTGAAGGTGCCAAGAAAGGCTGGGTTATTGCGACCACCTCGACCGTGCCAAATGTTCTGATGGCGTTTGTGATTATCAAGGCATTGCAGATTACGGGCGCGTTGGATCTGATGGGCAGCGTATTTGCTCCAATCATGGCGGTATTTGGTTTACCAGGTGAAGCGGCAGCGGTGTTGATTGGCGCGTGGATGTCGATGGGTGGCGCAGTAGGTGTGGTTATCACGTTGTTTGACCAAGGCATCTTGAACGGCAACCACATTGCTATTTTGGCGCCAGCTATCTACCTGATGGGTTCTCAAGTGCAATACATGGGCCGTATCATGGGGCCAATCGGAACTGAAGGTCGTTACATCCCAGTGATGATCGCGATTTCGGTACTGAACGCATTTGGCGCGATGTTCTTGATGAACATCATCCTGTAACCCGATTTCTGAATCTTTATAAGCTTTAGAAAAAGGAAAACCCGTTTGGCTTTCACCAAACGGGTTCTGTTCTTTTTCGTAGCCATCCTGCTACTAACGTTGTTACTTATTTTTCAATAAGGTAACGCATGCTCCCTGCATCGTTCCTTGACTTGGCTAAATCCTTTAACCTATCCAATTCATCGCCGTCCTAGCGGTGTCCTTACTAACTCATCATCCTGATAAGTGACTCTATCCTAGAGTATAACTTCCTTGCTGATAACTCATCCGAAGTCATCAAATCTTCGTCCTGAAGATACCTAATCCATTAGGCTTTTTCCTGTTCCTGCCAACTCCCTGTCGACATGTATATTAAACACTCTGGAGGCTTCTCCGACAATCTACCTCAAGTAAATAATCTGAAGGCAAAGCTAAGAAAAACTGTGCGGACTCATACAAAACAAGGGCTTGGGTTTGTAATCTAGGATTTTTCTGCGAAGCTTGATTGTAATCTCTTACGTTTGTTGTGAGAGATCTCTTACACATGTGCGGGCGTGAATGCTCCTTGTTTTCTGAATACAGATACGTTGAGGTAGTCCGCCGAATAAACTAACCAGTAGGAAATGATAATGGTTACAGCGTTATATGCTTCGTTGCTTACGTTAGTCATGTTATGGCTTTCCATTGAAGTGATTAAGCAAAGAAGAAAGAATCAAGTAGCACACGCAGATGGTGGTGTTGAATCGTTACAAGTGGCTCGTTCCGCTCAAAGTAACGCAATGGATTACATCCCAATCACGGTGATTTTGATGGGATTGTTAGAAATGAATGGTGCCGGTGTGTGGCTGATTCATGTTATTGGTATTGCTTTTGTTGCTGGTCGTATTATTCATGGAAAAAGCATTCTTGCTCGTAGCCTGAAGGGAAGAAAGCAAGGCATGTATTTGACCTTTGCCAGCATGGTGTCTTTAGTTGTTCTAAACTTGATTTATCTCCCGTTTGATAAGCTTATGTAAGGACAAGCATGGCGCTACGCCTCCCTCCACCATGGATGATTGTATTAACAGGTTTAGTGCTGAATATTCTGGCCATTGTTGTGTCGAGCCTAGTGCTCGACAAAATGGTGGTTGAACAAGCCCAGTATCGAGAACGCCAACAGGGCAATGTCTACTCGATTCAGTTGGCTTGGAATACGATTGAAACCTTAGAACGTAAGCGTGAATCTATGTTGCTGCACATGGATATTAGTACTTCTTCAAGTTCGGCGGTGACGCCGGAATTAGAAGAAGCGATGCGCGGTCAGCTTGGTGCGTGGGTCAGTGGCGAAGTTCCAGAGATTACTGTCGAAAACCTTTCTCAGATCATGATGCTGATTAACCAAGCTCAGCAATCGCAACGCATACGCATCGATGACTTCTACCTTGATAATCTAACCTTATCTGAACTCCTCCAAGCTCTTGAAGAGCAGATGACCCTCTATAAAAATATCGCGCTCTTTCTTCAGATCTTTGGTTTAGCATTGATTCTTGCGCGTGACCTAGCGAGACGAAATTAACCGTTCTACAACTGCAGCCAAACCTGATGTTGAGTTATTTGTCGAGATTAGGGTGTTGTTGCCCTTGGTACTTTGGAAGCTGGTCTTTAAGCTTTTTGAAGGTACTGAATGCGTTATTAGCTGATAAGCGGTTCATTAACCAGTCAGGCAGGATACCGCCCGCATTCGCATATGCCGTATAGGTGATGTGAGTCAGGCCATTGGTTAGAGGCTGTAAAACCCAAAGCGCATCGACCTCGTTGATTCGAATATACCCCGACTCTTTAGCCAAGTAATTGGATGCATCTTTAATGGTTAAGGTGAATTGACCGTCTTCTACTTCATATTTCGAATACGTCACCATATCACGGTCACGAGCTGGCCAAGGAGCTTTGAACTGGGTATAGACGATATTCTCATTACTAGAGATCTGCATTAATACTTCACTGTGCGACACATTGTCGATCCAATTCGGCACGTTATCGCTGTCTTCCAACAATAAGAGAAAACCTGAGCAGCTCGTTTCGACCTGCATTTGGGCTCGAACTTCAACAAGACCATTCCCATGATTGCGCTTATGAATGGTGATGCCATTTTCACTTTTGACGAACTGCCACGGAGTCGCATAAGAGAGGGCTGAAAATAGACAGAGTCCAAGTACCAAAATCCTAGGTAATATCATTATTCTTCCATGAAATGAAAAGCTTATCTTCCATGATTATAGAATAAAAATAGGTTGGATTCGCGTCGTAAGATGCTGCGTATTGAATATGGTTATTTGATATTGGGAAAAACGGAAGACAGAGGTCTTCCGTTTATAGAA
This sequence comes from Vibrio sp. TMPB1044, assembly GCF_030442075.1. Taxonomy (NCBI): domain Bacteria; kingdom Pseudomonadati; phylum Pseudomonadota; class Gammaproteobacteria; order Vibrionales; family Vibrionaceae; genus Vibrio; species Vibrio sp. TMPB1044. Next base: position 267,568 of record NZ_JAUJED010000025.1, on the reverse strand, counting down.
GGGAGGGTAGTGGCAATTTATCTAGAGCTTATAGGCTTCAACCGTTTTTATAGTGGTCCAATTGCTGTCGGCATCTTGGATGAATTCTTGGGTATTCTCTAACCAGCGTTTCTGAACCGATTTGTCTAAGTTCAAGTACAACTTCCCATCTTCCACCTTCCAAGCGAGAGGGTCAGTTTCAAACTTCTTACCCATTGCTACACCAAATGCGCAGTAACCGCCATATTGAGGAGCATAGGCTTCTGGATTGGCTCGAAATTCATCTCTGTTTTCACTGTTCGCAAAGTTATAGATCGCATTCTTATAGGTCGCTGTGAACTCTGATGTACCTTTTACTGGTCCTTCATTGGCAAAGTAAGCAACAGGGTCATAACCTTTAATCGCGAGGTCATTGCTGTCGACGCTCATATCAAGGTCGGCTGCCATGATGGAAAAGCTGGCACCTAATAACGCGGTCATTAGAGTGATTTTTTGGCTGGTCGATTTCAAATGTGACATATCAAGTTCCTTGTCAGTATTAGTTAACTTGTATGAAATAAATTAGCTCACTCGTCCGGTCTATAGAGGGACAAAAGAACTAAAAACTAAGCGAATCGTTCGGAGGGTGCATGGATCTGCTTTCACAATTAATGGAACACTTCTCGATACGTACAGGCGTTTTCTATTCAGGGAACTTGTGTGGGGTGTCGTCATTTAACGCGCAACAAGGTAAAGAGGGGCACCTTCATGTACTGAGTGCGGGGGAGTTGAGCTTGTCTAGTGCTCAAACGGAACACAGGCAACTGTCGCAACCTTGTATTGTTTATCTGCCGAATAGCACACCACATGCGATTGAAGGTGTGGGAGACGGCGCGGAGGTCGTATGTGCGAACGTAGAGTATCGCTCAGGACAGATGAACCCATTGTTGTCTGCGCTTCCTGATGTGATAGTGATTCCGTTTGTGGACGCACCTAACTTAATGCCAGTGATCGAAGTGTTATCTAACGAGTCGAGCCAAGAATCGTCGGGGCAGCAGTACTTAATGGACAAGTTGAGTGACGCTTTGATGGCTTTGATTTTTCGTCATCTTATTGAGCAACAGAAAATTGATAGTGGTGTTTTCTCGGCTCTTGCACACCCTCGATTGGCTTCTGTAGTGACGGCCATTCATCGATTACCCGCTCGTCATTACTCGATTGCCGAAATGGCGTCATTGGCCGCGATGTCTCGTACTCAGCTTATTGAAGCATTTAAACGAGAAGTGGGTGAAACGCCGGGAGATTATGTGCAAAAGTGGCGAGTATCAGTGGCTCAATCGCTGTTATTGCAAAATAAGCCCATCAATTGGGTTGCCGATGAAGTGGGTTACAATAGCTACTCAGGATTCTCACGTGCCTTTCAACATGTTACGGGTGTGTCGCCGCGCCTTTGGCTAAAGCAAAATGTGTCGTGAAGCGCCAGGCACTCCCCCACTCGGTTTATGGCTATTCGCATCAGGCTGGTCTATGTTTTAGCGGAAATTGTATGTAGTTTGTTCTTTTATCGGAAGAGGGTGTAAAAAGGTGGACTTTATAAGCTCGTTGTAACATCCTGCCCGTCCTATTTTATCTAGACACCAATGAGACGAAGTGCCTGCTGAACATTATTCAGCCTCCCGTATCTCATTAAAGTATTAAGGAGTTCAACTTGAACCTATTTGTAAGAGACCTTACCGTTATCGATTCTTCATACATTTGTGAGCACAGAGGGGTCGTAGGAGATAGTTGGATTTTAGATGTCACCATGTCTGGTGAACTTAATGAAATGAGCATGGTGCTGGATTTTAGTAAGGTCAAAAAGCAGATCAAACAGCTGGTTGATCAACATGTTGACCACCGCTTACTGCTGCCAATGAAAAGCGCTGCAATCGTGCATCAGGCGAGCAAAGCCGGTTACTCTAAGGTGGATGTGTTGCGTGGTGATAAAAGCCTGCACCTGCACTGCCCTGATGAAGCATACTGTTTGATTGATGCTGAAGCGATCACCATCGAGAGTGTGACCGCTCATGTTTATCATATTCTTCGCGATAACCTACCAAGTAACGTCACAGGGTTAGAGATCACCCTTCGCCATGAAAACATTAATGGTGCGTTTTACCACTATACCCATGGCTTGAAAAAGCACGACGGTAACTGCCAGCGTATCGCACATGGTCACCGTTCTCCTGTCGAAATTGTGGTTGATGGTCAACGTGATGAACAACGCGAGCAGGCGTTTGCTCAGCGCTGGGAAGATATCTATTTAGGCTCTAAAGAAGACCAAGTTTCAGTTTCATCACTTAACCTGAGTGAACACGCGAATAGCGTTAATGACGAAAGTCACTATGGCTTCCGCTACACCGCGCCACAAGGCGAATTTGAGCTAGCGATTGCTAAGAGTGAAACGGAAATCTTACCAACCGATACCACGGTGGAATTACTGGCAGGCTACATTGCGGATCAAGTAGCCCCAAGTTTGGTAGAAAACCAATCACTACAAATTGTGGCTTATGAAGGGGTAGGTAAAGGCGCGATGGCGTTCCGATAACACCTCACGAGAGAGAGTCTCAGTTCTAATATGATGAAAGAAAGGCAAGATATTCAGTTATCTTGCCTTTTTTTTGTGGCTCTTTAAAACTGATTTAGCGGATAGTTTTAGGCATAAACACTAGGGCGTGTTGATCTTTCGAGCTGTTTTTTGCAGCGAGTTGCTGGGTATTTATACAAGGCAGAGGCATCGATGTGTAGCTAGCCTACATGAGAAGCCGACTAGCCTACATGAGAAGCCGATAACGTAGTAGAAATGACCAGCAAACGCTGCCCGAAGGGTTCGAGCTGGGCGCCCCCGCAAAAAGCGTTTTACTCTTTGTTGAGGGAGATTTGCTTAGAATGCTAGGCTATTTCTCCCTCGCTGCGATTAAAACGCTTTTGACTAGGCGTCCCCATCCGAACAAAATTTAACCGCGAAAGGTCAACACGCCCTAGCGAAGTAGCACGCGTCGCAGTGGCGTTTTCTCGATTCCAGCAACCAACCCAAAGCTCAACAATACGGTGCCAAAAAATACCGTAACGTCTTTTGCCAATTCCGTAATGCCTAAGATTCCACAGACATTGAACAACACGATAATGATCAGTAAGTGGCTTACGTAGATACCCAGCATGCGATTTGAAATGGCACGAACCCAAGCGTAGTTACCCATGTTTGGATTTGCTAAAAGCCACATGAACACACCAATCCCCCACAAAGCCGTACCAAATAAGAAATCGTGAATATTAAAGGCGATATCAAACTGGGTTAACCATGCTGCTTCTGAAAAATGGATGATCATTCCCACAGCGACTAACCCCAACGCTTTTGCTGATGATAGCTGCCATTGGTGTTGGCGAATCAGAAAACCAGCGGTAACGAGTAAAGTGCTAAAGAACGGACCATTGCGCGTGAAGAAGGGTGCTTCTAATCCGGTTAGCGTTGCGTAGCTTCCTGCCAAAGCACCGTAGCCATAGAGCGCAATAGCGATCGGCAATAGAAGTTTATTGAGCTTCAATTCAACCAATAAAGCGATGATCAACACTGCGCACACAAGGGCTGGAATGAACCACAAATGCACCAATCCGCCCTCTAAGAAAGAGTTAAGTGGAGTGTTCATTAAGAAACCCCAATAGCCTTCGCGCTCACCTAGGTAGCCAAACTCTTCTACCTTTGCGAGGTTGAATGGCATCACTAAGCAAATGATACTCCATGCCAACCAAACCTTAAGCAGTGGTTTGGAGTAATTAATGACGGTTTGCCACGGGGATGCAGTTAGCTTGGGCTGAATAAGATAACCGGAAATTAGGAAAAACAAAGGCACCGCAAAACGAGCAGTTTGGTTGAGTACATAACCGATCCAAGGCACTTCATCTATTTGCCAATAAGTGAGTGCCATTTGACCGTGTAAACCAATGATCGCCAAGATAGCAATCACTCGGCCTAACTCGATACTGGCGATGTGCTGTGAAGGCGTATGTTGAACGGAAGACATATCAGATCTCTTAGTAAAATTTTTACGAAATCTAGCAGTCTTTATGCCCAACTAGTTAGTCCTAAATCAAGGCTTATGACCTTTGTTTCAAGGCTTGTGTTGGTTTTTTGAAGCCTGTCGCAGCTATATTAAATCCATTGCAGTAAGCGCAAAGATGCCAAGTGTACAAGTGATAAGCGAACCCATAGTTGTGAGCGCGATAATATTGGCAGCAAGCGTTGCATTTCCGCCCATTGCACGTGCCATGACATAACTCGCGGCTGCGGTTGGTGCAGCACTCATCAGGAAAACTAGGCCCAGATCGAGACCTTCAAAGCCTAAGGCCAATGCTGCTAATGTGATAAGTAAGGGGGAAACAATTAATCGGTAACTTGAGGAAAACCAAGTCGCGAGTCTCTCTTGTTTGAGAGAGCTGATATCCAATGAGCCGCCTGTACAAAGTAAAGCCAAAGGCAAGGTCATTTTTGCCAAGTATTGCCCGGCGTCAGTGACCATTTTAGGGATTGGAATAGACAATGCGTAACAGAAAACGCCGAGGAAAATGGCGATAATAAGAGGGTTCTTGGTTATCGACTTTGCGATTGCTTGAATGGCTTTATTGCCGGTATCTGTCCCCTTGGGAGTTAGGGCAATCACCGCTTGGATATTGTAGAGCACTGTAATTGATGCGACATAGATAGCGGCCAGTGCCACGCCTTGGTTGCCGTAGATATTGGCTACATACGCTAAACCTATGATGCCAGTATTAGCCCGAAATCCACCCTGGATGATAACACCTTGGTCCTTCGACTCTTTAAACAACAGCTTGGTGGATAGAGTAGCAATTAAGAAAAAGGCGAAGTTAGCAGCTAGAGCAAATAACACTAAGGTGCTACTGGCAGAGAAGTTATGTTCGGACTGAACAATACTCAAGAACAGCATCGCAGGTAAGGTGATTTGAAAAACAATTTTGGAGGCGACATCAATGAAGTTGTCGTTGATCAGTCCAATTCGTTTGAGTATCACACCAAGAAACAGCATTAAACAGATAGGGCCTGTTACTGAGGCCGAAAACGCAAACTGTTCCCTAAGTGTGTCCATTATTTTTCCTTAAATTTAGCCGACTTCAATATCCTTTGAATACTGTCGCATTTTTCCACAATTCTTTGAGAAGACAAAATGAATACCAAGAGTTAAGTAAAAAACTTTGAAAAAAAGAACGAACGTGCTAAAAGTAACGTATCAGATTTATCATTGGTGAATAATGAGCAAGGGAAAGATAACCAAAGAGTATATTTTGAGCCATGCATTCGCGCTTGCGAGTGAAAATGGGCTTGAGAGTTTGACGATTGGCGAGCTAGCCAAGCAGTGTGGCATGTCTAAGAGTGGCTTGTTTGCGCACTTCAACTCTAAAGAGAACCTGCAACTCTCTGTACTCGAATATTCCAACGCCATATTCACTGAAAGAGTTATCATTCCGGCGAGAGAGCTCGGTGACGGTGATATTGAAGCCAAGCTTAAACAACTGCTCGATAACTGGCTGGGTTGGAATCATTCATTCCAAGGCAGCTGCATGTTTATTGACGCATGGAAAGACGCTGGCAGTGAAACCTCTGTGATTCAGAAGGCATTGCAGAAAACCATTTCAGTGTGGATTGATTACTTGACGATTCAGGTAGCAAAAGCGGTTGAGAGCAAACAGTTCAGAGCCGATTTAGATCCTAAGCAGGCTACCTTCGAGTTATACGGTCTCTACTTGAGTGCGAACTTGTTCTATTCGTTGCGAGGCCAACAAGCGAGCCATACCCATTTTTGGAGTGGTGTAGAGCGCTTAATTGCTAGCTGGAAAGCGGTTTAATACATATAGCAGGTTAACTCGCAAATCATTTAGTTCGCAAACCATTGAGCTCGCAAAGCATGTGACCTTGCTTAATTAATGTTTGCAAAAGATTTTAAGAGAAGTGGCGGCAAGCAGTCATAAAAAGCGCTATCGCCATTTTTTATATTAATAAATAGCACGGTCGTTCGATTTTTTAGGGCCGAGCTCGACCCGCCAATGATGATGGCGATACAAGGAACGGTCATGAGTGACAAAATCTATTTCAATACATCGAACAAATTCAGCTTCAAGCGCAGCCTGATTGGTGCAACAACCAACCTGCATTACATTCTTGCGCCGAGCCATGCAAAGAAAACAGCGCGTAAGTTACTCCTTACTCCAATGCGAACTGAGCAAAAAAACGCCGATCCACAAGGGCTGATTAAGAGTGAAATTAAAGGCCGTGATGGCGTTTTAAAAACCTATTCTTTGGGTACGGGGCCTGTTTGGGTGCTGACTCATGGCTGGTCTGGCACTGCGAGTCAGTTCTTCCCTCTGATGGAGTACATCGCCGCTAAAGGCTTTACGGCTTTGGCTTACGATCATCCTGCTCATGGTGGCAGCGATGGCGTACATGGTCATATCCCTGCGTTTGTGAACGGCCTTGAAGCCATTCTTGATTCGGTGGGCGAGGTAGCTGGTTTGGTCGGTCACAGTATGGGTACCGCTTCTGCGTTGGAATGTAAGCACGTTAAATTGGAAAACAAGCCATTATTGCTGATTGCACCTGTACTGGATTATCTAGAAAACCTATTTGGCAGCGTTGCGCGTTCAGGTTACTCAATGAAACTGTTTGAGGCGGTAGTTGGAGAAGTAGAAGAGCAGTTTAACTACCCAATTCAGTCTGTGGATCCATATGGAAAGCTAGCGCTTCGTGAGTCTCAAACGATCATTGTTCATGACGAGCAAGACAAGTTTACTAAGTTTGATGTGTCTCAGCGTGCTGCGAATGAAATGGAACGCGTTACTTTGATTGCTACTCAAGGTCAAGGTCACGGGCGAGTAATGAAGTGCCCGCAAGTATTCGAGAGCTTTGATAACCTGATTGGTTAAGGTTAACTAATCAAATAAGTAGAACGTGGGTTAAGAAAACAAACACGAAAAAGGCCAACCAGACATTCTCTGGTTGGCCTTTGCTTTTAGTTGGCTTTAGCTAATCTTGTTCTTAGTTAGCACAGCTTGCTGGGCCGATCTCTTTCCACACGCCCCATTGGCCTGTCGTTGTTGGATCTTCACCAGTTGTCCACCATTTCGCTTCCCAAACCTTACCGCCTTGAGTCACTTGGTCGCCGCCAGTGTAAACCGCACCTGAATCCCAAGCGTTAGTACACGTACCGCCGCCTGTGGTTTTCTTAAGAACTTTCACTGAAGTAGCCGCTACTGATGTCTCTGTGCCATCGCTGACCGTTACAGAGAAGTTCAGCGTTGTATCTTGCGTGTATTCCGCCGCGACAAAGCTCACTGAAGAACCTTGAACAGTCGCATCAATACCAGCAGGCACATCCCATGTGAAGGTCAATGTGTCTTGGTCAGCATCGCTCGAAGCCGAAGCATCAACCACGACTACATCACCCGCATTAACTTCAGCCGGAGCCGTAACCACTGCAACTGGTGCTGTGTTTACTGGGCCTGTGTCTTTAGGGTTTACCGTTACAACAACTGTGTCTGTTGACGTTGCGCCTTCGTTGTCTGTTACGGTTAGGCTGAATGTTAGAGTCTCTTGTTGTGCGACTTCCACAACATCGAAGCTTGCAACGACTGCATTGGCATTAGCCAGTGTTACGGCTGGACCGCTCACTTGTGACCAAGCGTAGCTAGCAATTGTGCCGTCGCTGTCTTTTGAAGCACTGCCATCTAGAGAAACAGAAGCTGGGCCTTCAACCGATTGGTCGGCACCTGCTGCAGCCGTTGGTTTACGGTTTACAGGATCGGTGGTGCCACCTGCTAGACCTTCATGCATTGCATTTAGGATATCACCGTTATCAGCATCAATCTCCCAAGAGAATAGACCCGCAAGGCCAAGGCTACGAACGTACGCGCCTTTGGCTTTTACAGAGCGGTCATCATCAAATGTGATCAGCTGGCCTGAAGTGCGGTTCCAAACGTAAGGCGCTTCTGCCATTTCGTCGTAGCCGTATTCGAAGCCATTGATACCTTGGTTGTTCGCACCAAGCATGTTCGCCTTAATGCCTTTGTAGTCGATAACGCCATCTTCCCATACTCCTTGTGCAGAGCTGCCTTTCAGTTTGCCGTTACCAACTCCTGTCATAGGATCGCTCGGATCTGAAAGTGATGATGGTAATACGCCTTCCCAACCACGACCGTACATCGCTGTACCAACAACAAGCTTGTTGGCTGGAACACCTTGCTCAAGAAGCAATTGGATGCCGTTGTCTGTGGTGTAAGCAGGGCCTGTGTATGGTTCGCCATTTTCATCAAGTCCTGTGCCATCACATTGACCAGGACGCATGAAGTTACCGCAGTTTAGTGCCGTTTGGTGACCCAACACGTTGTTCCAACCACCGTAGAAGTCATAAGTCATTGCAAAGATGTAATCCATGTACTGGATAGCATCGCCGTAGTTCACGTCTTCAATCTTATCGTGACCAACACCGATCGCTGAGGTTAGTTCATAAGTACGGCCATTTTCTGCTTCTAGCTCATCGAGCATTGCGCGCAGCTCTGCCATCAATGCGATGTATGCTGGGCCATCATTTACTGGGTCACCAAGATCTGGCGCAGCACCGCCACCACCAGGGAATTCCCAGTCAATATCTACACCGTCATAGAATTTCCATGTGTTTAGGAATTTTTTAACCGATGCCACAAAGGTGTCTCGGTTCGCTTTGGTTGTGAAATCGAAGAATGGGTCTGACAGCGTCCAACCACCAATCGATGGTATGATTTTCAAATCAGGATTACGCTGTTTGAGTGCCATCATCATCGCGTAGTTACCCTTGATCGGTGAGCTGTATTCGTGGCCCGCTTGAGGGAAACTTTTCTGGAAAGCGGCCCATGGGTCATGAATCACCACTTCGTAATCATTAACACCCTGACAAGCTGTCATTAGTGCGTTGTAGCTGTTTCCACCTACCGATTTTACTGATTCGTTAGGACCACAAATTGGGATGAAGCCATAAAGGATATGGGTCAAGTTATCAGCGGGTAGATTATCAACTGTGTAATCACGGCCATAGATGCCCCATTCAACAAAGTAAGTACCCACTACTGTGTTTGGATCTGTGTTGTATGACTTGTTGTTCGGATCAACATTCATCGCAAGTGGGGCTAAGTGTGAGCCATCAGTATCAGCGATCGTGATTTGAGCGGGTGCACTTTTGGCACAGCCTGTTTCGTCACACGCTTCGATTTCCATCTCAAATAAGCCGCCTTGGCCGTATTCGAATGAAGCTGTGGTTTGACTGCCAGTAATTGGGCCAGTGGCAACTTTCACGCCATCGAAGTAGATGTTGTACGTGTTTCCTGACGTTCCGCTCCATTGGTTGAACTTAACGTCGACCTTTGCTTTGTCGTGATATTTAACCATCTGGTTGTAGCCTGATGTGGTTTCCATCGCGAGTTCAATTTTAGAAAACTGCAGGTTGTTGGAACCGTACATGTCGATGCTAGGTGCTGTTGGAGCAGCTAATGCTGTACCAGATAGCGCTAGAGCAATGCTTGCAGCACAGGTATTTATACGAATCATACTTTTTCTCTCATTCCTTGAAGGTTACGAGAACCAATTGGCCCCATAAGCGGCTCCAGTCAGTTTTGAAGGAGCTTCCCAGTCAGTATTCGAGAGAGTTTTTATTTTATAACTGAAAATAAATCCGTTTACGATGGACAACTAAAAAATTGTATCTTGTTACAATTCTGTTGCTTAATGAGTGAGAGGTTGAGTCCATGTTTTATAAAATAAATCCTTCTTCAGAATGAAAATCTCATAAGTGAAAATTTACAACATTAAGTGATGAAAAGATGCGACAAACTATAGGAAAATATCGCGAATTGAAGCCGTATCACAAAGTGAAGTGTGTTGGATGAGTGGGCAGATCAACAAGGAGATATGAAGGGTATAACTGCAGATAATACTTTTATGGAGAATAGATTTACTGAGAAGATAGAGGTGAGGTTATTTTTTGAACTGCTCAGCTAAGGAAGCGCGTCTTTGTTGCATCACACTGTGGGTATCACCCGTCGCGGTATCTTCGAAGCCTTCTTTGATGAATTGCTGAGAGGGCACACTTGGCATCAGTCGCTTTAAGCGAGGTGAATCGTAAGTGCCACTGATGGTGTAAACCGTTGGTCCGGAACCTGTATTGATTGTGACAATTTTGCCATCAAAGTCAAACGAGGTAGCAATGAGGCGATGATTCATCATTACACCTTTATCTGAAAGTGTAAGGATATCGGTGTTGTAAGGTGGCGCCGCAATCTCTACCCATGTGCCATAGACGTTGCTTGGGCTGACAGATTGTTGGTGGGCTTGGTAAGCAAAATAGCCGGCGGTGAGAGCAACCATAAAGCCAACTAATAGGAAGCCGTAGAGTAACGCGTTGGCAAATAGATCTCTGCTTTTAGTCGGCTTTTTTACCATTATCTCTTCATTTTTCGACTGATATTGTTTTAAATTCTATTAACTAAAACCTTAGTTTGCAAAAATTGTTCTAAGAGTTAGAAGCAGGATCGAATGTTCCAATAAATCTGGTTGCTTTGGCGATTTTTAGCCTTGTCCCTCAGTATTTGCGCTGTCAATGAAAGCGAATTCCAGAAATGCTTAAGCTATGCGTATTTATTTCTTGTAGGAAAGTCTCGAATTGGTTAAAACAATTATCACCTAAATTTACGCATAGGCTTACTCGGTGAGCTCAATAATTGCAATTTGAAGATAACAAGGAAGTACAATGATTAAAGAAAACACATACTTTGAAGGTGGCGTTAAGTCGTTAGCGTTTAACCAGTCTGGTGCTGATGTGAGTGTTGGTGTAATGGCGGCTGGTGAGTACACGTTCGGTACTGCGGCTCCAGAAAAGATGACCGTTGTTAAAGGTGCTTTGATTGTAAAGCGTGTTGGTGATGATGACTGGACGACATACCAATCTGGTGAGTCTTTTGACGTTGCGGGTGACTCTTTATTCGACCTACAGGTAAAAGAAGCGACTGCTTACCTATGTGAGTACTTGTAATCAGGTCTAAATTTGTTCAATCAGGCATCGTTTGTCTCTGATTTAATAGAAAAAAACCACGCTCTAGGAGCGTGGTTAAATAAGTGATAGTAACCGGCAGTGGATAGTGTCACTTGTTTTTGTAGTCATCAAATGGATGACCAAATCGTTGTTCGTTGCAAAGTATCTTCAATCTTCAATCTTCAATCTTCAAAGCTCAACTCAAAGCTCAACTCAAAGCCAAGACATCAGTAAGTCTCAAACACACCGTTGTTGTAGTCTTGAATTGTTTGTTCAATCTCTTCCATCGAGTTCATGACAAACGGACCATAGTGCACAACAGGTTCATTAATCGGTTCACCAGAAAAAATCAGTACCCCTGAATCTTCTAAGCTACCCAAAGACAGCAAGTCAGCTTTGGTGAGTTGGGCAAGTTGACCTTGGTTGATGACTTTGTCGCCGATCTTAATACTGCCTCGGTACACGTAAGTCATGGCATTGTGATTAACATTAGTCCCTAACGTGACTTTTTGCCCAGAATGAGAGCGCCAATCCGCAACGCTTAATGGCACACCTGTTTTCTGTAATGGGCCTTGAGCTCGTAAAGCCTCTGAGTCATCGTCGGTTTGGTTGTGCAGCTCAAATCCTCCGGCAATCATTCTTAACAAACCACTTTGTTCACTTTGATGTTCCACGATGCTTTCACTTTGGAAGTCGTGATATTGCGCCGGCTGCATTTTGTGTGTCGCAGGTTGGTTTATCCAAATCTGGAAACCATGCAGCGCGCCTTCTTCCATCATTGGCATTTCACTGTGAATGACACCACGACCTGCAGCCATCCACTGCGCGCCACCGCTGCGCAGTTCTCCAACATTCCCCATATGGTCTTTGTGTTGGAAGTGACCTTGCAGCATGTAAGTGAGCGTTTCTATCCCACGGTGAGGATGTGGAGGAAAGCCGCCAACATAGTCTTTGCTTTCATCCGATTTAAGTTCATCAATCATCAAAAATGGAGAGAAACGTGCGTTGTTAAAACCAGCGAGTCTTTGGATTTTGACGCCATCACCGTCGGAGGTGGCATGTGCTGCAATCACATGATCTACTGCTCTTACATTCGTCATTTTAAAACCCTCATAAACTTGAATAGCTGTAGTTTATGTAATTTGATTGAAAAAGAAGATGGCATAGCGTTGAGTGACTTATTCGAAAATCTTGAACAGGTAACAAGATGAAATTATGTCTATACTTGAATAGAGAGTAGACCGCCAAGGAGGCCGCTATGGCAGTTCAGCAAAAACATGGCGAAAGGCATGGTCGGATGGGTTTTGATAACGACTTTACAACGGAGCAAGGTCAGCGTTTTACAGAGGTTGCAAACAGCGCGGTTAAACGCCGCGTGAAAAAACGTGAGATTGAGGCGCCGTTTATTCAGTCGGCTAAGCAAGCCGCTTTTAAAACAGTGGCGAGGCGACCTAAAGGTAATAACCCAAACCGAACACGGCAAGTCATATGGATTATTATGCTTGGGTTAGTGAGCCTTTGGCTTATGTACCTTGCAGGTTAGCAGCACCGATGAGTTATAGTACTGGTTAGCGTTGACGCATTTTTAATCGCGTCACATTGTTCCCTTCGACCTGCGCTTCAAGACAATCTTTAAGTTCAGATGAATCAGATTCTAAGCAGGCTAGGTTCGTCGGTAGTTCCTCAATCAAGGTCGATACTGGATTATCGTGATAATAAGCGTATCGGTTCTTGCCTGAATGCTTGGCAACATACATCGCTTTATCAGCACATCTAGTCAGTTCATGTAATTCTTGAGCGTCTTGTGGGTATAAAGAAACCCCAACACTTAGCGTCAATTCCTTGATTCTCTCGTTTGTTTGGCAACCGCTTTCGAACAGCCCGCAAATCCTATCTAGAATGCCGTCTAAATCTTTACGAGTTGGCACATCGTAGAGCATTAAAACAAACTCGTCTCCAGCAAAGCGCGCGATGGAATAATCGTATTCATGGTTTTTTCTGTCTCTGGTTCGAATGTTGTTGCTCAAGCGATTGGCAAAATGCTGCAAGACACTGTCTCCGACGTCGTGCCCGTAGCTGTCATTAATGCCTTTAAAGTCATCAATATCCAAAAAGACTAGTGCCGTAAGTGATCGCTCACTATCGACTGTCGCAAGTTTTTCAGCCGCCCAGCGCTCAAAGCTCCAGCGGTTTGCCAAGCCGGTAAGTTGGTCTCTGTAGGCAAGATCTTCGATGCCTTCTTTATACAGACGTTGAATATAACTGACGGCTTTTGTGTAGTAATAGGCAGATGTATGACACACCAAGCTCATGGTAAATAAACTAAGAATAAATCGATGGGTACTGTTAAAGGGTAAAGAAAAGTTGTTAGGCATAGCGGTAATCAAGGTGCTGATAAACAGACAAAATGAGGTGCTCAAAATAATGCCAATTCTGAAATCGTTAATGAAAATGACTGCCGCCAGAATCGGGTAGAGCCAAAGTATCCGGTCGGGAATAGCATAACTGTACAAAAATAGGATGAGGCCTTGAACTAGAAGGACTCCGCTCAGGATCAATTCTGAATATTCAGGATTAATAACTTTTTTTACGTAAAATGCATTGGAGATAGCGATAAGTGCAAAACACAGTTCGAAAATCGACAGTGTGTAATGCTGACCTTGGAAATAAGCCCAAGTGTAGAAAATGAATAACACAGCGGCAGTCAGTGAAAAGGAGTAAACAATTTTTTGTTTGCGAGTGGATCGTATGTCCGCCATTTCTTCTAGGTGTCTGCCGACGAGCCTTTTCATGTGATTTATGCCAAAGATTTTGATAATGGAGTTAATAGTAGATTAAATAATAGCCGTTGCGGAGTGCTAGTCGTCTTTTTAGTGTGACTGCTATCAATGTTTTGGATTAAACATGCTCAACCTATAGTTATTGGTGATACGTGTCGCTGAAGGTGCAAAACTGCCTGGTAACGAGTAACTTAAGGTTCGATTTAGAAGAAGCGATTTGGTGATTATCTACTTGCTTTCCAGTGAGTTACTCAACATAGTTTGTAAACTACCAAAATTAAGAGAGGCTCATTATGTTAATCACCTTTAGTTGTAAAGCCCATGCTAGCGTCACGATGTTTGGTGAAGTCGGCCTTCAGTTTATCAAGATGCTTGGGCACAGCGGTACCATTCCAGGTGCTATTGATGCTTCAGAGGTTCCTCAAGCGTTAAATAACTTACGTGTTGCGATTGCCTCTGAGCAGAGCAAGCAGGTAGAGCAAGAGAATGTTGGTGACGACAATGAAGAAGAGGCTGTTGAAGCGTCTGTTAATATCGGTAGCCGAGCGTTCCCACTGGTTGAATTATTAAAAGCCGCCATCAAGGATGAATGCGAAGTGATGTGGGAAGACGGCAGCGGTAAGCGACTGTAGTACGATTTGCTCGAAGCGTAACAAGCCTATTGCATCTATTTTAATAAGAATGAATGTTGAGCCAGTATCGGTCATACCATGGAAATTGACGGTGATGAACCGATACTGGTGTTTTTTTTAGTGAAGTAATCCACTCGTTTCTGTTTGTTTACAAGGTTTGTCCGCCTTGAAATGAGTGACTTTTGTTATCGTAATATCAATCCATAACACACCGTAAACAAAGTGATACTGTTCACGCTTTCTTGACTCCCAATTCTGAACTAAGAATTTTTCCTAGTTATTCTAAGACCCTCTCTCATGCGGTCGATTTTTAGACTCCTTATTATTTCACGGTCAACTAACAAAATGCATGGTCGCAATTATGCCGTGCAGACCTCATGAAAAAATAAGAGAGTTCACAATGTTAAAGTTCCTAGATCAGGTTAGAAAACCGACGCTGGATCTTCCGGTCGAAACTAGAAGAAAAATGTGGTTTAAACCATTCCTACAATCTTACCTTGTCGTGTTCATTGGTTACCTAACCATGTATTTAATCCGTAAGAACTTCAATGTCGCGCAAAACGACATGATTTCTACTTATGGATTATCAATGACGGATCTAGGTCTTATTGGTCTTGGTTTCTCAATTACTTATGGTATTGGTAAAACCGTCGTTTCCTATTACGCCGATGGTAAAAACACCAAGCAGTTTCTGCCATTCATGCTTGTCCTGTCTGGTATTGCCATGTTGGGCTTCAGCTTCAGTATGGGTGGTGGCAGCGCTAGCTTATTCATGATGGTGGCCTTCTACGCATTGAGTGGTTTTTTCCAAAGTACAGGTGGCCCTTCAAGTTACTCAACCATCACTAAATGGACACCTCGTAACAAGCGTGGTTCATATTTAGGTCTTTGGAATATGTCACATAACGTGGGTGGTGCGGGTGCAGCTGGTGTTGCTCTGTTTGGCGCTAACTACCTATTTGATGGCAATGTGATTGGTATGTTCGTTTTCCCATCTATCATCGCGATTGTGGTTGGCTTTATTGGTATGCGCTTTGGTAATGACTCTCCAGAAGCCTACGGCCTAGGTAAAGTTGAAGAGTTGTTTGGTGAAGAAATCAGCGAAGAAGATACAGCCGCTGAAGAAAATCAAATGACCAAGAAAGAGATCTTTGTTGAATATGTTCTTAAAAACAAGGTGATCTGGTTGCTCTGCTTCGCGAATATCTTTTTGTACATTGTTCGTATCGGTATCGATCAATGGTCTACCGTTTATGCGTATCAAGAGCTAGGTCTATCAAAAGAAACCGCGATTTCAGGTTTCACACTGTTTGAAGTTGGCGCACTGGTCGGCACGCTAATGTGGGGCTATTTATCAGACCTTGCGAATGGACGCCGTGCTTTAGTTGCTTGTGTATCGCTTGGCCTGATTATCGTTTCGCTAGAGTTCTACCAGCATGCAACGAGTGAGTTCATGTACCTAGCGTCACTGTTTGTGCTTGGTTTCCTAGTATTTGGTCCTCAGTTGCTGATTGGTGTTGCTGCGGTAGGTTTCGTGCCGAAGAAAGCAATCAGTGTTGCGGATGGCGTGAAAGGCACATTTGCTTACTTAATTGGTGATAGCTTTGCCAAACTTGGCCTAGGTATGATTGCGGATGGAACGCCTATTTTCGGCTTAACGGGTTGGAAAGGAACGTTTGCTGCACTCGATACTTCAGCGGCTATTTGTATCGTATTGCTGCTATTCGTTGCGGTTGCCGAAGAGAAGAAGATTCGCCACGCTAAGAAAATGCATTTAGCGGCTCAAAACACGTAGCGAGTTTGGTGAGCCTGTTCTTGTGTATTTGCTCTCGCGCATTTGTGGTCGCAAAGAGAGTTTCGGGTAGATAGTCTCACGTGATTTATTGGTTTAAAGCACGTGAGATCATACCAATCGTTAGTTCGATTCAGTATCATCTCTATCAATAAACTTAATTTTAGATAGCTCCTGTTGGGGCTATTTTTCTTTCTTACTCTTAATTTTGGTTAATATCATGATTAATGTTGCGCTTGTTGATGACCACGTCATTGTTCGATCTGGCTTTGCTCAATTACTCAGTCTTGAAGCTGATATTACGGTCGTGGGTGAATTCAACTCTGCGGCAGAAGCGCGCCTAGGATTGCCAAGCTGTCACCCTGATGTCGTGATCTTGGATATCTCAATGCAGGACGAAAGTGGCCTGAGCTTATTGGAAGAGATTCCATCTGGCATTGCCAGCATCATGTTGAGCGTTCATGACTCTCCGGCGATGGTTGAGAAGTCATTAGAGTTAGGAGCCAAAGGTTATCTCAGCAAGCGCTGTAGCCCTGATGAGTTAATCCAAGCCGTACACACGAGCGCAAATGGTGGCTGTTATCTCACGCCTGATATCGCCATTAAGCTTGCGACACCCATGAAGAATAAAGCCTCTTTAAATCAGCTCACCCGCAGAGAAAGCGAAGTGTGCCAGTTATTGGCAACAGGGCTCGATGTAAAATCTATCGCCGTAGAGCTAGGGGTTAGCCATAAAACGGTGCATGTACACCGTGCCAATGCGATGGACAAACTCAATGTTAAGAATAACGTCGAGTTAGCGAAACTGTTTACACAAGACCAGTACTAATGCGTTCTTACCTAGCCACCTCCCTGTGTGGGTTTTTTATGGCTGGTTGTGCATGGTTCTGTTTATGGGTTATTGCCTTCTATTTCATTAATGACCCTGAGTTAGCGATTCTGCTTTTCCCGTTTTCACTTCGACTGGGAATGACGCTGCACACTCGCACCCACTATTGGCCTGCCATCTATATTGCAGAGTGGGGGCTCGCGATTGCTTTAGCTCTACTGCTTGATGAACCTCAATGGCTGACGATACTCATCGCCAGTGGATTGAGTATTCCTGCTACGCTAATTGCCAAGCGTTATTATTCTGGTGACCAGAATCGTCACTTGTTAGTGATGGCGAGCTTAATCATGGTCACAGCATTCATTAACGTTGCCGTGGTGGGTTCTCATGTTCCGGCTGTTTACATGGTGTGGTTGGTGAGTATCACTGGCGGATTGATGCTGGTACCGATGTGTTATCTAGTCTGGAACTACCTATTCCAAAACAAGTGGGCGCCACTGAGCTCTTACTTAATCAATAATGTCGTTGAGTTCAAAATCCGTCACATCGCTTTATATAGCGTCTTGTTGGTCGCCAGTATTTTGATACAAACCAGTTTGCCTGATGAACTAAGGCGCTTCGCCCCGTTCTGTATGGCGATCCCTATTATCTTGCTCGCGGTTCGTTACGGGTGGCAAGGCGCTCTGCTTGCAACAATGTTAAATAGTGTCGCGTTGATTGCAGCCCACAGCGGAACATCTAAACTCGAAATTACCGACTTGCTCTTGTCTCTGTCTGCTCAAACCATCACCGGTATATTACTTGGTTTAGCGGTTCAAAAGCAGAAAGATCTCAACTCGAAATTGCGAAGTGAACTTTCCAGGAATCAAAATCTTTCACGCCAGCTAGTGACGGCAGAAGAGTCGGTTCGTCGTGATATAGCTCGTGAGCTGCATGATGAAATAGGCCAAAACATTACGGCAATCCGTACACAGGCAAGCATTATTAAACGCGTCGATGCCGCTGAGATGAGTGTTCGCTGTGCGGGTACGATTGAGTCATTGTCTTTGAATGTTTATGACACCACCAAACGTCTACTTACAAAACTAAGACCTAAAATGTTGGACGATCTTGATCTAAAAGATTCCGTGGAACAGCTTATTCGGGAGATGGAGTTTTCGGACCATGGCGTTGATATCCAGTTAAATTGGCAAGGTGATTATTCATGTTTGAGTGACACGCTCAAGGTCACTATCTTCCGACTGTGTCAAGAATCTTTAAACAATGCCCATAAATACGCGAGTGCGAGCGAGATTAAAATTGAACTGATTTTAGATGATCAGGCTTATCTTCAGATATCAGATAATGGCGTTGGTTTTACAGCGCAAGATCTTCTCAAAGGAATGGGGGTTCGCGGTATGCAAGAGCGTGTTCAGGCGCTCGGCGGCAAGATGACCATTAACGCTAATAGCTCATCTTCGGGTACCAATATCAGCGTTACATTACCTAAAGTGTGAGAACGAATATGTTTGGATTTCTGCGCTCAGCTACGTCAAAGAGTGATGCTCTAACTGATGATGAGGTTAATCAGAGTTATCGCTACTGGCGTCTCCACATCATGATAGGAATGTATGTCGGCTATGCAGGTTTTTACTTCACCCGTAAAACCTTTAATTATGCTGCGCCAGCCATGATCACTGACCTTGGCTTGGACAAAGGCGATATCGGCTTAATTGGCACGCTCTTTTATCTTTCTTATGGCTTATCGAAATTTATCTCAGGCACGATATCGGATCGTTCAAACCCGCGCTACTTTATGGGGCTTGGCTTAATCGCAACAGGCTTGATCAATATCGCGTTTGGCTTTTCTAGTTCGTTAGCGGTTTTCATCTCGCTTTGGGTACTGAATGCATGGTTTCAAGGTTGGGGCTGGCCATCGTGTTCTAAGTTATTGACGACTTGGTATTCTCGCTCCGAAAGAGGCTTTCGCTGGGCTATATGGAATACAGCACATAACGTTGGTGGGGCGCTAATTCCTATTCTTGTGGGGTATCTGACGCTGCAATTCAGTTGGCGATCGGGGTTTATTTGGCCGGGTGTGATTGGCGTTTTTATTGGTCTGATTGTTTGTTGGCGTTTGCGTGATAAGCCCACCACCATGGGACTTCCGACGGTAGGAAAGTGGCGCAATGACCATCTAGAGTTGGCACAAGAGAGCCACGGGCAAGGGTTAAGCTATCGAGAAATCCTGAAAACCTACGTGTTCAGCAACAAGTATATTTGGTTGCTCGCCTTTAGTTATGTGTTGGTTTACATCGTAAGAACGGCGGTTAACGACTGGGGTAATTTATACTTAACCGAAGAGCACGATTACAGTTTGATCAATGCGAACGCAGCTTTGTCTCTGTTTGAGATTGGTGGCTTTGTTGGTTCACTTGTTGCAGGGTGGGGATCGGATAGGTTGTTTGGTGGTAACCGCGGTCCAATGAACATCCTGTTTGCGATTGGTATTTTCCTCTCGGTATCGGCTTTATGGCTTATGCCTTTAACCAATTTTGTGTTTCAAGCTGCTGGGCTGTTTTGTGTAGGCTTTTTTGTTTTTGGCCCTCAAATGCTTATTGGTATGGCGGCGGCTGAATGTTCGCACAAAGATTCTGCCGGGGCAGCGACAGGCTTTGTTGGCTTATTTGCTTACATGGGAGCAGCACTCTCGGGTTATCCATTAGCGCTCGTTTTAGAAACCTACGGTTGGAGTGGGTTCTTCATTACCATCTCTACTTGTGCTGCTGTTATCGGGTTACTGCTATTGCCTTTCCTGCAAGCTCAATCACCTCAGAAAAGTGCAGAGGCTCGCTCTGGCTTTTAACTGGCCTTCTCGATAGCAAGATAGTCGCTAGTGTTTGTATTGCAGATGCTTGTATCGCTGCTGTAACCAGTGCGATACAAGCATTTATCTGATCCAGCGCTTCTGCTCGTGACATTTAAATGTGATTCTTTTCACGCTTTTCATCTGTCTCACCCGTTTCTAAGAATTTTTCCTATTGCGTCTAAGACCCCATCTCATGTGGGTTTTAGCTGCTCTCTGTAGTCTTTCTAATTATTTACGTTATTAGAAATCAGCTCTCTGAATTGTGTTCAAAGGGCTCACTACGGAAAACGCCATGTCACTCAGCCACTTCTCTGAACATTCATTTTTCCCAATGGAAAACACCATCCAAAATTATGCATGGGGGAGTATTTCTTCGATATGTGAACTGTTTGGCTTTAAGAATGAGTCACAAGAGCCGCAAGCGGAAGTTTGGATGGGAGCGCATCCGAAGGGCTGCTCAATGGTCAAGCTGGACCAATATTTAGTACCTCTATCTGAGCTGATTAACAAGAATAAACCCGCTTATCTATCAAGCGATATTGCGCAGGAGTTTGGTGAGCTACCTTTCTTGTTTAAGATCTTGGCAGCAGAAAAAGCGTTATCGGTTCAGGTTCACCCAAACAAGCATCAAGCTGAGTTAGGCTTTGCGAGAGAAGAGCAAGCAAGCATTCCTTTGAACGCAGGACACCGTAATTACAAAGACTCAAACCACAAGCCTGAATTGGTTTACGCGATCACTGAATATCAAGCGATGAATGGCTTTCGAGAATTCGATGAAATATTAGGTCTATTCAGAAAATTGAATTCTGGCGAGCTTGCTGGTTTGGTTGAAGAGTTTGGCAACCACCTTGATTCTCAGGGTTTAAAAGTGTTTTTTCGTGATCTGTTAACTCTAGATGACCAACGTAAACACCGAGCATTAGAGCAACTTCTGACTTACGCAGTCGCACACCAAGACCAAGCTGAGTTTGCTTTGATTACTGATCTTAGCCAGCAATACCCGAACGATATCGGTCTGTTTTGTGTTTTGCTGCTTAACTTGATCACTCTGAAGCCAGGTGAAGCGATGTATTTGAATGCAAACACTCCGCATGCTTACATTAAGGGAACTGGACTCGAGATTATGGCCAATTCAGACAACGTGTTACGTGCCGGTTTAACGCCAAAACACATTGATGTCGCTGAGTTGGTTGCCTGCACTGAGTTCACCCCAATCCCGTTCGAACGCTTGTTGTTAGCGCCCTCAAAACTGGGTCAATGTGATCGCTATGATATCCCAGTTAGTGACTTTGATTTCAATATCTTTCATAGCCCCAAGCAAGAAGAAATCATCACAAGCGGCGCTGAAATTTTAATGGCAATCGATGATGATTTAACGCTAATAAGTCAGAAAGGTGAACACTTAACACTCACCAAAGGCCACTCGGTATTCATTCCAGCCTATATTGGTCATTACGAATTGAGCAGTAACGGCAGAGTGGCTAGGGCGTTTAACTAGGGGAAGCGATGAGCTTGAAGTGCTATCAAGTTTTGTGAATGGATAGTTTGGTTTAAAGAGTTAATACAAAAAAGAACAAGCCAAATTCATATTGGCTTGTTCTTATTATCTATCGATTATTGAATAGAAGGTAAGCTTGTTGCTTCCATATTAATCGACATGCCCCAAGATTGTTCCTCTCGAATGGACTTAATAGATCCTCGGTTTGTAAGCCAAGCAGTTTGAGTGTCACGAGGTCCGTCATTTTCAAATTGTGTTTCACTTTCTACCTTACATGCTGCAAAAGTACCTGCAGGTACAGTGATTTCCTCTTTACCTAGGTAAGTTTCTTGGTAGTTGAAGGTGGATAGAAAGTAAGTTTGCGCATCGATAATGTCGCTTAGTGAGGTCTCTGCAGAAACGGTTCTTAATCCAGGGTACTCTGTTTCACCGAATTCACCGCTGCTCTCGTCATACCAAGAGTCGTATTGTGATGTTAGCGGTGCATTGGTTGAGGTTCCGAAATCTACCATTTGATTGATGATTTTTTGGTTGTCAGCTATTACTGGTGGTAATACGACCTTAGCCGCGCCCCATCCCAATGAGTCATCAGAGTTAAAGCCTTCTTGACCTAGATAGTGATCTTCAGAGCTATATGAATACTCATACCCCATTAAAGCACCTTCCGAATCTTTGATGTCGACACGTGTTTTTTCTAGGCTGCCCGCTAAGTCAGAAATCCAGCTTGGTAGCCCGGTGACTAACGTAACGTCATTCAGCCAAGAGAAAGTGTCACCCAAGTAGGTAAACTCATAAGTTAGGCTCTGTGTTACTGCCTCCGGCTCCCACATAGGTGTGCGTTGCACATCGTAAACCGTGACGTCATTAGCTGTAGCGATGAACTGAGCATCCGGTAGTGAGTCGAGACAGGCTTGCAGGTTGAGAGGGTGCAAAGGCTGTGGTGTTAATGCGTTATCCAAAATGAACTGCTTAGTCGCTTCATCAAAGATATAAACTTCACTGCCAGCTTCTTCAATCTCTTTGTAGGTAATACGCACAAAGCCTTCGACTACAGACAAGTAAGCGGAGTTATCTTCTTTTTGGTAGTTAGACCAAGTAGCTTGTGAGTGGATAGATTCAGGAATCGTCACTTGACGTAATAGCTCGTCATTTATAGACACATCTTTCCATGAACCGAGTTCTGAAAGCTTGGAGAAAGGAGCCTCCCAATCCCATGCTCTCATATAGTAAATCACGGTACCGTTAGGCAATAGTTGAGCGAATATATCGCCATTTTCCGTGCCTGCCATCGGAATTAAATCCGCATGATTATTAGACGCTGTGTCATGACGATCTGATTCATCTTCTGCGATAGTCGATGCCAAGGTGGCAAGCCATGTATCGCTGCCATTCTTAAAGGCGCTAATGCCATTACACATGTTATTGAGTGCGGCATATCGTTCTGGATCGTACTCTGCACACCAATCACCCTTGTAAAAGGTATAAATGTCGTCGTGGATATCTTCCACAGACAATTTGTATGCGGTTGTGTTGTCAGGGAATTTTAAACCTACTGGCATAATGTTAGACCAAACGTTCTCATCATCCGTTTGATCCATAATGGAACGAACATTGAGGCCACTTATATCTAACTGCTTCGCACTAGCGACTTCGTTAAAAATAGAGGTTTTGGATTCTAGGGTTAAGCTTCCATCTTTATTGGGTTTAATGCTGGTTAAGGTATCATCGCTCGCTTCCCAACCGTTTTGACCCAATACCATGTTATTTGTGTCAGGGGTATATTCAAACTCAACAAATTGCTCAGCAAAGTAATCATAAATGTAACTGGTTTCGGTCACTGAGTTATCTGAATCAGACTTCAATGTTCCATAGGCAACCACTAAATCTTTGCCAGTGTCATTATCGCCGCCAAACCAATTGATACCGTCTGTTTTGATAAGCTTCGCGAGGTCGGCTTGCTTAGAGCCTTTATTTGCCTCATTTTCTTTAATTTTATCTTCGAGATTAGAGTCATCAATGGCGATGTGATCGCGATTAATGCTGCCAGCAATGTCGCTTGGATTGAAGTTTTCTCCGGCTGCTTCAATATTTTTTACGACTTCGTCTAGGACTCGAGTAACTTCTTCATTAATCAAGGCCGTGAGCGCTTCTATAGAGATACCAGCTCCCGCTGCGGTTTCTGATAGTGTGTCAGTATTCTCTGCCATGACTGAAGCGGTAACTTGAGCAACGCGGTGTAGGTTTTCAAAAGCCGCTTTTTGTGAATCGGCTAAGTCATTATTGTTTTTGGCTTCGATATAATCTTGTGTTAAATCGAGTGTTGTCCCCAACTTCTCTTGAATAGCTGTTTTAGCTTCTTCTAACGAAGAACCACTCTCGATTTCATTTTGAATCAGAGTCGTCAATGGACTAATAAATGCGGATTTTGGTGGCGCAGTTAAGCGATAGCTCTTGCTTAGAACGACTCCTGGATTATCGGTATCGATGGTTTGTCCGGCAACCACTTCGATCAACAGAGTACTTTGTTCAAGTTGTTCTTGAGTTAGATTATCAATTGTAAATGAACCATCGTCACCCGTTACGGCACTTGGCTCATCCTTATCACAAACTTTATTGCTGTTTAGATCCAAACACGCATTGGCTCCTACCAAATAGCCATCAGCGGCCTTTGCTGTTAAAGACGCTGAAGTTGCTGTTGAACCGCCAGTATCAGTTGTGGAGCTATTTGAACTGTCGCTACCACATCCTGCTATCCCTAGGGCTATTGCCACTGCTAACAGTGAACGTTGACCATTCATGTTAGTTCTCCTATTAAGTTATTGATAAAAATTCACTACTCTGGAATCAATTGGGAGAATGTCATTGATAAATATGACTATTTATAAATTGAACGCCATTGGTGAAAAATGTATCAAAACGGAATCTAGTGGGAATAGCAGGAGTATTTATTCTAGAGACATATCTAATGGATGGAGTTATATATGCGAGTGATATCTCTGGTGAATGTCTAGCGTTTGTAATTGATGTTTCTGTCAATTGTAGATTGGGCTAAGTGATTGTTATTTATAGATGTATATGTATTTTATAGGTATTGGTTGTCTGTATAACCTTTAGAGATGGCCGTAGGTTGACTAATCAGTTGAAACTGAAACAATAAGTCGCATTTATAGAAGTGTGTTGATCTAAAGGAAATTTGATGAGCTCTTATTCTCACGTTCGCAGTTACGCCAGTTTATTCAGTGTCTTATCGTTGGCGCTTGCGTCAACTCCGAGTGTCGCTGATATATCAACAAGGCCCGTCATTGGTGGTGTGTTTAGTTCCAGTGAAGTGTTGAAAAATCAGGTGCTTTCAAGCTTAAGTTACTCTGCCAAATTCACTCGTGATGCAGCACTTTTCACTATTGGTGGCGTTACATTAGACGCGTATATTCTAGTTCTCCCTTTAGATGCTAAAACCAAAGCTCGAGTCATTGGTCAGTTATCCAACCCGACGTACTCAATTCCTTTGGGTTATTTTCTCTATAGTTATTACGACCGCTATTCAGGTTTGGGCAGTGAAGATGTGTTCAAATCTTACTTATCGACGGTTTATGATGAACAGGTGCTAAAAGGCTTTGAACATAGCCTTTATCATGTTGGAGATAAACCAACCTTAGAGCATCACGAGCTAGATACTTCGACTGAAGCAACGGGACATCATGAAGGTATTCGTATCGATGAACAGTTCATTGCCAACATGGTGGTTATCTACGATGCGTTATTCGAAATTGGTGTTTGGCAGGATATGGACACGCTCCCTGCGAATTACACATACTTAACCAATAGCCCTGAAGATCTAGCGATTATCGCTCAGATTCAACCGATCATCGTTGACTTGATCGGTAAAGCAGCATTGGGAATGGATGACGGCGACATGAAGTCTGCAATGTTGGCGATTGCAGAAGATGGTAAACCAGAAAACGCTGATAAGCCGAATAACAAAGCACAAGCTCTTACCATCACTCTCATTGATTTTGTGCGCTTAAACTTGCTTAAAGCTTACCGACAGTTTGTGTTCAAAGAAGAACGTGCAGAAGCGCTCGATGATTGGATGCAACAAGCGTTCAGTGACCAGCCTGATGCGCTAATACAATTCTTAGAATCCCAACAGCACAAACGTTTTGCGGTCCAAGTGACCGTCGATGGTTTACAGCAGGGGTTGATCGAAGGCTTGGTCGATGAAGATTCACCTTTCATTTCGGTTGCTTATCAGAACCATAAAAACCGAGCGCAATATAAACCTCAGTTAGAAAAGGTCATTGAGCCAGAACATCAACAACAGGTGAGGTTCATGGAGGCTCTTTCTGAACAAACCTACCGTGATCCGAATTATCTTCCGTTCTTCAAAAAACTCTATCAAGAGAATCGAAATAATATAAGCCGAGTGGGTATCTCTTCTACTCCGACGATCAGCGTACGTAATCTACCGATCATTAAAACGGGCGCGAAAGTATCGGGGCAAGGTGGCACTGGTATCCCTAATTTCCACTTTGTTGACCGAGAGATCGACCGAGCTTATTACTTCTTCGGCAATGATGCCCTGCAGTTGGATGTGTTGATGGCAAATAACAAGGTGCAGACCATGTTTGATCGCCTTGATTACCTGAAAACGTTGAACTGCAACGCTCAATATGATTGGAATGCTCACACGACTTACGACGGGCTAGTAAACCTAGGCTTGGGTGAGTCACTGCGTGATTATGGTGAGAAACGCTGCGTTAAAGAGCTTCAAGAACGTTCAGAAGTCGAAGTGGTTTTGCAAGAAAAGCGTCAAGCCTTGATTGAAGATATTGAAGCGTATCAGTCTATATCTGGCTTTGATTTTTTCACTAAGTTTTCAAAGAAGGCTCAGGTTAAACAGTCGATCACTCAGTTTGCCGAGTTAGATGGAAAAGGGATGCCGGATTACACCTTGGTTTATAACCCATGGCCGGATCACTTCGCGCACTTTACTGGTCCTTTTAGTGACGAAATTCTGATGCCGACTGGAGAGCTTAACCGACTGGACTATTGGATTCGCCAGATTGAAGCTACCTACCGCAGTGCAGGCGTTTATGATAAAACGCTATGGGGCATGGCAGGAGATCATGGTTTAACACCGGTGTTCTACGCGCTCAATCCCGAAAAGCAGGTATTTGAAGGCTTACAAGCAGAGCTAGAGTATCCAATTGTGGTTGAGAAGATATCTTCAGACGAGGGGGAAGGGCCTAAAATCACCAATGCTCTAAGCTACCCAAGCTCGAAGGAATTGGATGTGGTAGTCGCCTCGACTGCCGGTGGTAACTTCATGATGGACTTCTTTAATTCGGCTCAAGGGTGGCAGGTTCAGCCGGTTTACCAAGAACTCACGCAGTGGTCTCCGATTGCAGCGCCAGCTGGTCAGAATATCGACATCATCAATCAGATAGCGCAACGCTTGCCTGAGAGTCTTGATTATATGGTCGTCAGAGAAAGCACATGTGATCAACAACGTTGCGCTGTTCGTGTGATTGGTAACCGTGATTTAAAACGGGTCGATGAATTGATCACACGTGAAGGTGACAAGCTTTTCTATGAGTCATTGAAAGACAATCGAGCGCCGATTTTGCTCAATACGCAAAGGTTAAATCCATACCTAGCATCACCAAGCGAAGCTGATTTTTCACAACATTCTCAATTGGTAGAAAAGTGTATTAACCGAGCGGTTAAAGCGGATGTGACAACGTGGTGTAGCAGTGCTGAGTGGACTTCATTAACGCAACCAACATCTCGACCAGATTCTGTGAATCAACTGGCTAATATCTACCTTGAAGATAGAGCTGGCACGGTTAACTTGTTCCCTAAAGCGGGAATTGGCTACAACACCAAGGTACCGGGGCGTCATGCTGGTGAGGATTACTTAGAGAAAGATGCTTTCATCGGATTCTGGGGAGCGCCAATTGGCGATAACTCTCAGCAACTGAAAATCGAAGCTAACGGATCTTTAGCGCCAACGCTGTTTGAGTATTTGACCGGAGAATCGGTGGTCGAAGGCGAGAACGGTTGGGGCTTTCCGTCGTTGATTGAGAAATTAGGTATTTCAAGTACGCGCTAAAGTAAGCGCTCTCTACCTACTAGCTATCTGTATTTCCTCTATGGTTAGCGAGGCTGAGAGTTAGCTAGGTTGAGAGCCATCCCCACAAAACCCTCATCGTTGTCATCAACAATTTGATAGCCAAGTGCCTGATAAAAACTGATGGCGCGAGTGTTACTTCTAAAGCTCGACAGAGTGACTTGGTTTCGTTGTTCTTGACGGGCTTTGTTGTGGATGAGTAACATGGCTTTTTTACCAAGAGACTGACCTTGGTATTGAGGGGAAATGATCAGCAGATGAATATGATAGGTGTTTCCGTAAGTCTTAAAGCAGACGAGTCCGACTCTTTCGTTTTTATGGTATATCCAATGAAACCAAGAGGGATGGTAATCGTTTAAAAGTCGCTTACGTTGGAAGTCGTCCTCCCAGCCGAAAACGTTATCTACGTGTATGAAAAGCCCCTGCTTAACAAACGCAAACAGTTCTTCGAATTCGGAACTTGGAACGAGTCGGAGTTGTATATTCTCTTCTTTTATTACCACTCTGCTTGCTTCCTTATTAAACGCCTTTTAATAAGCAAACAGTAACATAATTAAAAAGGTAGTTTTCATCTGTCGTTTGGAAGATTTTGATGCAAAAAAGCCATGCGTAGAGCATGGCTTCTGAATTAAATAACAAGGATGTTCTATGCGTTAGTCGTTGTCTTCTGCTTCGATTTCGCTTGCTATGTACTGGTTATTAACCTTGTAAGCTTCTGCCTCAATACGTTGACCATGTAACGTATCGAAACTTAGACCATCTTCATAGCGAGTATTTTGGTTAACGTAGATAGTTTGATTGCCAGAGAACGTTTGAATAACAAAGCTCAATGCTTCGTCATTGGTGCTCTGAACTTCACCTTCAAAATCAACGTCATTATCATTCCAATCTTGTGAATCATCGTTGTGTTCAAATTCGATTTCGGTAGCAACATTTTCGCCGTTAGCTTTTTTTGTTGTTACTTCAACTTCTGTACCGACCGTTAAGTTCGACTTGTTGCCATCCTCGTAACGAGTATTGTCATTGACAAGAAAGCGACCCTTGTAGCTTAAATCAAATGACGACTGGTCGTTCGCTACCCAAGTAATGATGCCTTCGATTTCTGTGTCATTACTGACTTCGTCAAAGTCTTCGACTTCCACTTCTTTGGCCGTTAGTACAGAGTCTGCCATTGAGCCTGTCACTTCGACCCAAAGACCGTTAGATAACCCATTGCTGCTTTCATCGTTGTCGATGTGGGCAATTGAATAATCAACACTTAGATTAGCCCCAAGTTTGAAAGTCGATTCATTTAAATCGCTTATTAGTCCTTCAACTTCAACGGATTCAGTTAAGTTAGAGTGCTCAAACTTAACAACAGAAAGTACTTTGTAACCTGCATTCGCTGTCGGTAAAGAAGAAACCATAACCCAATCGCCATTTTCAATTTCACGTGACAGATCTGTAAAGGTCAATTCGATGCCATTGACTTTAAATGTGCCATTATTGTGGTTGGTGTCTGAAATAAGACCAACGATGGTCGGCTCAAGACCAACTTGAGTCCCGCCAGTGTGAGTTGAAGCGCTGCGAGCAATAGATGAAATAGAGACCATCATGTTTTTTTCTAGGTCTGCAATTGCCACGTCTTCGCCTGCATAGTTCGCACTGTCTACTTGATAGCTATAGCCATTCACAACAATGGTGTTGCCAGAAACATAGTCAATGGTACCTTGAACTGCTGATGGAGCTTGCGTGTTGTTATCGTTGCTTCCATTGCTATTACTGTCACTACCGCCACAGCCAGTTAGAATTAAACCGACAACTGAAATCAGCGCTAACTTTTTCATCTATATACCCTTTATTTGGTTTATTGAGGGTGTATCTTATAAACTCAAACGTGAAGTACTCGTGAAGAAAGGTGAAATAAATCGATGAAAGTTTTGATCGTTGATGACAGCCACAATGTTGCAGAAACCATTGCCGATTACCTAGAGTTAGAAGGGATGGTGATCGATTGTGCTTATCATGGAGAAGCGGCGTTAAAGTTAGCGTCTGAGAATCATTATGACGTGATTATCATGGACATAATGATGCCTAAATTAGACGGCATCTCCGCTGTTAGAAAGTTAAGAGAAGAGGTGCAGTGCCCTACGCCAATTCTATTTTTAACCGCTAAAGATAGGTTGGATGACAAGATAGCGGCCTTTCAAGCGGGCGGAGATGATTACTTGGTTAAGCCTTTCGCAATGCAAGAGCTCAGTTTAAGGCTCAACGCATTGGCAAGCCGAGGACCACGCCAAGATATCGGAAAGCTCAGTTTTGCCGATATCTCTCTCAACTCGCAGACCGACGAGGTATACCGAGAAGGTAGGCTAATTAAGTTGAGTCGAATCCAGTTAAAAATACTAAAAGTCCTTATGCGACACGCGCCAGCGATTGTTTCAAGAACTGAAGTGATTGATTCCGTTTGGGGGGATGAATCGCCAAGCAGTGATGCACTTCGAAGTCATATCTATGGCCTGCGTAACGCGCTCGATAAAGGGTTTGAACATTCACGATTAGAGACTATTCATGGACAAGGTTACCGACTCAAAGCATAACGGCTCAAATCACGGCGATTACCCGAGTATCTACCGAAAAATCCGTCGCAGCTTTGGTTTGATGACCTTGGTCATGTTTGGCCTTTTCTGGACAGTGATTTATATCGCTGAAAACCAGATGGAAGTGATCAGCCTCCATCACTGGCTAGACACTGAAGCTAATCGTTATACGTCTGAATATCAGTTGCTTGGCGAAGATGCGTTGTTGCCGAATAAAAATGAGTTTTCAACCTATTGGAGCGAAAGTGAACTGCCCAATTGGTTAGCTCGATACAAAGAGCCCGGCTTCTATGAACATCTGTTAGGTACAGAAGATAAACATTTTTACGTATTCGAACACCCGTCAGGCAAAGGGCTGATGTATATCTTGTTTCAAGATGACGCCGACGACTACCTCGACGAGTATGAATGGAGCCTCCACAACTACACCCTCATACTAGGTGGCTTAACCTCCATCTTCATGGTTCTGTATGGGATCTATGTTGTACGCTCGCTGTCGAGGCCACTTAATCAAATAGAAAAGAAAATAGGGCAAATGCACCCTGAGCAGCCAAGTTTTGAAGTTGAGACATCTTACGCTGAAACACGACATATTGAGCAAAC
This sequence comes from Vibrio sp. TMPB1044, assembly GCF_030442075.1. Classification (NCBI taxonomy): domain Bacteria; kingdom Pseudomonadati; phylum Pseudomonadota; class Gammaproteobacteria; order Vibrionales; family Vibrionaceae; genus Vibrio; species Vibrio sp. TMPB1044. The sequence goes on along the minus strand of NZ_JAUJED010000025.1, from coordinate 236,814 downwards.
GCTTTTAGATTCAAAGAATCACATTTCAGGATTTTTTCAGCGGGAAGAAGAGTTCAATCGATTTGCTTCTCATGAACTTAGAACCCCGATAATGGTGATAAAAGGGTCGGCAGAGCTGCTAACTAAAGTACCCAATCAACCTCCTGTTGCGTTAAAAGCGATTAATCGCTTGCAAGAAGCGAGTGAACAGATGCGAGTGCTGACTGAGATGTTTTTGCTGCTTGGTAAAGAGAGTATCGATGAGCATTATTTCGGTCACTATGACTTGGCAGTCGAAGTTCAGAATCAGTTGCTTGAAATGGCGCCTTTGTTTGCCAAGCAGGATGCGAGTTATGATCTGGATGTCAAAGAGACTGTCACTGTGTATGCGCCAGAGAGCTTTATTACTATTGTATTGAATAACTTAATTAAAAATGCGTTTAGCTACAGTATTGGCGATGTTGGAATTGTGGTGACAGGTTCTCAATTAGTGATCACTAACCGTCATGATGGCAACGAGACTTACAATGCTGGCTATGGTTGTGGCCTAGTGATTGTGCAACGAATTTGTGAGCGAATGGGTTGGAGTTTTGAAACTCAAGATGATGGGCTTCAATTCAGTACTTACTTAGATTTCTCAGTGGATAATTAGGTTGGGTAGCAGGTAGTTTCGATTACAAAAAATTAACCCATTGAGAAGGAGAGTAGTGTGGCTAAGTTAGCCACACTAGCATATGAGTTGTTATACGATCTTAAGTGCGTGATGGCGTGTGAGCTGTTTGTGTAGCGAGTCTTTTAGCTCCATGCGTTCTACTTTGAGGTTGTGCATGCTGTCGTCATCGATAGGGCTGCCAGAGATTTCTAGCTGACGGATGTCGTAGTCGAGTTGGTGGTATTTCTGCATGTCTGCTTTGAATTTTTCGTCGTCGTGGTTGAGCTGAACAATGTCTAATTTAAGATCTGGGAAATCTAAGATAAAGGCATGGTTTTCATTGAGCATTGGCACTTCCTCACTTGTCTAATTAACTTCAGTATAGAGCCTATTTTTGAAGATAAATGTGTTCCTAAACACAAAGCGAGAGCAGGATCAAAAAAGGGCATTAGCGTTCCATTGTGGATGCGCTAATGCCCTTCGTTATTTTAGTAGGAGCAAATACTACTTCGCTTTCTTGCTAGAGCGTTGTTGCTCTTTGTGTGCAAGCTTCTCTTTTTTGCGTTGCTCGATAAGATGAGCAGCTTCGCCACCTACGTGGGTTTCACCACGCGCATTTGATAGCTGAACTTGCTTTTCACGTTCACGGAAACGCGCTTTTTGCTCGTCGCTGTGCTTATCAACACATTTAGGGCAGCTTACGCCTTTCTCGAAGTGCTCAGAGGCTTTGTCTTCGTCAGTGATTGGCAGACGACAAGCGTTACACACATCGTAGCCGCTCTTTTCTAGCTGGTGGTTTACCGCAACACGACCGTCAAATACGTAGCAATCGCCTTCCCACATGCTCTCTTCTTCAGGTACTTCTTCTAGATACTTAAGAATGCCGCCTTCAAGGTGGTAAACCTCATCAAAACCTTGTTCTTTCATGTAGGCTGTTGATTTTTCGCAACGAATACCACCAGTACAGAACATTGCAACTTTCTTGTGCTTCTTAGGATCAAGATTGTCTTCAACGTATTGAGGGAATTCACGGAAGGTTTCTGTGTTTGGGTTTACAGCATTTTTGAATGTGCCGATGTCCACTTCGTAGTCGTTACGAGTATCAACCAGAATCACATCTGGATCAGAAATCAGCGCATTCCATTCGTTTGGTTTCACGTAAGTGCCGACAACGTGGCGTGGGTCGATGCCCTCAACGCCCATGGTTACGATCTCTTTCTTAAGCTTAACCTTGGTACGGTTGAATGGTTGTTCTTCGTTGAACGACTCTTTGTAAACCACATCAGCCAAACGAGAATCTTGTTTGAACCATTTAAGAAGAGCGTCGATAGATTCGCGCTTACCTGCAACGGTGCCGTTGATACCTTCACTCGCAAGTAACAAAGTACCGCGGATTTGGTTGTCTTCTAAAACATCAGTGAGTGGCTGGCGAATTTCTTGGTAATCATCAAGTGCTACGAATTTATACAGAGCACATACAACATATTGAGACATGGTTTTCCCTTTCTGCGAGCTGGAACGTAAATCCAGAGCGGTTGCCTGTTTTGATCAAAACTTAGTATTTCAACTTAGTTCAGTCTGTTGGCTTATTAAAATCAGCCGCAGTATAACTAAGGCGGTACGGGACAAAAACCAACCAAAGGTAGGGCTATTTATCAACAAATGTTATGTGGATTTACTATTTAAGAAACCGAGTTATTTCACCATCTTTCTTGGAAGCGACATTACACAAAAAAGCCCTGCTGTAATAATACAGCAGGGCTTTGGTATCTAGTCTGTGTTACTCAAGCAGCGATTACGCTTGGTTAAGTACTTCCGCTAAGCGTTTCACCGCTTCCGTCAATTCTTCCGGGTTGGCATTAGTGAAGTTTAGGCGCAGTGCGGCTTTGGCTTCATCGGCCTTTGGATAGAATACTGGGCTTGGTACAACCGCCACGCCATTCGATAGTAAGGTTTTCGCTAATTCGAAGGTGTCACACTCTGGGATTTCAACCCAGATGAACATTCCGCCATCCACGGCTTTTAACACGCAATCTGCAGGCAGTTGTTTCTCTAGCTCTGAGAACAGCACTTCATAACGAGATTTGTACAGTGTGCGAATGCTTTCCATGTGTACGTTGAAGTCTTCATGTTTTAGAAGACCAACAAGCAGCGCTTGCATCGGTACACTTGAGTGTAAGTCGGCACCTTGTTTCACTTTGATCAGTGGTTCAAGGTAACTACGTTTGCCTGTTACAGCACCAATACGTAGGCCTGGCGATGCAATCTTAGAGAATGAACGAAGAACGATAGAGTTATCAGGGCAGAATGAAGAGACCAACGGCAGTTCCGTACCTGTGAAACGTAGCTCGCGGTATGGCGCATCTTCAATGAATGCCACGTTGTATTTGATACACAGCTCAGCCACTTTTTGACGAGTTTCTGTTGCCCAGCACACACCGGTTGGGTTGTGAAAATCAGGCACGGCATAGAACATCTTCGGTGATTGCTGTGCAAAGCACGTTTCCAGTTCGTCTAGGTTCGGGCCAAATTCAGTTTGAGACACGGTCGCGATGTTTGCTTGAACTAGGCCAAACACCTGCATCGCACCTAAGTAGCTTGGCGCTTCCATCACAACCACATCACCTGGATCGACATAGGCACGGGCAATCAAATCCAAACCTTGCTGAGAACCGGTACAGATCATAGCTGTGTGAGTCTCTGGCAATTGGTAGCTTTGCGTCAGGTGGTCAAGCAACGGGCCGTAACCTGCGGTCGAACCGTATTGGAAAACTTCAGGCATGTTCGCTAGGTTTTCTAGCGTTGGCTTCATCAAATCGATAGGGAATGTTTTCTCGTCCGGTAAACCACCGGCCAATGAGATGACATTTGGATCACTTGCGGCTGCGAGGATCTCTCGAATGTATGATGATTGAATCTGTTGTAATGACTGTGCGATTTCCATGTGTTGTGTCTCGTCGTTTATCGTTTTTATTCTATCGCTTGATATTACACGGCAATTGTAAAAAGTAGCGTGTCCGTTTATGCTCTTAGACATGTCCATTTATGCTATTTAAACGATGTCACGTCAACACATATCGCGAATCAATGATGTTTTGTTCCATATTCACCAAGACATCAGTCAGCTTTTGTCGGCAAAAGCGCTCTCTGAGATTGCTGCGTATTCAGAGCAACACTTTCATCGCACGTTCAAAAGTGTGGTTGGGGAGTCGTTACATCAATACATTCGACGCACCCGAATGGAGTATGCGGCCAATCAATTGATGTTCGATACCACATCCTCGGTGGTGGAAATCGCCAGTAAGTGTGGTTTTAGTTCGGTGTCTTCGTTTAGCCGCGCGTTTAAAGCGACCTTTAACATGTCGCCAGGTGAGTGGCGTAAGCACGATTTACAAGTAGCAGAGAAACCCTATTTGAAAGATCCCGAAGTGGCGGCGGGCTATTTGAATGTGGCGCAGCGAGTATTACCCGAACCTAAGATCGTTGAAGTGCCTGAACGCATGGCCGCCTATGTTCGACATACAGGCTATAACCGATCCATTCGTAATGCGTGGTTGATATTGAAAGCGTGGGCGAATTCCGAACAGCGTGATTTTTCGAGTCAGTTTGGTTTGCACCACTCTAACCCTGCTTGGGTTGAAATGGATCAGTGTCGTTATGTTGCTTGTATTGCGATTGATGAACCGATTAAGTACCGAAGCGTAGTGAACCAGATGGTGATTCCGGGCGGGTTACACGCCGTGTTTCGACTTAATGGTCGTTATGGTGAGCTGCTACCACAGATCAGTATGGTATTAGAAAAATGGTTACCGGCCTCTGGTTTCAAACAGCGCTCAACTCCAGCCTATGTGCATTATCATCGGAATCACTTTCTTAACACGGATGAAGTGTTTGAGCTTGATTTCTATCTACCTGTGAGCTTTTATTAGTAACCCCGTTTTTGAGGAATAATTATGTATCTCGTTTTGTATTGCCACAATATTGGTATGACCGACTTTTCATTCTTTGAAACAGAAGATTTTGACAAAGAAGAGGGCTATATCGTGCGAGGTAAATGGCCGAATGAGAAAGCGTTTCGTGATTACTTGACCAAGGAGTTTGGGGATATGAGCGAGTTCCAAGTGATTGACCTAATCGCCAAAGGTGCAGAGGCAGAACACTACTCGCCAGAAGAGTTGATGCGCTTAGCTCAATAACATAAGGCTCTGTAGCTCTCGCTTAATAGCATTTATTTCAATAATATATTTCAGCCGAATAAAGAAATGGCAGCCTGATTGGGCTGCCATTTTTCGTTTTAAACTAGAGCACATTGCTCGCAGTATGAGTGAAGCTACTGCGCCACTTCGTCCACCAAGTACAAGATCGATTGATACGGAATGCCACTGTGGTGCGACAAACCGATCTCACAGGTTCGGCTGTTACTGAAGCCGCGAGTGCAGTTTCTCGGCACTTGTTCCTTGAGTGGATGTACTGCCGCTTCATTTAGTTCTGGCGTAGTGAAGCCTTTGTCACCCGCCCAGCCACAACATTGAATATGCTCTGGAACAATCACTTCTTCGGTACAGGCTTTAGCGAGGTTTAGCATCGCACTTTCTAAGCCCATTCGGCGAGAGCTACAAGTGACATGCAGCATTACGGTTTCTTTCAGTGGCTCAAGCGTCAGGTGCTCTAGCAAGTATTGATTCACAAACCCTGTCGGTTCTAGAACTTCTAACGGCTTGGTGAACTGCTCAATACTGCGTTTGGCACATGGACTTGTGTCCATCAAGACTGGGTATTCACCCTGACGACTCGCTTGCCACAACACTTCTTCGAGCTGTTGCGCTTTCGATTGGGCTAGGTCGTTCATCCCTTTACTGTCGTAAGGCATACCACAACATTGGTCGTCTAGTTTTTTTGGCAGGATGACTTCAAAACCAGCTTTGTTGAGCAGAGACATGGTCACTTCAGTAAGAGGACGTTGATCGCCCGCATCGCTCTGTTGCCCCATGGTTCGACTGGCACATGAAGCGAGGTAAACCACCTTTTTATGATTGCTTGAGGATTTTGGCGTCACTGGTGATGAGACTAGCGAGTGGCTATTGGATTGTGGCATCTCATGCATCCAAACGGGTGTCGCACCTTTAGTTATTGAGCGCAAGCCGTTGGTTAGCTTGCCGACAGTATTTGCGCCTAATACTTTGCTCGCCACTTGGTTGGTTTTGAGGCCGGCCTTGGTAAGTTTAGTGGTGGTCGAGAAATGATCCGCTGTCCACTTAGCGATTGGTGTGAATTTCTCATACTTAGCAACACGAAGCTTCTTGACCAAGTCGCCAGTGTTGATGCCCACTGGGCAACGCTCGGCACATAGGCCAGTTGCGGCGCAGGTATCAATACCTTGATATTCGAAGGTTGTTTCTAGTTCGCTTGCTTCTATTTCTTCACCTGCAGCACGGCGGCGTTGTAACTCGCGGTACAGCACGATACGTTGGCGAGGCGATAGGGTTAAGGTACGAGACGGACAAACAGGCTCACAGAAGCCACATTCAATACAGCGGTCGACAAGGTCGTCAGCAACAGGCATTGGCTTCAAATTGGTGATGTGTGAATTTGGATTGTCGTTAATAATAACGCCGGGATTGAGCAGTCTTTCTGGGTCAAACAAGGCTTTGATTTGTTGCATCAAGGCGTAGCCATCTGTGCCCCATTCTAATTCGACATAAGGTGCCATGTTACGGCCAGTGCCATGTTCTGCTTTCAGAGAACCTTGGTATTTGACGGCAACCAGTTCGGCAACGTCATCCATGAAACCGCCGTAGCGATCGATTTCTGTTTGGCTGTCGAAACCTTGAGTAAACACAAAATGCAGGTTGCCTTCGAGGGCATGGCCGAAAATGATCGCTTCGCTGTAGTTGTATTTATCGAACAGCTCTTGCAGCTCTCGAATGCCGTTAGCGAGGTTTTCGACAGGGAAAGCCACGTCTTCGATGATAACGGTTGTGCCGACTTCACGAACCGCACCAACGGCAGGGAACATGCCTTTTCGAATGCCCCATAGTGTTGCGACTGTCTTTGGATCAGAAGTGAAAGGAACCGATTCTACAATCGTGTATTCAGTCAATGCGCCCAAAATTGATTTACATTGTAAATCTAAGTCCTGCTGGGAGCTGGCGTGTGATTCAACCAAAATTGCCGCGGCTTCTAAATCTAAGCTCGGCATAAACGCAGGCATGCCCGGTTTGTCAGCTACTGAACGAAGTGCTCTGCCATCCATCAATTCAACCGCAGCAACCGGTGTTTTTGATAGCGTAGTCACGGCTTTGCTTGCTTGCTCGATGTCGGAAAACACCAGCAGAGCAGAAGCTTTATTCGGGTGTTCAACCACCGTGTTGTAAGTGATCTCGGCGATGAAGCCTAGCGTGCCCTCTGAACCAATCATCAGGTGTTTAATGATTTCGATTGGCTCTTGATAATCGACCAATGCGTTAAGCGCGTAGCCGGTGGTGTTTTTAAGACGGTACTTGTGGCGGATTCTGTCTGCCAGTTCTTGGTTTGAGCTGGTCTGTCTGTGTAAATCAACAATGCCTTCAAATAGCGCTTTGTGTGATTGCTTGAAAGCCTCAACGCTGGCGTTATCCGCTGTATCAAGTAGGGAACCATCACTCAATACGATTTTCATGCTCTCGACAGTACGATAGGAGTTCTGCGCCGTACCACAGCACATGCCGCTTGCGTTGTTCGCAGCGATACCGCCGATTTTACAAGTATTGATTGAAGCCGGATCTGGGCCGATTTTACGTTGGAAAGGGGCGAGGTATTTGTTGGCATCTGCACCAATCACACCGGGCTGCAGAATGATTTGATTACCGTTATCGACGATCTCGTGGCCACGCCAGTCGTCGGTTAGTGTGATGAGTACCGAGTCTGAAACCGCTTGCCCTGAAAGGCTAGTGCCAGCGGCGCGAAAGGTAAAGTGAATGCCCAGTTCGCGACAACTTTGAATGGTGAATATGACTTCGTCTAAGTTCTTGAGCCTTAGAACCATTTTCGGCACCAAGCGATAAAAACTCGCATCGGTGCCGTAAGCCAAGCGCTTTGCCTCTTGTGTGACAATGCGTTCCGTTTCTATTTTTTGAGCCAGTATCGCTTCAAGCTGCTGATAAGCTTGTGCATCTATTACTCGCTCATGGGATGTGTTTGTCTCCATCTTTGCTTCCTTGTGCTTCTTATTTGGCACTGGTTAGGGCGTGTTGACCTTTCGTGGTTAAATTTTGTTTAAGATAAAAGCGTTTTAATCGCGGCGAGGGGGAAGTAGCCTAGTCACTCTAAGCAAATCCCCCTCAACAAAGAGTAAAACGCTTTTAGCTGAACCCTTCGGGCAGCGTTTGCTGGCCATTTCTACTACGTTATCGGCTTCTCATGTAGGCTAGCTACACATCGACGCCTCTGCCTTGTATAAATACCCAGCAACTCGCTGCAAAAATCAGCTCGAAAGATCAACACGCCCTAGTTTTTATTTTATTTTCCAGTGCTTAAACGGTGTCACAACGGCAGTGGAATTGCTGTGACACCGATTGAACTTCAGTCTAAGTAGACCAAAGCATTAGTCCGAATCCGAACCTAAGTCGTTGAGGTTTAATCTAGCCCCACCAGAGAATCACGAGTTAAGTCTTTGATTGTCTTGGCCCCAGTTAGAGTCATGGCAACGCGCATCTCTTTGTCATACAGGTCGAGTAGATTCTCAACGCCTGCTTGTCCTTGTGCTGCTAACGCGTAGACGAATGAACGGCCAAGCAAGGTGCAATCTGCGCCCATCGCCATCATACGAACCACATCTAAGCCGGTGCGAATACCAGAGTCGACCAGAATCTTGGTGTCGCCTTTTACTGCGTCTGCGATCGCAGGCAAGGCTTTAGCACTCGATAGAACACCATCGAGCTGACGACCGCCGTGGTTTGAAACCACGATACCGTCAGCACCAAATCTCACCGCGTCTTTTGCATCTTCTTCATCAAGAATGCCTTTGATGACCATTGGGCCATCCCAGAAATCACGGATCCACTCTAGGTCTTTCCATGAGATCGATGGGTCGAAGTTGTCACCCAACCAACCGATGTAGTCTTCCAGTTTGGTTGGAGAGCCGCGGTAAGTAGAGATGTTGCCTAGATCATGTGGCTTACCTAACAAGCCAACATCAACGGCCCAACTAGGATGACGCATAGATTGGAATACACGACGCATTGCCGCATTTGGGCCACTCATTCCTGAGTGCATGTCACGGTAGCGAGCGCCAGGTACTGGCATATCAACGGTGAAAACCAATGTTGTTATGCCTGCTGCTTTTGCGCGTTCAAGAACGTTCTTCATGAAGCCGCGATCTTTTAGTACGTAAAGTTGGAACCACATTGGGCGTTCAATCTTAGGTGCGACCTCTTCTATTGGACATACCGACACCGTCGACATCGTAAAAGGAATACCTTTGTTGTCCGCGGCTTTTGCTGCTTGCACTTCACCACGTCGCGCGTACATGCCCGTTAGGCCAACTGGTGCTAAGGCAATTGGCATCGCCAGCTTTTCGCCAAACAACTCAGTTTCCAAATTCAGATCTGACATGTCATTGAGGACACGCTGCTTGAGCGCGATCTCTGCAAGATCGGCTGTGTTGCGGCGTAGGGTATGTTCTCCGTAAGAACCGCCGTCAATGTAGTGGAAAAGAAACGGTGGTAATTTTGCTTTTGCTGCGGCGCGGTAATCAGTCGATGCGGATATGATCATAATTTCAGTCCTAAATTCTTGGGATGTTGCTCTTCTATGAGAGCTTGGCTTGGGCTGCTTTAATTCTTGAAAAGTAAGTGTTCTGTCTTTCTTTCGCTTTGAAACAAATAAGCTGTAAAACGATAAAACGATAAAACGATAAAACGATAAAACGATAAAACGATAAAACGATAAAACGGGAAAATGGCGTTAATACCCGAGGGTGTTGATGTGTTTTAGTATCCATTCCGAAACTCATCAACTGTCTTATTAGACGGTGTTGCAGTCGGGGAATTGAGTATTAACGCCAAGTGCTTTTGTAACGACTTATGGTTTACATAAGTGCGTCTGTCATTTTGAAGCCGTAGATAACCACTAGGCCGATGATTCCTGTCATCACCAAGTAGTAGAACGTTGGGATGATTGTCTTACGTAGTGTTGCACCTTCTCGTCCTAACAAACCTACGGTCGCTGATGCGGCTACCACGTTGTGAATCGCAATCATGTTACCTGCTGCTGCACCAACGGCTTGCAGAGCCACAACCACCGCACTAGAGATAGTCAGAGTTTGTGCTACTTCGAACTGGAATTGGCTGAACATCATGTTTGAAACGGTGTTCGAACCTGCAATGAAGGCACCTAGCGCACCAACTGTTGCACTCAGCGCTGGGAATGCGCCGCCGACTAGGTCAGCTGCGAAGTTGGCAGTGGTTACTGGCATACTTGCTAAATCAGCGCCGTTAACACCAGAGTTAATGAAGATACGAACCATTGGGATGGTGAACACCAACACAAAGCCAGCGCCAATCAGAGTCTTGCTTGATTCACCAAAAGCTTTAGCCAGCGGAGCAGCACTGCGAGATTGCATTAGAACCGCAACTAGCGCGACGAATACCAAGATGCCGCCAGGTAGATACAGAGGTTGAATTGCGGTGCTTACGCCTGTCTCGCCAAGGATGTTGCTGAAAGAAAGGCTAACGCTCTTAAGCAGGCCTTTGAACTCAGGGCTCACACGGCTAGCAACCAGAGTCACAGCGAGCAGCACGTAAGGTGCCCATGCCATCGCCATACTCATCTTCTTGTGGCCTTGGTTGTCGTCTAGATCGATTTTCAGAGAACCTAGCCACTCTGCTGGCCATTTGTCTTCGCTTTCAAAATCCCATTTTGATTTTGGAACTAGGAAGCCACGTTTTGCTGCAGTAACCACAATTGCTAGGCCAACCAGACCACCAATCAATGATGGGAATTCTGCGCCTAGGAAGACACCAGTCAGTGCGTAAGGAATAGTGAAAGCAGCACCCGCGAACAGTGCGAACGGTAGGATATCTAAACCTTCTGTCCAGCTTTTGTTCTTACCGAAGAAGCGAGTTAGCATCATCGCCATTAGCACAGGCATCATCACCCCAACAGAAGCATGAATCAGCGCAACGCTTGACGTGATCTGTTGCAGGTAAGCATCCCAAGTAGAACCATGAGCAATCAGGCTTTCACCGATGTTGTGCGTGTCCAAGCCTTTGTTCACACCAACAATGATTGGTGTACCAACCGCGCCGAATGATACTGGCGTAGATTGGATCATCATGCCCATAAGTACCGCAGCAAGCGCTGGGAAGCCGATAGCAACCAGTAGCGGAGCGGCAATTGCAGCAGGTGTACCGAAGCCAGATGCGCCTTCGATGAATGAACCAAAACACCAAGCGATGATGATCGCTTGCACACGACGGTCTGCTGATATGTCAGTAAAGCCGTTACGGATAGTGGTGATAGCTCCGGTGTGTTTCAAAGTGTTTAATAAGAAGATGGCGCCAAACACAATCCAGAGAACCGACACGGTAATGCCGAAGCCTTGGAATACAGAAGCCAGCACGCGAGTGCCAGACATATCCCAAGCAAATAGGGCAATAGCAACGGTTAGTGCAAATGCCACTGGCATCGCTTTTTTCGCTGGCCAGTTCAGGCCAACCAGTAGAATCGCTGCAACAACTATTGGTGAAAAGGCCAATAGAGCTAGTAGAGTTTCACTCATGGGTACTTCCTCGTACTGATTTCAAACGTTCATGTTTGAAGTAAATAACACGTTATGGGTTGTCATCATTCGAATCGCTATTGGCCTCTTAAGCGGGAACCATTTAGGTGCGAATCTTGTAATTGGAATGACTCTTTTGTAATTGTTTTGTTAATTTGGCGTGAATTTACCCCTTTATTTTTTATTGATATAGGGAAATAATGAAAATAATTAATTCCAAAATTGGCATAATCAGATGCGGGCAGATGATTTGATCCTGTTTTCACAGGTAGTAGAGCTGGGTAGTTTTAGTAAGGTGGCAGAGCAAAATAACCTTACAAATTCGGTAGTTAGTAAGAGGATTGCGCGTTTGGAAGAAGAGATTGGCGTGCAATTATTATATCGAACTACGCGTAAATTGACGCTGACCGAAGCAGGCAAGGCAATGTTACACGGAGCCAAAAATGTGAAGCAGGCAGCTCAAGAGGCTATGGACGCAGTTTCAGGCTTTGGGGAAAATGTCAGTGGTCATATCAAAATGTCAGTGCCTACTATCTCCGGGGATTTGATTCTGGCAGACGCTGTTGCCGAGTTTTGTAATATGCACCCAGGTTTAACGGTCGATATGTCTTTGAACAATCGTTTTGTTGATTTGGTTGAGGATGGTTTGGACTTGGTAATTCGTACTGGTTACTTGGAAGACTCCAGCCTTATTGCTCGTCATATATTGGATTCACAATGGGTAGTGTGTGCCTCGCCTTCTTATATCGCCAAGAATGGTAAGCCGATGCTGCCTAAAGACTTGGTGAAGCACAACTGCTTGCAATACGCCTATCAAACAACGGGCGCTAGCGAGTGGCAGTTCTTGCACAGTAAAGATGGCTGTACTGACAACGACAAATACATCGTGCGTGTTTCGGGTTCATTTTCTACCGACAACGCGACGGCATTAAGAAAAGCGGCGCTGGGCGGTCATGGGGTCGCGTACGTACCACGTTGTCTGGTTTATCACGATATTCGTAACGGCCAGCTGGTGGACATCTTTCCAGATTTGGTGGGTAAAAAGCTCGGTATTTATGCGGTGTACCCCTTTACTCGCCAGCCACCAAACAAGATTAAGTTATTGATTGAACACATTAGAACGCGTTACCTGACGATTTCACATTATTTTTAATGTTATGAGTTTCGCCATGTTTTGATGAGTAGAGTCATAGCGTTATAGCATATAAAAGAAGGAGCATGACAACTGCGTCGTATCTGCACACTCTTATAAGTTCATCGCTGAGCTGCAAGACAAGCATGAAGGTGGCGCACCTGTGATGATTCGTATTGATGTTAATGCGGGTCACGGTGCTGGAATGCCATTGAGTAAAGCTATCGATCTTACTGCAGATATCTATGCATTTACTCTGTTCAACATGGGTGTTGAGCCTCTTGATATGCCGTAGGGGTATCTTGAATCATTTAAAATAGATATTTCACGATAACTAGAAAGCCTCAAAATTGATGATAGATTTTGAGGCTTTTCATATATATGAAAACCAGTCAAAACTGCACCATATTTCCCTCATTTTCACACACTGCTTTCCGTGATAGACCCCGCCATTATTGATGAAATGAAAGCGATTTCAAGCTGATATTTCACGCACTTTATGTTCTAAGTTTCTGATATTAAATTAATAGTTTTGGGTATGATTTTTCTAAAAGTTTCATGGCTCTCGACCTAATTTATCAGTGTGAACAGCGACCAACTTTTCAACGCTTTCATTGCTTAATATTTCCCTGTTCGATGAAAACTCAAAAAAATAATAGGGAATTACAATGCAAAAATTTAAGCTTTTGCCAATAACGGTCGCAGTGGCGGCTTCGCTTGCTTCAATCTCTTCTTTTGCTGCAGAAACGGATCTTGCCGCTCTGGAACAACGAATCCAAGAGCTGGAATCTCAAGTTGGTGATATCAAGTATGTTGATGATCAACAACAAGCGGTTCTGACTGCAGAAACCAATGTACCAGACGGTATCGTCTTCTCTGGTTATGCTCGTTACGGCGCTCACTACAAAAGTGGTGATGAGCGTTACGTAGACATAGGTACAACAGGTCGTTCTGTTGGTCGTTTAGGTAACGAAGCTAACGGTGGTGAAGTTCAGTTAGCTAAGCTTTTCCAAGCAGATAACGGCGCTATCTGGGACATCGTATTTATGGCTGACCACTGGGAAGCAGACGCATGGGCTGATGACGGCGGCCTAAGCATGAAAAAAATGTACGCTGGTGTAACCAACGTCTTTGAAAGTCAGCCTGAGCTTTACATGTGGGCTGGTCGTGACTTCCATCAACGTCCACAACAAGGTTTGAACGATTACTTCTGGATGACACACGATGGTCAAGGTGCTGGTTTTAACAACTTCGACTTCGGTGGTGCTAAGTTAGACATGGGCTTTGTTGGCCAAGTTAAAGGTGGTTTGGTTAACGACAACGGTCGATACGCTGTGACCGCAAAACTGCACAGCATCAACGCTGGTATCGGTAACCTAGATCTGTATGCGAACTACGGCTTTGCTTCAGATGAAGCTGATGTAGCAGGTGAGCCAAAAGTTAGTGATGAAACGGCATACCTATTGGGTGCGACCTTAGGCTTGGGTGAGTCTAACAAGTTGGTTGTTAAGTATGGTGACGGTGCTGATTCGTCAGTATATGACCTGAAAGGTGACTACCAGACTTTGTATGCAAGCGTTGAAGGTAGCTATGCAGCGACAGACAACTTCATCATCGATTACTTAGTGTCGTACAAAGACAACTCTGGTTCTGATCTAGACCGCGAGAATACGGAATACGCTGGTATCGTTCGTCCACAATACCAATGGGATGATGTTCACTCTACATGGCTAGAAGCGGGCTACGGCATGGTTGATTACGATGACGACGGTGAAGAGAACGCGTGGAAAGTAACCCTGTCTCAAAACGTTTCTCTAGGTGGTTTACCTTGGAGCCGTCCAATGCTTCGCTTCTACACAACCGTGGGTGATGTAGAAACGAAAGGCAACACAGTGAAGACAACTAATGTTGATACATTGTCGTTCGGCGCAATGTTTGAAGCTTGGTGGTAATCACCGATATAGAAAGCGCAGCTCTTTGAATTCGGCATATTTTCAAAGAGCCATGCTTTCGAATATCCATGCGTTTCAATAGTACGTAAATACTGTCCATTTTAGCCCTAAAGGCAGATTGATTAGGGCACGTTATGTAACTCCATTCTTGGGCACATTCTTTGTGCCCTTTTTTCGTCTTGAATATCTGTTCTATCATTTGGGATTGCCTCTCCCTCTACCCTCCATGACATCTTCAATACCTCGTTTCATATTATTTTAATTTATCTCGCCGTGGCCCCTGCATATCAATAGCCTCGATAATGGGAAATACTAGATATCAATCGTATTTGATACGCCAATAGATGTGTTGAAATCCCTTTATTGAACTAAGGCTTTTAACAAAATTGACTAAATGTGGATTCATGAATCCATGAAACAGTTTCATGGCGTGAAGGTAATCTGTAAGCGCTTTCATGATTTCCATAACTGGCCTTTTTAGCTCGAGGTTTAGTGTGATGTCACTCACTTCTACTTAGACTTAATTCTTTAATAATCGTTTTGTAAGCGGTTACAAGCTAATGAAGTATCGAGGTTCGAGTGGCGACAATTAAACACGTATCAGAACATGCAGGTGTGTCTCAGGCGACAGTGTCTAGGGTCATTAATGGCACTAGTAGAGTGAGTCATGACAAGAAGTTAAAGGTTGAAAAAGCGATCAAGGAGTTGGGTTATCGCCCGAACTCTATCGCACAAGCTTTGGCGTCAAGTCGTACCGGTAGTGTTGGCGTTGTTGTTCCAGAGCTGGGCGGTTCTTTCTATTCGGGCATTTTGCACAGTATAGAAGAAAACCTACGCCGCTTTGGTTACCACGCTGTTGTTGCGGCGGGCTCGAACACCGAACAAGGGCAGCGCGAGTCGGTGGAGTTTTTGTTGGGGCGTCGTGTTGATGCTTTGATTCTTCACACTCAACTGCTCAGTGATGATTATTTAATTGAATTGGAAGAACAGGGGACCCCTGTGGTTTTAATTAACCGCTTCATCCCAGAAATGGCGATGAGTTGTATTGATATTGATAACGAAGTCGGGGGGCTGCTCGCTACTCAATATCTTTTGCAAAAGGGACATACAGATATCGCGTGTATTACCGGGCCTTTAGATAAAGCAGACGCTAGGGGGCGTTTGCAGGGGTATCGAAAGGCCTTGGAAGAAGCGGGTGTGCCTTACGATGAAGCTTTAGTCTCGGAAGCGGGCTTTACTGAAGAGACTGGTATCAGTGCTATGAAGAAGCTTATGAATCGTAAGTGTCATTTCACAGCAGTATTTGCTTCGAATGATCACATGGCATTCGGTGCCTTTGAGGTGCTGCATCAAGAGGGGCTGTCTGTTCCAAAAGATGTATCACTGGTGGGCTTCGATAACACCATCTTCGCGCGCTATCTGACCCCTAGTTTGACCACCATTAATTTCCCTATTGAAGAGATGAGCGTTGAAGCCGTACAGCTTACTCTACAGAAGCTTAAAAAAATCAAACATGACGTGAACTTTAAATTGCTGCCGACGTTGGTCACAAGAAACTCGGTATCGGATTTACTCGTTACCCTATAAAAACATTAAGGATAGAACATGAAATTTAAGACCTTAGCGCTCTCGTGCGTGGTTGCTTTAGGATTAGGTACAACGGCTGTTAATGCGGCTGACAAAGAGATTCGTTTCGACGGCTTCCCTGATTTCGATAGCAGCCTGAAGGTGTTACTGCCTGATTTCGAAAAGGAAACAGGGATTAAAGTTGATTACCTTATGAACAACCACGGTGACCACCACACCAAGCTAACCACCAACTTGGCTACTGGCTCGGGTGCTGGTGATGTGATTGTTGTCGACGTTGAGAAAATCGGTCCATTCGTTAGCTCTGGTGGTCTAGTAAACTTATCTGAAAACTACGGTGCGGATAAATACGAAGAGCGATTCGCACCTTACGCATGGGCGCAAGGTAAAGGCGCTGACGGCGACATGTACGGCATTCCTGTCGATCTTGGTCCAGGTGTTATGTATTACCGTACCGACGTATTCGAAAAAGCGGGCATTGATGTAGAAGAAGCTATCAAAGATTGGGATTCATACATCGCTGCCGGTGAAAAACTGAAAGAGCAAAACGTACAACTTATTGCTTCAGCGGCAGACGTTGCACAGGCAATTATCTTCACAACGGTTCCTGAAGGTGAAGGTCTTTACTTCGATAAAGATGGCAACCCAGTTGTGACATCAGAGCGTTTTGTTCACGCTTTTGAAGTAGCAAAAGAGATCCGTGACAAAGGTTTAGATGGTCGCATCCTGGCTTGGTCTAACGAATGGTACGAAGGCTTCCGCAACGGCACATTTGCAACTCAACTTTCTGGCGCTTGGTTACTTGGTCACCTAAATAACTGGATTGCTCCTGAAACCAAAGGTAAATGGGCAGTAGAAAACCTACCTGATGGCATCTACGGCAGCTGGGGCGGTTCATTCCTTTCAATTCCAACTCAATCAGATAACCCAGATGAAGCTTGGGCTCTTATTGAATACATGACGACTGACCGTGAAGTTCAACTTAAGCACTTCGAAACGATTGCTGCTTTCCCTGCGAACGTAACTACGTATGACGATGAGTTGTTCCAAGAAGAGATGGAATTCCTAGGTGGTCAGAAAGCGCGTCTTCTATTTGCTGAAGTGGCGCAGAACATCAAACCAGTATCTCCAGCTCAAGGCGACCATGTAGCACGTTCTATAATTTTAGAGAACGCATTGATGGAAGTGCTTGATGAAGGTAAGGACATCGAGACTGCATTGAAAGAGGCAGAGCGTCTAATCAAGCGTCGTACGCGTAATCTTTAATTTGTTTTTATTTTGAGTAAGTGAGGAAGCGTGGGTAACGCGCTTCCTTTTTTAAGAGGTCGTTACTATGAATCATACAGCGAGCACAACGATAGAACCTGCGGACAAAAGCCTTTTTTCTCGTCTGAATTTGAAAGCGCTTACACCGTATGGATTCCTTCTGCCGTTTCTGATCATTTTTTCTGTATTTGGGATCTTCCCGCTGTTGTTCTCTGTTTACCTGTCGTTCCACGAATGGAACCCAGTACAGGGCATGGACGCAATGCAGTTCGTTGGTTTTGAGAACTATCACATTGCATTGACTGACCCGTGGCTATGGCGTTCGTTAAAGAACACATTGTGGCTAGCAATCACTTCGGGTGTGGCTCAGCACTTAGTCGCTATTCCAGTGGCTTACATGTTGGTTTCAATGGGTGACCGTATGCGTCACTGGCTAACATCGGCGTACTTTCTACCGTTCATCACATCAACGGTCGCAGCGTCACTGATTTTCTTCAACATGTACTCTCCTAACTCAGGAATTATTAACCAAACGCTAATGGCTCTGGCCGATAGCACGCTGTTTGGTTGGGCATTTGCTTGGGTTAACGATTTTCAACCAATCCGTTGGTTAGACGATGCGACTATGGTGAAGCCGTCTATCGCGATCATGGTTTTCTGGAAATACACCGGTTTTAACATCGTCCTTTACACCACAGGGTTAATGACGATTCCTAAAGATATTTTAGAAGCTGCTCGTATGGATGGTGCCAACGCCTTCCGCCGCTTCTGGAACATTTCACTACCAATGATTCGTCCATTCATCTTCTTTGCTATCACCATGACCATCATCGGTAACCTGCAAATGTTTGAAGAACCGTTCGTTCTAACGCGTGGTACAGGTGGTACAGGTCAATCTGGTTTAACTATCTCTATGTACCTCTACAAAGTGGGTTGGGAATGGTTAGAAATGGGCACAGCGTCAGCGATTTCATGGCTTCTGTTTGCACTCATCGCGTCTTGCACTTTGGTTCAATTTTTATTCTTCGGTAAGAAAGGCTTAGGGGAACATTAAGATGTCGACATCAATTAAGACAAATACCTCACCACTAAGTGGCCTAATGCCAAGCGAACGCACCATGTACATCATGACTAAGATCTTGATGGTCATGCTCGGCATATTACTGATTGTTTCCGCAATCATTACGGTGTTCCCGTTTGTGTGGTCAGCACTGCTTTCAACACGTGACCGCTCGGAGATCTTCGGCTCGGGCATCAGCTTTGCGATTGGCGATAGCCTAATGGTGAACTACGCAAAACTGCTGGAAATCATGCCGTTTTGGAAAGCGATGTTTAACTCGATTTACGTGGCTTTCTTAGGCACCACTATCTCGCTGCTGTTTTGTAGCATGGGTGGTTACGCGTTTGCTGTGTTTAAGTTCCGCGGTAAGAACGTGTTGTTCGGCATGCTGGTTGGCTCAATGGCGATTCCGCCAGTGCTTAGCTTGATCCCTTACTTCATGATCGTGAAATTCTTAGGCTTGTTGGATAACCACATGGCGGTATGGCTACCGTTTACCACCACACCATTTGGTATCTTCTTGATGCGTCAGCACGTGATTGCATCGATTCCTAAAGAGCTATTAGAAGCAGCGAAACTGGATGGCGCAGGTGAGTTTAGAACGTACTGGAGTGTGGTACTGCCACTGATGAAACCAGCACTAGCAACACTCGCTATCGTGCAGTTCGTCTTCTTCTGGAACATGTTTATGCAGCCTCTTGTGGTGCTGAACAACCCTGACAACTACGTCATCACACAAGCACTACGAAGTGTTCAAGGTATTCCGAATACGCCATGGGGCGCGGTAATGCTAGGTACCACAATTTCTATTTTACCACTCGTTATTACTTACCTGTTTGCATCGAAGCAGATGATCAGTGGTTTAACGTCCGGCGCAGTTAAAGGTTAGGTTTAAGGGTTATAACAATGAATAAATTTCAACTTCCAAGTGATTCAAAGTTACGCAGTAAGGAATTTGTATTCGGTGTCGCGACATCTTCATACCAAATTGAAGGCGGCGTTGAAGAGGGCGGTCGTACACCGTCTATCTGGGACACGTTTTGTAAGACGCCAGGTAAGGTAGATAACGGCGACAGTGGTGATGTGGCGTGCGACCACTACCACTTGTGGAAGCAAGACATCGAGATGATTCAAGGTTTAGGCGTTGATGCTTACCGTCTCTCAATTGCATGGCCACGCATCCTGCCGCAAGACGGCATGGTGAATCAGCAAGGATTAGAATTTTACGAGCAGATCATCGATGAATGCCATGCTCGTGGCATGAAGGTGTATGTAACGCTCTACCATTGGGATCTACCGCAATACCTTGAAGATAAAGGCGGCTGGCTAAACCGTGAAACGTCTTACAAGTTTGCAGAATATGCAGAAGTGGTGAGTAACTACTTTGGCGACAAGATTGATGTTTACACCACTCTGAATGAACCGTTTGTTTCTGCATTCCTTGGCTACCGCTGGGGCGAACACGCGCCTGGCATCAAGGGTGAAAAAGAGGGCTACTTAGCCTCTCACCACCTAATGCTGGCACACGGTTTGGCTATGCCGATTCTTCGCAAGAATGCGCCTCATGCTAAGCATGGAGTGGTATTTAACGCGACGCCGGCTTACCCGATAACGTCAAAAGATCAAGGCGCCGCAGACTACTGTGAAGCAGAGAACTACCACTGGTTTATCGACCCAGTATTGAAAGGTGAATACCCACAGCTAGTGGTAGAACGCCAAGCGATGAACATGCCGATGATCCTTGAAGGTGATTTAGACATCATCAGCGCACCGGTCGATTACATCGGTATCAACTACTACACACGTAATGTCGCTCGCTTCAACGAGAATGGCGACATTGAATCAGTGAAACAGGCTGACGCTGAACACACTTACATTGGCTGGGAAATTAACCCACAAGGCTTAACCGATTTATTGGTAAGACTGGATGCTCGCTACGAAAACATACCTCCAATTTACATTACTGAGAATGGTGCAGCAGGTAACGACGAGCGTGTAAACGGACAAGTGATGGACGAGCAACGCGTTCGTTATTTCCAAGGTCATATCGAAGCGGTTCACAACGCAGTTGAAGCCGGTGTAAAAGTCGATGGCTACTTCGCTTGGAGCCTGATGGATAACTTTGAGTGGGCATTCGGTTACTGCCAGCGTTTTGGCATTGTCCATGTTGATTACACCACCCAAGAAAGAACACTGAAACAGAGCGCAATTGCGTACCGAAATATGCTGCTAGAGCGCGCTGAGGAGAACAGATAATGGCTAAAGTAGAATTTAAGAACATCAAAAAATCATTCGGTGATGTTGAAGTTGTCAAAGAGTTTGATTTTACGGTTGAAGATGGTGAATTCGTGGTTTTCCTTGGCCCATCTGGCTGTGGTAAATCGACAACGCTACGTATGCTTGCTGGCCTTGAAAGCATCAGCTCTGGTGACATCGTGGTTGGTGGCAAAGTGATGAACAAAGTCGATGCTAAAGACCGTGATTTGGCGATGGTATTCCAAAGCTACGCTCTTTACCCACATATGACGGTTTACGAGAACATCGCCTTCGCACTAAAACTGAAAGGCATGCCGAAAGCGGAAATCGACGTAGAGGTACTAAAAGCCGCCAAAATGTTAGAGCTTGACCCGCTACTGAATCGTAAGCCCAAAGAGCTTTCTGGTGGTCAACGTCAGCGTGTGGCAATGGGCCGCGCGATGGTTCGTACTCCGAAAGTGTTCTTGTTTGATGAGCCGCTATCTAACCTAGATGCAAAACTTCGTGGCGTGATGCGTGAAGAGATCAAACACCTACACCGCGAGCTGAAAACCACCACGATCTACGTTACACACGACCAGATTGAAGCGATGACGCTAGCAGACCGCATCGTGATTCTGAAAGATGGTTATGTTGCTCAAGTGGGTACACCAACTGAGGTGTTCCAACGTCCAGCTAACAAGTTTGTCGCGCAATTCATTGGTAACCCGTCAATGAACATGTTGGAAGCTAAGTTGATTGAAAAAGAAGGCGAATACTTCGTTGAACTTGGCGATGTTCATATCCCACTGCCAGAGCGCTTTAAGTCTCTGGCATCTAAAAACCTAGCGCTTCACTTTGGTGTTCGTCCAACAGACATCCACCTACGTGCTGAGCAAGTCGACCATGACCGCGTGCTGCCATTCCCTGTGAAGATCAACGACAAGGAGTTACTGGGCGCAAGCATTCTTCTGAAAACAGAAATTGGTGGTCAACCGCTGATGGTTGAAACCCAAGCCGCTGAAGTGGACGTGAAAGAGCTGACACTTTACTTGGATTTGGACGCTTTCCATTTGTTCGATGCACTGAGTGAGAACTCGCTAGCGAGCTAGTCAATTACGAGCTAGCCAGTCAATTTAAGTCAGCCAACGAGCTGATACCAACCAACTTACGACAAATTGTTTTGGCTCCTCCTGATTTGGGAGGGGCTAGGGATAGTGATGATGAAATTCGGATATTTTGACGATAAAAACAAAGAATACGTAGCAACCACGCCATGCACACCGATCAAATGGTGTAACTATGTGGGCACATTAGATTTCGGTGGCATTGTAGATAGCAACGGCGGCGTGTTGTTGTGCAAAGGTGACCCGGCACTGAACCGTATTACCAAGTACATTGCACAACTGCCAAACTCAGATTTCAAAGGTTCGACCATGTACCTAAAAGTACGTGATGAAGCGGGCAACGTAGAAATATTCTCACCTTTCTACACTCCAACCTTGAAGCCTCTGGATAAGTTCGAAAACCACACTGGTTTGTCTTACACCACCATCATTGCAGAAGCATTTGGTGTGCGTTGTGAAGCGACGTTCTTCGTGCCTAAAGCCGACCAAGTATTGTTGCAAGACATCAAAGTCACCAACATTTCAGACAAAGCGCTGCACGTTGATGTGGTTCCTGTGTATGAGTTCACACACTTTGATGCACTTAAGCAGTTATTGAATGCCGATTGGGTTCCACAAACAATGACATTGAAAGCGCACCAACAAGAATCGGGTCACACCGTGCTTGAGCAGTATGCCTTCATGAAGCGCGATTACGCGGTGAACCTGATGACAGCGGATCGCCCTGCGACGTCTTTTGATGGTGACCGCCAATCGTTCCTAGGTAATTTGGGCTACGGAACATGGGCAGCGCCGCAAGCGCTAGAAAACGACGAGCTTGGTAATACTGAGTGTTTGCGTGGTGACAACATTGGTGCTCTAAATCTGCGTTTAGGATGGTTATCTCCAGAGCAGACGGAACGTACGGTTGTGCAGATCGCGCAAGAACAGAGCTTAGAAGCAGCGCAGCCTTTGCTGTCTAAATACCGTGATCTTCAAGTGGTTGATTCGGCATTCGCTGAATTGGCTGAGCACTGGGATTCTTACCTACAAGCGGTTCAGGTTGAAACGCCAGACCCTGCTATGAACTCAATGCTTAACGTACACAACCCACGTCAATGCCACACCACTAAAAACTGGTCTCGTTACCTGTCTCTGTATCAGCTTGGCTATGGCGCACGTGGCATCGGTTTCCGCGATTCTTCACAAGATACATTGGGCGTTATTACTCATATGCCAGAAGAGGCGCGTGAGTTCATTGAGCGTCTGTTATCTGTGCAAAACACCAACGGTTCTGCGATGCACCAGTTCTTCCCATCGACCATGGAAGCGAACGCGGGTGACTCACGTGAAGAAGAAGATCGCCCGGATTACTACGGTGACGATCATCTGTGGATCATTTACGCGGTGACTCAATATGTGAAAGAAACGGGCAATGCAGACTTCTTGAACAAAGAGATCCCGTTCTACCAAAAAGACAAAGCGGGCAACCCAGTTGAAACGAGAACCGTGTGGGATCACTTGTGCCGCGCAATTGAATTTACCTACACCAATACGGGTGAGCACGGCCTACCGTTATTAGGTTTTGCTGACTGGAATGACACGGTGAACCTGCCAACGGGTGCTGAGTCGATGATGGTAGCCAACATGTACGGCAAAGCCCTGCTCGATATGCTGGACCTTTGTGAGTTGCGTGGTGAAGCGAAGCTAACAACCAAGTTTAAAGATCAGTACCAACAGATGCAGAGCACAGTGAATGAGTGCGGTTGGGATGGCGAATGGTTTGTGCGTTACTTTGATGAGCAAGGCCTGCCGATTGGTTCTCACAAGAACGAGCAAGGGCAGATCTACACTAATGGTCAAAGCTGGCCTGTGATTTCTGGTTTCGCGACTCAAGAACGTGCGACGCAAGCGCTAGATTCGGTTTACAACAAGCTGAACACAACCAATGGCATCAAGCTTTCAACACCGGGTTACAACGGCTTTGATCCGCAACTAGGTGGCGTTTCGACATATCCACCGGGTGCGAAAGAGAATGGCGGTATTTTCCTGCATTCAAACCCGTGGGTGATGATCGCAGAAGCGAAAATGGGCAATGGCGAGCGTGCTTATGAGTACTACCGTCAAATTAACCCAGCTTCTAAGAACGACGACATTGATATCTTTGAGTCAGAACCCTACTGCTACCCACAAAACATCTTGGGTGACGAACATAAGCAGTTCGGCTTAGGCCGTAATGCATGGTTGTCTGGTACCTCATCTTGGACATACGTTGCGGGTACGCAGTGGATTCTGGGTGTTCGACCTGAAGTAGATGGCTTGCTGGTGGACCCTTGTATTCCGGCTGAATGGCCAGAGTTTAAAGTCCGTCGTCAGTTCCGCGGTGCAACATACAACATTCATGTCACGAACCCGAATAACGTGTGTAAGGGCGTGGTTGAGATGAAGGTCAATGGTGATCTGATTTCAGGCAACAAAGCACCGGTGTTTACCTCTGGCGAGCACACGGTAGAAGTGGTTTTAGGTTAACAAAGAGAAGGGCGCTTTATGCGCCCTTTATTGCTCTTTCGTTTCGTTAGCAATGCGTTCTCTGGGGGGCTGATTTCGCATTCAGCAGTTGCTCTAGTTTAGCTCGATTATTTTGGTTGATAGGCAGCTTGGCATTGCCAAGTGAAGGTTTGAGACTGGTTCGGGCTAAGCGTCAATAAGCCAATCTGGTTATTGAAAGCATCGGCAGGGCAAGTCATTGGTTCTATTGCAATACTTTGCTCACTCGTTGGGGTGTACAGCTGAACAAATGGGTAGCTCGCATCTTGTTGATAGTGAATCTCGGCAGATGAATCTGAGCGTTTGAAAGTCAGTTGGTTAGTTGTCTTTGAATCAAATTCAAAGCAGTGGTTTAGGCTTTGATTCGTTAGGGAATCAGCCAAAGACAAACGGTCAAAAGCCTGTTTTTCACCATTAGGTAGGTCGTTCTCGTGTATGACCTCAGCACAAGATGACATGGTAAGCCCACACTGTTTCAAGTCAGTGCCAAGCGAGAAATAAGGGTGCCAAGCATCACCGAATGGGAAGGCGAAATCACCACAATTAGAGACAGTTGTCGAGCAAGATAGCTTGCCTGTGATGTCGATAGTGAAGGTGACTTCAAGGTTAAAAGCGAACGGGAAAGCAGGGTGCAAAGATGACGTCTGATATTGCAGCGTCACACTGGCTGACTCTTCATTGGCTACGCTGTTTTTGATTGAAAAAGGTTGGTTGTAGAGCAGGCCATGTACGGCGTGATTTGACCAAGGAAAGTTAGCTGGGAGTTGATGGTTTTGGTTTTCGAAACTGTAACGACCTAAGTTTAAACGGTTTGGAAAAGGGAATAATTTAGCACTGCGGGAAAAGAACGGATGTTGGTTGATCAGTTCATCATAATTCTGATAACCACAAATAAAAGAGAATGGACTGTTATTTACAATGTATTTATTTATAACAGCACCAAACCCATTGATTATTTGAAGTTCTATACCATGCTGGTGGTTTATTAATGTGACAGAGTCAATATTTCCAAATTTTTCATTTATAATTTTAAACATGTTGATGTCTCCATTTTTGAAAGATATTAACAAGAAGAAAAAAATATTCAATGGCGGTTTTAAAATGAATAATAAAATTCCATATACAAGCTATTCAGGAAATTCAAAATACCTGTGTAAAAAAGGTGATGCAGTTGAATTTATTCAACCTTGGTACACGCCAATTTCTACGACACCAGAAAATACCGGCATGGCAATCGGTGGTATCGGTAATACATTTACACTGACGCCAAATGGCAACACGCCAAACTTCAGTTTCATTCCAGGGATATTTGTCGACTGCTCACAACAAGCTATTAATTTTAATGATTTTTATGCGTCAGTGATGGATGTGCCGACCACTGAAAAGCTCCAAGTTCTTAACGAGCAAGAGCTTAGTGTGCACCTGAATTTTTACCCAGCGCTATTCGATGGAAAGAAGATAGATAAAGAAAATATTTCGAATGCAATTAACCTTATTCGTGTCGCATTAGAAAATGGTAATTTCTATAAAGAAAATAAAGATAACTTTATAAAGTGGAATGTCGAGTTTTCTAATAAGACTACATTATTAATTGAATCCGATTCATCATCGATTGATTGTCAATTATATGTAGCCTTAGATTTCTTTAATGGTTTATTAATAAATGGTACAGCGAGACAGTTATCACTAACTGCGGGAAATAATAGTGATATAGAAAGTGTTAATGGTAGCGATATAGAATATAAGGCTTTATATCCATTAGCTGAATATCAATATAATAGTTTTGATGGTATTAATATAAAGCGAAAGGTAGTCTCGCCGATCGTTAAGGAAGATAAACGCCTCTGTTCTTTGCCAATGCACTGGAACCACTTCCAACTTACTAACCAATCACAGCAAACACGCGTGATTACTCTTGCTCAACCTCTACAAAACTTGATCGGTTCAACCTACCGGAAAGGTCGTGATGGGATTCAAGATTCGGCGTGTACCTTGTCTCAAAACCCGATTGTTCAGCAGCATCAAGCGGTGAAGCTTAATGGTGAAAGCTACGGTTTTACTGGTGTTCAGCTCACAAGTCAGTCCCCTTATCAAAGTGACATTGAGGGTGAGGTGGTGTTTGGTGTTCAAGCCGAAAACCGTTTGATGGAGTCGGGCAAGGTATCGGTGTCTGTTAAGCCAACGCTTTATACTTCGAAAGTGACCCAGCAAACCGAGTTCGCATTGAAAACCGGCCGCACTAACGCTGAATTCCAAACTGGCATTTACACAGGTCGCGAAGCATTGAGCGCACTTGTTGTGGTACAGGTTGAATTGGAGCCGGGTGAGTCTGTAGACCTGCGTTTTGCACAAGTGATGGCACATAGCAAAGTGATGCTTAATGGCTGGAACTCGGAGAAGGCTTATACGCAATTCTACCCTCAAGCTAAACCTGCCTTACCTATGTTAGAAGATGTCTTGCCAAAGCTTGAGGTGATTGAGCAGAAGCTCGTTGAGCAGCAGACTGCTTTCCTAGAGCAAGCTCAGAGTAAGATATCACAGCCTGAATCAGCACTGCGCTATGCGACGATGGCGATGAACTCACTATCATTCCTTGCTGAATCAACAGTATGGGATAAAGAAGATAAGTTCCTAGTGAAAGAGTGTGTTGATTACCCATTCTTTAACTCTTTGGATGTGTATTTCTACGGATCATTTTCATTGCTCTATTTGCTACCTGAACTTGATGGCTGCGTGATGAAAGAGTTCTCAAAAGCGATTTTGGCCGAAGACTTTACTCAGCGCCGCTACTGGGAATATGAAGCGACACCGAATGCTGAATTGATTGATGAAAAGTACCAAGGTGTGCGTGCGATTCGAGGTGCAGTAATCCACGATTTGGGTAGCCCGTTCGACATTCAGCCTGACGCATATAGCTGGCATAATGTTAAGGAGTGGAAGGACTTAGCACCGAAATACATTCTGATGGTGTACCGTCACTACCAAAACACACAAGATATGTCAGTGGTTAAAGAGTGCTGGCAAGCCGTAACAGAGAGCATCGATTTCTTGTCGAACTTGATTGTAGATGGTGATGATTTACCACTCACTCGAGGTACTGACGATACCTTCGACAACCTTGCGTCTCACGGTATCTCTATTTACTGTGCGAGCCTCTGGGTTGCTGGCCTTCAAGCCGCGAGTGAACTTGCACAATTAATGGGTGAAAACGATCTGGGTTCGGACTACCTAACACGTTCTAAAAAGGCATTAGCAACAGTTGAGCAGAGCTTGTGGGATGAGAAAGAGGGTTATTACCACTTCTTCGTGACGCCTGTCCAAGCCAAGCATCTCACCGGTGAAGGCTACCAAGCTTTGGAAACTCTGGGGTTGGTTTTAACGGGTGATGCGATTGCTGATAAGAATATGCTTAACGACTATCTACAAACCGATACTTCGATAAACATCGGTAAGGTAGCTCAACGTGTCTCCAAGAAACGTTTGTTGAGTGAGACGGCACCTCAAGCTTTCACGCAAGAATATCTAGAGTTGGTACCCGATTCAGACAATAGCTTTGGTGATGCGCTGCTTGCCGATAGTTATCTCAAACTGATTGGCCTAGAGGGTATTTTCCCGCAACAGCGCATTCAGCGTGCATTGGACTATGTTTATAAACATAACTTCGAGATTAACAGCCCTAAACTTGGGGTGGCGAATATGACGCTCGCGGATGGTTCTCCACATGAGGCTTTTCAGGCGCAAGACGTGTGGATTGGCGTGCAATTTAGTGTCGCGACAGCGTTGAGTTTAGCGGGCAAATCGCAGCAAGCAGAAACATTAATGGATACCGTGTATACCGCGCTGTATGACTATTCAAAAATTCCATTTGCCGCACCAGAAGGGTTCAACTGTTCAGTCTCATTTGATGAGAAAGATCTTTCAGAGTCTTTTAAATTGTCACAAAGTGATGCGAAAAAGTGGATTAATGCACTTAAATTGCAAAACTGTGTGCTGTCTGACGGTCGGGTTAATCCTAGTTTGACGAAAGACAGTGATAAATTTGTTAATATGGTACAAGGTGAAATTTCAGCGGATCAAGCTACGGTTCTTCACAAGTGGCTTCTGAGCACAGGTTTGAAATATACCGCGGGTCGCTACTTCCGACCGGGGATGATTTTCGCCTACTTATATTAATTAAATAGTATGAGTTTCACCTTAAGCAATGTTGAGTTGAAACTGATGGGGAGCTTTAGGGCTCCCCTTAATGTCATTGGGTTAGGGTATTGAGATGCGCACTAAAACTAAAAAAACCACCGTATACGATGTAGCGAGGCTAGCTGGCGTTTCTCCAAGCACGGTTTCTCGTTTTCTTAATCGAACAACCTATGTGTCGGATGATAAAAGCCAGAATATCGAGCAGGCAATCAAAGACACCGGCTACAAGCCGAATTTTCAAATGCAGGAAAACATTAATCGCCGTTCATTAACGATTGGTGTATTGGTGCAGCATCCTGATAGCCCTTATACCAGTCGTATTCTTAACGACATGGAGAAAACCCTGATAGCTCAAGGCTATTCGTTAGTGATAGCTACCGGGCATTGGCAAAAAAAGCTCGAAATACATGCCTTGGAGTATTTAGCTAAGAGTAATGTCGATGGCATGATCATTGTGACAGGCAGCATTACCAAAGAGGACATCGCTAAGTATGCGCAAGACATTCCGGTTGTTGCGGTGGGCTATGACATGGTTGCAGATAATGTTCGCTCAATTAACATTGATAATGTGTTGGGTGGTTACATGGCGACGCTTCACTTATTGCAACAAGGGCATGTGAACATTGCTCATATTAAGGGCCTTTCGAGCCAACCTGACGCAGGTAACCGCTTCGAAGGCTATAAAAAAGCACTCCAAGAGGCGGGCATCAAGGTGATGCCAAAGCTCGTCAAGCAAGGGGATTTCAGTAGTGAAACTGGCTATGAGAAAACCGTGGAATTAATCGAATCTAAGATTCACTTCTCTGCTCTGTTTGCCGCCAATGACCAAACGGCTTATGGGGCGATTAAGGCGCTCCATGATCACGGCTACAAAGTGCCAGAAGACGTGTCAGTGATTGGCTTTGATGACTTGCCTACGTCGAAGTATTTCACGCCGGCGTTAACGACTTTGAGACAGCCGATTGAAGAGATTGGAGAGGTGTGTGCTCAGTCTATTTTGAATTTGTTGTCGGGTGAAAGACATGAAGCACGACTACCACCGATTGATTTAATCGTCAGAGAATCGACCAAGTCTCTGTATCGCTAGTTGATGTTGAAGTGATTGAGTCTTAGGGGATGACGTTGAAAGGCACATTATTTCCCTTCAGAAACGAAAAATGTCGCATCCATGCGACATTTCTCTTTTGGCGGCCAAACCAGTTTTGCTATATCCATTCTAGAGTGCAATCCATTAGATGCTTTTTCAGAATGTATCTATAAGACGCTGTTAATCTTGATTAGTTCCCTTTAAGCTGCATTTTTTTCCGAATTATTTTCTAAATCGAATGACGCAGCGATGAGTTTCTTGGTGTAGTCGTTTTTCGGCGCATTAAAAATCTCTTCAGCAGAGCCTTCTTCCATCACTTCACCCTTCTGCATCACCAATACACGATCTGAAAGTGCTTTCACTACTGAGAGGTCATGACTAATGAACAGGAAGCCAATATTGTGCTTCGCTTGAATATCTTTCAGTAGGTCAATCACGGTCAGTTGTACTGAGCGGTCGAGTGCTGACGTCGGTTCATCCAACAGGATGAAAGATGGCTCAAGGATCAACGCACGAGCAATCGCGATACGCTGTCTTTGTCCGCCAGAGAATTCGTGCGGGTAACGGTTAATTGAGTTTGGCTCTAAGCGAACCTCAATCAGTGCTTTACGCGCTCTTTCTAAACGTTCTTGTTTTGACAAGTGAGGTTGATGCACCGTTAAGCCTTCCGTGATGATCTCCCCAACCGTCATACGTGGTGATAAAGAACCATAAGGGTCTTGGAACACCATCTGCACATCTTTCTTAAGCTTGTGACGTTCTTTATCGGTTAATAAACTCACGTCTTGGCCCTTGTAAACAATACGTCCGCTGCTTGGCAGCAAGCCGATCAATGCGCGTCCAAGGGTTGATTTTCCTGAACCAGACTCTCCCACAATACCTAAAGTCTCACCTTGTTTCAGTTTCAACGAAATGCCTTTAACCGCTTCGAAGTACTGGTTCTTACTTTGGATAAAGTGAGATTTGATCAAGAACTTCACGCGAATATCTTCTGCACAAAGCAGTTCAGGTGCGGATGCCTCAACAGGAACTTTCGCGCCTTTCGGAATTGAGTTAATTAGCATACGTGTGTAATCGTGTTTAGGGCTATCGAATAGCTCTTGAGTAAGCCCTTCCTCGACCAATTCACCCTTACACATCACCAGCACACGGTCAGCAAAGTGCTTCACTACACCGAGATCATGGGTGATGAACAAAATAGCCATCCCCATCTTGCCTTGTATCTCTTTGATAAGAGAGAGCACTTCAGCTTGAACCGTTACATCGAGTGCTGTCGTCGGTTCGTCCGCAATCAGAATATCCGGTTCATTAATCAGTGCCATTGCGATCATGATGCGCTGTAACTGACCACCTGAAAATTCATGGGGGTACTTGGTGTAAGCCTGATCTGGCATAGGTAAATGCACAAGGTTGAACAGCTCTAACACACGCTGTTTTGCTTTTGATTTCGATACCTTACGGTGACACATAATGGCTTCCGCCACTTGAGTACCGACACGCAGGTATGGATTCAAAGAGGTCATTGGCTCCTGAAAGATCATGCCGATTCTATCGCCACGAATTGACTGCATTTCTCGCTCAGTCTTTCCTAGAATCGATTGTCCCTCAAACTCGATTTCTGATTGTTGATCGATAATCGCGTTATCAGGAAGCAAACGCATAAGCGCGTTGGAAGAGACGGATTTACCTGAACCTGATTCACCAACAATGGCCAAGGTTTCGCTTGAGTTAAGGGTAAAGTTAACCTTTTTGACCGCATCAATGATTCCATCATTGGTGGTGAAGCTAACGGAGAGGTTATTGACTTTAAGTATGGCCCGGTCCGACATGATATATCCTTATCAATTTAAGACATTAGGTGAAGATTGAACTTCTGACGTTGTTTTAAGTTGCCCAAAATGGTGATGAGCACGTTGTATTTGTTCTAGTTCGAGCATCCAGTGCGAACTGCGCTGAGCGCTGCAAAAAGCGATCAGGTGATTGAGTAAATCTTCGCTCTGCTTTTCCAGTAACCCAAAGGTACGTTGAATCAGATCAGTGTTCTCAAGAGAGATAAATTGCATCAGCGCGTAAGATTGATTCAAGGTATCGAAGGCTTGTTGATGCAGACCTAAGCGGTTGAGTATCTCGGATTGAGCGACACTTGCGTCCCTCAACCCAGCAAGCAGGCATGCAAATTGGCAGGGTTTGATATCGCTTTGGTATGCGGCATCTTGGATGTGATGAGGAAGAGAGGTCAGAACATCACCATAGAGGCGCTGTGCTTCGGGCCAGTGGCCTTGTTCCATTAACTGTTCAGCTTTTAGGTAGTGCATCCAGCATCGTTCAATTTCCATATCCACATCCTCAATTTATAATATTTTAAAATGTTAATGATATTTATTATCAATTGCAAATTAAAATCATTCACATGTTAAGTTGGTGAATTAAATGACGGGCTATTCCTAAATATGGCTTAAATTGTGTGTTATTTGTTCGGTTGAACAGCTGTGTAGCGTAAGTCACTAAATTTGTAGGAAATTACATCTACACTGATTTTATCTACACCCAAGTAATGAAGGACTAAGGAGGCGGCGATGGCGATGCAAAGGCTCAATACAGAACAACTGTATCAGGTAGCGGAATTAGACAAGCTACCATGTAAGTCGACCAAAGAACTGGCTCCAATTGACGAAATCGTCGGACAGGAACGGGCACAAAAAGCCGTTGAGTTCGCGATGTCAATTAAGGAAAAGGGTTACAACATTTATGCGATAGGGCGAAATGGTCTGGGTAAACGCACCATGATCTTGCGCTATCTAAACCGTCACCCTCAAGAAGTGCAGGAGCTTTTTGATTGGTGTTATATCGCGAACTTCGAAGATATTCGTACACCTAAGGTACTGAAATTGCCTCGTGGCGTAGGCAGCAGCTTAAAGCAAGATATTGAAAAATTGATGCGTAAGTTGCTAAAAGGTATGCCTCTAGCGTTTGATAACGAGATGTACTTTAGCCGTGCTGACAGGCTTAAAAACCAATTAGCAGCTAAGCAACAAGCCGCGTTAGAAAGCATTAGCCAAGAAGCGAAAGATAAAGGTATCAACCTGACGATCACCACTCAGGGTGATTACCAGTTCGTGGCAATGAATGGTGATGAGCTCCATACCGAAGAGAGCTTCGATCTACTGTCGCCGGAAGAGCAAGATCAATTTGATAAAACCATTGATGGATTGGAAGTCGGACTGCGAACCATTTCTCGTGAATTGACTGAGCTTGAAGAGACGTACACAGAGAAAATTCAAAAGCTAAATGATGATACGGCGCGAGATGTGATTACTCACTTTATCAAGCAGTTGAAGCAGGATTACAGTCAATATCCAGAGATCAAGAAGTATCTCACGGCATTACGTAAGGATATTGTTGATAACGCCGATATTTTCCTAGAAGAGAGCACAGAGCAAGCCGAAGTTGCAACGGCCTCTTTGGATAAGAAAATGCCGCGTCGCTACAAGGTCAATGTGATTGTGAGCCAGAAAGAGGAAGCGATGCCGATCGTGGTAGAGGAGAATCCGAATTACCACTCTCTGTTTGGCCATGTGGAAACCGCGACCTTTAAAGGTACCGTATTTACTGATTTTTCATTGATTCGCGCAGGTAGCTTGCACAGAGCAAACGGCGGCGTACTGTTGATGGATGCGGTCAAGGTACTTGAACAGCCGTACGTTTGGGAAGGCTTGAAGCGAGCGCTGCGTTCACGTCAATTGAGTTTCACTTCACTAGAGAAAGAGGTGACCTTAACGGGGGCGGTATCGCTTGATCCTGAGCCTATTCCATTGGACGTTAAGATCATTCTGTTTGGTGATTACCGAACTTACCAGCTTCTGCAACACTACGATGCGGAGTTTGGTGAACTGTTCCGTGTGACAGCCGATTTTGAAGATGAGATGAAGCGTACTCCCGACTCTGAAATGCATTACGCGCGTTTCATTTCGAGCATCGTGCATGACAACAATATGCTGCATTGTGACCGTAAAGCGATTGCTCGCATCATTGAGCACAGCTCTCGTCAGGCGGGTGACCAAGGCAAGCTTTCCCTGCACTCAGCACACATTGCTAACCTGCTTCGTGAGTCAAACTACGTGGCTAGAGGATCAAAATCGAACCTGATTCGTGCAACACACGTCGACCAAGCGCTATCGAACCAACAGATGCGTGTCGGACGACTGCAAGACAGCGTGATGGAAACCTTCACTAATGGTACAACGCTAATCCATGTGGATGGTGAAGCGGTTGGACAGGTCAATGCTCTGTCTGTGTTAAGTACAACTGACCATATGTTTGGCGCGCCGAACCGAATCACGGCTACCACGGCTTACGGTGACGGCGAAGTAATTGATATCGAAAGAAACGTCGACCTAGGTGGCAGTATTCACTCGAAAGGTGTGATGATCTTGTCGGCTTATCTTTCTTCTGTGTTTGGTAAGACAGCGAAAGTACCGCTTACCACTAACATCACCTTCGAGCAATCGTATGGTGGCGTCGATGGTGACAGTGCGAGTATGGCCGAGTTCTGTGCGGTGGTGTCGGCGTTTTCTAAGCAGCCAAACCGTCAAGATATCGCAATTACTGGCTCGATGAACCAGTTTGGTGAGTCTCAACCAATTGGTGGCGTGAACGAGAAGATCGAAGGCTTCTTTGATGTGTGTGAAATTAAAGGTCGTTCAAGTGAGCAAGGTGTGATCATCCCGCGTTCGAATGTTCATAACCTGATGCTGCGCAGCGACATCGTCAAAGCGGTTGAAAAGGGAGAGTTCAACATCTGGGCCATCGACCATGTAACAGAAGCGATTGAACTGTTCACAGGTAAAGCTGCTGGTGAGGCTAGTGATGAGGGGAGCTACCCAATCGATACTATCTTTGGTATCGCGCAAGCTAAACTGAACGCACTGCGTAAATAACCGTATAGCTAATTAGTTTAATGCTTAGATAAACAGTTAAACAAATAGCTAGAACACAAAAGCCATCGATTTTAGAGTCGATGGCTTTTTTATTTGTTGAGGTTTGGCTCGCTAGGAGCCATTTGTTTTTGGTCAGCTTACGGTATTCGGAGAAAGTCGCGTCTTAAAAGGCGTTAACCGTTTCGTAAGCAGAGCTTGGTGCCATCGAACTTCAACTTTGCCAATAAGTGTTTGGCGTTAGCTCGGCCAATATCATCAAATTCAACACCGTATCGAGCGTAGTGCGTCGATTTTTGCAGATTACAGATAATGCCTCGCAATGGCGGAATCAGCGGACCGTTGTAATTCTCAGGAGTTATCTCAATAGACACTCGATCGGCAATCTGAATCGCACGAGAGGTCGGTGAGGTCACAAAGCGACAGCCACTTTTCGATAAGTCTCTTATCTCGCAGTTTGCTCGTTGGTCGTTGAAGATGATTCTTGAAGCTAAATTCACTTCATAGCGTGTCTCTTTACGCAGCTGAGTCACTTGCATCGTGCTTGGTGTAGACAGCACAAGAATAGGAAAGGGTTCACCAATCTTGTGGTGAATTTGGCTTCTAAAGTGGATAAGCGCACCTTCACCTCGTAGAGAATAAGCCCGAGCGGTCATCCAAAAACCTTCTTGAAAGAAAAAGTTCAGATCTTCATTGGATACATCAGGAACCTCAACCACAATACAATTATCACTGTGCGTACCGATAAATTTGGTGGTGGCGAGAAACTTAGTGCCAACGGGAGTTGAGACATTTAATGTCAGTTCACTGCCGTGCTCAATCATCGCTAGCGCATCAGTGCTATTGATGGTGGAAACGGTGCGATTACGAGGGTCTTGAAGTGCCTGATTATGCTCCAAAGGCTTCTTCAGGGGTGCGTTCATTATAGGTTCTCCATGCGCCAACATGCGTCTGTTAGTTATATTGGTAGCTTGCTAACAAGGGGTTATTACGTGCTAGATTTAGTGGACGTACTCACATAGATTTATAGAGTGCCTTTATCATTGCTGATTTTATATTAAGCCGATTGCACTAAATTATTTACTGTGTTTGTAAGTACTTAGTTTTATTTATATGCACTTGCGTTAGTCTATTACAAGGAACTCATACTTCAAACTTTTATTGTTTGTCGTATCAATTATTTGCAGGAGTTGAGAATGCAGGCAGTAAAATGGGATCAAGAAGTGAACCAGCTCACGGTTGAGCTAGAACCCGACCAGTTCGCAGTCGTTAAGTATAAAAAGGACGGAGATGTACTACATATCACCTCGACACGCATTCCTGATGAGCTGCAAGGCAAGGGCTTTGGTAAGGTGATGATGGAGTCGGTTTTGCCCGAAATTGAACAAGCGGGCTTCAAAATTGTGCCGGTTTGTAGCTATGTTGTTCACTATATGAATAGGCAGCCACAGTGGTCACATCTTCTATCCGACAAAGCATAACAACGAGTAATATGTCTCAATCAATATCGTCGAATAATCGAGCTCAACTTCAAACTAGCTCAGATAAAAATCAGTCGGAACTCTATCAAAAAATTGCCGTCTCACTTGGCTTTAACCAAGGGTTTGGTGTCCAAGTGATTCAAAGCCTGTGGGGCGGGTATGGCGAGTTAGTTCGCTTGGTCTTTTCTCAAGAAAACAGTGCTGAACTCAAGAGTGTGATTGTTAAACATGTCGCATTGCCAGATAAAGCCGAACACCCAAAGGGTTGGAACACCAAACTCTCTCACCAACGCAAGGTGCACTCTTATCAAGTTGAGACGGAATGGTATCAATCGTTCACTCAAGAATGGGATGAGCGTTGCCCCGTACCTGTTGGGCTGCAATGTGAGTTGCAAGAGAACGAATGGCTGATTGTGATGCAAGACTTAGCGGATATCGGTTTTCCGTTAACCTCTCAATTTGATGTGCTTGCTGTTTCTGACGATCTGGCAACCAAAGATACTCAGTCTGAACTGGCGTCTGCTTACACTCTAGAAGAGCAGAAACAACGCGATGCTTGCCTTAAATGGCTCGCTAACTTTCACGCAAAGCACATCAATGCAGATCAAGAACAATCAGCCTCATTGTGGCAAGTGGGTACATACTGGCATTTAGACACACGCCCTGATGAGCTGAACGCATTGTCCGATTTACAATTAAAGCACCAAGCACAGCACATCGACCGCATACTCCGAGAGTGTCCATATCCAACCTTAGTGCATGGTGATGCCAAGCTCGCCAACTTCTGCTTTGATCCTGAGAGTGAAAAAGTCGCTGCAGTCGATTTCCAGTACGTCGGTCACGGATGTGCGATGAAAGACGTGGCTCTGTTTATGAGCAGTGCTGTGAGGCCGCAAGATTGCGCTGAACTTGAGTCACATATGTTAGAGACATACTTCCGATACTTGGAAGAGGCATTGACGTACTATCAGCCGCAGCTTTCGTTTGGTGATGTCGAACAAGCATGGCGCCCCATGTTTTACGTGGCGTGGGCTGACTTCCAACGTTTCGTAAAAGGGTGGAGCCCAGAACACTGGAAGATCAATCCGTATACTGAGCAATTGACTCAAACGGTGATTGAGCAGCTAGAAAGCCCAGAATAAATTGCCTCATATATGTAAACCACAAAAGAAAAAATCGCCCAATTTATGATTGGGCGATTTTGATTTTATCTAGCGTGTGTTTTTAATTCGTTAGGCTATCAGCTTCTATCGTTCGTGTGTAAGCGAGCTTATTGGCAAGTTTGAGTTTGTTATTGAACCCCTCTTTATCAATATCCCCCATTACTCGCGCAGGCTCTATTTCACCGCTGGCGGGTGAGTAAAAGAAAATCGCTGGAGGGCCAAATACATTCTTATCATTGAGCCACGTCATTTGCTCTGGAGAGCTTTCTGTCACATCAAGTTTTATTGTCTTCCACTCTTTAAGCTTTTGACTTACTTGTTGGTCATTAAACACATTAGTTTCAATCACTTTACAAGACACACACCAATCTGCGTAAAGGTCGACTAGCACCTTTTGGTCGCTGCTCGCTGCGGTCTTCAACTGTTGTTCTAGCTGAATAACAGAGTCTGTTTTTTCAAAGGGAGTGATCGCAATGGATTGGACTGACTCCCTGTTTTTAAGTGGGTTCAGAGGATCGGTATTACCTAAGAAGAATCCGACAAATAGAATGAGACCGTAACTCAGTGGTAGCAAAGCAGAGAACTTACGAGTACGAGCCCAACCTGGTTGTGCAGCTTCTAAAGCACCGAAATGTACACCAGAAGCGATGGCGAGCAGCGCCCATAAGATCATAATGATCGATGGAGCGACAAAGCGGCTTAATAGCACGATAGCAACAGCCAATAGCAGCACGCCAAATACTTGCTTAACTGAAACCATCCATGCGCCACTTCTTAATAGCAAACGCCCGCCACTTGCGCCGATAGCGATAAGCGGTATGCCCATACCAAGCGCCATAACGAACAGAGTCGCCCCACCAAACATCCAATCTTGAGTTGTTGAGACGTACAGCAACGCACCAGCCAATGGAGCACTGACACAAGGTGACACAACCAAGGCTGATATTGCGCCCATGGCAAAGACACTGGCGATCTTACCGCCTCCAAGCTTGTCTGAGCCGCTGTTGAGCTTTTGCTGCAGGGCGGCAGGCAGTTGGAGTTCATAGAATCCGAACATCGCCAATGCGAGCAGAACAAAAACCGCTGCAAAGCTACTTAACAACCAAGGCTGTTGCATCGCGGCTTGCAGGTTGACGCCTTTTGCCAAGGTGGTGACTAAGATCCCCGTCATGGCATAGCTGGTCGCCATACCCAGAACATAGGAACTGGAGAGTGCCGCACCTTTTTTGCCTGTCATCGCTTTTTCGCCACCGATGATACTGGCTAAGATTGGAATCATCGGCAGTACACATGGGGTCAGTGATAAACCTAATCCAAGTAGGAAGAATACTAGTAGTGCTTGTAACTTGCCCGCTTGGGATAGGAACGAAGATAAGCTATTGGTATCTTCACTGATCTCACCTAAGGTTTGAACCAGAGAGTTTGATTGCTCCTCGACAAGTGCTTCAGCTACGGTTTCGAGCATCGGTAAATCGAGCACTAACTTTTGCGGCAGATAACAAAGTCCTTTGTCTGCGCAGCCTTGATAACGCACGGTGAGTTTGCCACTTCCCGAGTAAGGAACAGTAACGGTAACGGGCTCGTGAAACACGATGACGTTACCAAAGTTAGGGTCCTCTTTCTCTTCACCTGACTGCGAATAACTCGGTTCTAACGTTGATAATGACGACTCCCCTTTGAACGAAAATCGAGATTGATACAGGTAGTAACCCTTGTGGGTATCAAAGCTGATGACCGCGCCTTGGTCTGTGGCTTTCCATGTAACAGGGAAGGCCTCTTCAACGGGAAGAAACTCGTTTTCTTGAGCATGTAACAATCCGCTAAATAATAGAATTAACGTAAGTAGGTAGCACTTCATGGATGAAGGAACTCCGTGTTTTGGTGAATGTGTAATTGATCGTCGATGTAAATAACAGCGCTGTCTTCGGGCACCGAAATATTGGGGTTCAGTGTCAGAGAAGTGCTGAGCACGCCCGCTTCCAATGTGGACGACGCGATAGCAGTAACAGACATGATTTTCTTTTCAACATCCTGTTTCGACAGAATATGAGAGGTGGCCTTGTCACCAAATTGCACTTGGCGTTCACTGTGAGCCGAAGTCGTGAGCGCTGCGTTCGTTAACGGAACGGCGAAAAATGGGGTCTTGTTGTCTCTTGGGTCTAAGACAGCAATGTTAAATGCCGAGCCATCCGGTTTGGTTCCCAACGCATAGATGTCACCGCCAAAATTCACTAACATCGACGTCGCGCCGAGCTGTTTGCCGATCGCTACCGCTTGGTCAACGGCGTACTCTTTGATGACGCCGCCAAAGTCGAAGCGAGTACGTGAATCAGGGACGTGTAGCCTTGTCCCTTGTAAATCGATGATTCCTTGTAGATCGACGGTTCTTTTTAGATCCATTGCTCCTTTCAGCTCCCACGCTTGCTTCCCCAAAGCTGAAGACAGTGCTTGGAAGGCGTGACTGTGCAACATCTTCGGCTTCTGTTTTAAAAGATGTTTGATGCTGCCGACCGTAGTATCAAAGGTATCGAACGTCAGTTGACTTAATCGGTCGAGGTGTTGGAAAACCTCGGCAGATTCAGGGTCGAGTTCGACATCACATGACGCTCGTTGATTAATGCATTGTGTTAGCCACGAATCGTCGCAATAGAAGTTATATTTGTCTTCTAAACGGCGAGTGTTTTGCTCTATCTCATCGGCGATTTCTTTTGTACTTGCCTCTGGAAAGTTCGCTAAATCAATCGACAGGATTTGCACTTCACACGGCACTGTCATCGCATTAAAGCGGTGCACAAAGGGTAGATTAGAACTCATAGGTTGCTCCAACCGCCCACCATTGCGCTTCAAAACCGTTGCTCTGTTCGTAATATGCAGCAAGCGCATTTAAGCGTAATTTCTTATGTACCTTGATACTCGCCCCTAGTTCATAGGCATTGGCCGTGAAGTTACCTAAGCGAAGGTCTGAAGTTGCGTAGCCTGATGAAGCAAAAGAAGGATCGGCACTACTTGGGTCGCGATAGAAATCGGCCGCATCTTGCGTGTACCAGAAATAGCCCGGTGCCAACGTTAACCATTCACTCACTCGCCAAGATAATTTGCCGCCTAACTGGTGAGACATTACGCCCCAATCATCCATAAACCATTTGTATCTTGGTCGGATTTTTAGGCTATCGGACAATGAGTAAAAGGCTTGGAGATTAATACCGCCAGAGAGTCGTGTGTCTGGTCGAGAGTCTTGCCCTAAGAACACTTCGTCATCATCGATTTTACCGTCGTCATTGATATCGACTTCACGCAGAACCGTTAAATAGTGATTGCTTAAATAGCCACTGCGGTAACCCGCATAAGCCGTAAAAATGCTATATAAATTAGGCGTGAAGGTTTGTGATAACCCAGCTTCCAAGCTACCAGTGAAAATATCTTCCCAGCTCTGGCTGTTGGATGAGCCCAATGAGTATTTGCCGAACGCTTGAGTCTTATCGAAAAGGGCTGAGCCACCCAGACTGTACGAACGGTTTTTCGTGCTGTCGGCATAGACTAAACCTTTGCCATTGATACCAAGGCTTTCATAATCTTCTTCTTGTGAAGCGTTACCACCGAGTGTCCATTCGTTACGTAAGGTGTCGCGATAGGTCGCGCTTAAGCTGATGGACTTTCTGGTGTCTTCAAGTCCTACTTTTTGGATTTCATAACCGCTGCGGTGAGGATCGTAACCCGCACGAATCACTTCGTTGGTTTTGTCTTGTGCTTGTTGAGTTTTTAAAGCGCGATTGATCTGATCGGCATTGGAAGCGGGAGGTGTCGTCGGCCCCCATGCTGGTGAGGCTCCGGAAACACTGTCGTAGCTTATCTCTGCGTTGAGTGTCCAATCTAAGCCGATACTTTTCTCAATCGAAACCATGGTGTCATTGGCTGATACTCTGTCATCGTATTCCTCATAGCTAAGGTAATGAACGGAGATATGATCTTCAGCTAATGCCACGTTAGCCACTGCCGCTGCACTCAGCAGCGTAATTGGTAGTTTTTTCATTTTTTTCTTATTTTGTTTTGAAGTACTGATTTATTCGTTGAAGGAGCGGTTAGTTACAACCACAACCTCCGCCACCAACGCCACTGCCGCCGACGGAACCTTGTTTGTAAGCGAAGACCTTTTCAGAAAAGACGTCGAATTCAGGCACCGGGCCACCGGGTTTCATCTCTTTTTGAGCCAATGTGCCTTTTTCCCAAGGCTTTATTGGTTCAATACCAAGGAACTCATCAACAAAAGCCAGAGCAGAAGGTTTGTTGCTCACTTCAGGTGCTTTCTGTTCGATAACCAGTTGCTTTGCCTTGGGTTTAACCATCTCAATGTTTCGTCTGGTTGCACGTTTCGCTTCCGGGTTGGAATAATCACCGCCACTTGAATAAACGGTGCTGGAGATGATCTCTTCTTCAACGATAGGACCTTCGTTTTTGTCAGTGGCTTGTTGCTCAACGGGCTTTTTGCCCAGACCACTGAGGTCGAGTTCTAGCGTGGCATTAGCCGTCATTGGAATAGCGAGTAGCCCAACAAGGGTGACTTTGATTAACATTACAGTTGCACTCCCATCTTGGTGAGGTCATCAGTAATCACATCACTAATGTGGTTAATGGCACCAAAACGAATCTTGATAACCTTGCCTTGGTAGATGTAGTAAAGCGCAGGCATGCCGATAGGTTTAAACTCTGCGATCAACGCTTGTTCAGGGTCGTTAACAACAGGGAACTCCAGTCCGAGTTGTTTTTGAAACTCCAAGCCAACCTCAACATCTTCATCCACATCAACGCCTTTAAACGTGACGCCTGTGCCTTTGAGTTCGGTGTAGAGTTGATTGACTTCTGGTAGCTCTTCACGGCAAGACACGCACCACTCTGCAAAGAAGTCGACAATGGTCAGTTCATCCTTGTTGAGTTGAAGTTTTTCTATGACGTCTGGCGACAACGAATCCCCTTCTTGATAAGCCAATGCAGGTAAAGAAAGGCACAGCGCCAATAGTGCTAGGGCTCGTGTAAACATGTTTTTCTCCATATTGTTTTTAACTTGTTTGTTTTTAATTCAATGCTTAAATTCAGGTGTTTCCAATCAAACGCTTTGTTTGGATTAGCGAGTGAGTTTGATGGTTGCCGAGTATTCAACGGCTAAAATATCGGAAAAGTACTCGTTGAGCTGAGCCGTGCTGGTGGCACTAAACACGCGTTGTGGATCCCCGGCACAGTTCTCGAATTGAGCGATTCGAGAAGGGCTGACGCCATAGCCGATGAAGTTCATTTCGATGCCATATTGATTGATTGCGGTAGTACAGAACCCGGCGTTAACCAGTTGGATAAACGCGTCTCCACTGTCATCACCGTCGGTAAAAAGCACCAATTTTCTTCTGGTTTCGGGAACTGTGCTGGCGTTCAATCCCCATGCTTGTTGCCAGCGTGGGATAAGCTGTCTCACTCCCCATACCAAACCGTGATAAGAGCGAGTACCGCCATTTGCTGTTAGGCTGTTTATCGAGTTTTGGACGCGGGAAAATACGTTGGTCAATGGCAGCATTGGTGAATTTTGATTACAGTCGCTTAACCATTGACTTGGCGGTGTAAATTTCACCGGTCGCTCTGAGTGAAGCGTCGCTAGGTTATCGACGGTCAGTGCCGCAGAGAAATTGCCAC
Organism: Vibrio sp. TMPB1044; assembly: GCF_030442075.1. Taxonomy (NCBI): domain Bacteria; kingdom Pseudomonadati; phylum Pseudomonadota; class Gammaproteobacteria; order Vibrionales; family Vibrionaceae; genus Vibrio; species Vibrio sp. TMPB1044. The sequence goes on along the minus strand of NZ_JAUJED010000025.1, from coordinate 194,004 downwards.
TACGATAGCTAAGCCCATCGATACAGTAGATTCCGGCTGCTTCTTTGGATAACCAAGGTGGGCGCTGCGCTGCAACGCCAGAGTCGAAAGGAACGATTGAAATTCTTACTGAATCTAAATCGTTAACGTTCTTACTCTGAGATTGAATCGTATTCAAAGCATTGGATAAAATGGATTTCAATGACTGGATGTTTGAACCCATCGATCCAGACACATCAAGTACTAAAACCAGCTCCGTTGGAATCGAGGATTGCTTGCTTTCAACCACACCTTTATAACCTCCACCCGTTGCCGTTACCTTGTTTGCATAGCTCTCATATTTAAAGTTGGGCAGTATCGGTGACAATGAATAACCTAGGCTAATACGGCAGCTTGAGCCTGGGTTTTCTGGTTGTAAGTCACTCACCCCGTTTAGGGTTGGCTTATAGTAATCTTGGTAAGCCAACATCATTGGGTGTGTGGCTGTATCAGCAAAGGCACAAGCTAATGCGGCCGAATCGGCGGCTTGCGCAGCTCGGTTTGAAACCATCACTTGTGCCGTGATCATCAGAGTGCCAACGGCGATGAAAAGCGCGGGAAACAGTAACGCCAACAATGAAATGGTCATGGAGCCTTGCTGTTTTTTAAGCGCAATGCTGCCGAATATTGGTTTAACCATAATGCTTTCCTATCACGGCTGATGAACTTGAGAGTGTTTTAGGAGGATCGAGTCGCTTGTAATCAAACGGTGTATTCACACATAAAGTGAGTTGAACCAAGGTGGATGGTCTTCCATCTAACGCAGGGTCGCCGCTACCTTCTACGACAAGTGCCGTTAGTTGTTCGATAGGTGTGTCGCTTTGACAGGTGATCCCGGCATGGATGTGCTTGTATTCCCAGTTCGAAGCGGCTGTATCAAATACACGGCTCTCAAGTAACAACCCAATATCGTTACGTTCAATGTCTTGCGGAAGATAACGCTCGGCGAGAGCGAGAAGCTGATTCTTTAACGTATTAGGTAATCCGTTTGGGCCTTGCTCTGGTTTTAGTTGCGTCAGGGAGACAGCATTCACTAGGTTATATGTCACGTTGTCGAGTTGAGTCTGCAGGCTGAATAAGCGATAGACGGCAACAAGCCCCCACAAAATGATCATGAGTGCGAGCACAACAAAGGGGAACTCAATCGCTGCTGAACCCGCTTGTTTTTTTCGAGGTGTTTTATTTGTTGTCATAACTAACCAGTACCTTTCTTTTCAAGGTTGTCATGTTGCCGATAGACTCAGAAAACTGAGTTGATAGATTAGGTAATAAGGCAAATGAAAATGAGTAAGACACCTTGTACTCGCCTAACACTGCTCTGCTTTTGGATACTGGTTTCTCATTAACTAAATCTGAGAAGTTTTCGGCGTATAGCGGCGATGGATCCAAGACGAGCTTGCTCTTATCTATCAGTGGGAACTTTGCGATGGTCTCGGCAAAAGCTTGGTCTGAAATAGGACTAATCGGCCGTGTCTTGGCCTCACGAACCCCCGCATTAACGGCTACATCAAGGATGATGTTGACCAACAGCAGGCGGCAGATCTCAAAGAAACCGATGATGAGTATCAGGAACGGTACCACCAACATTGCAAACTCGACGGTCTGCGCCCCTTTTTGACGAGAGAGCATCACAGTTCTCCTTGCTCAGTTTTAGCAGCAACCTCTTGGTAATACAGACTATTGTTGGCGAACTCAGGTTGAGATAGATGTGCACGAGCGATACTTTTCGCTGAATCACTGTCTCCAGAAAGCGCATAAGCCAGTGCTAGATTGAGTTGCAGTTTTACGCTCGCTTCACCTCGGACAAAGATCGGGTGCAGAATTCGGATCCCTTGCTCTGGTTTGCCATCGAGTATCCAAGCCATGGCTAAGTTGTTGCGATACTCATTACTGGATGGCATCAAACTAAGGGCATGAGAGTAAGATTCACGCGCTTTTGAATACTGCTTATTGAGCGAGTAACTTACGCCTAGACTGTTGTGGGCGACATCATCAGTTGTAACTAATCTGACAGATTCTTCGAGTGCTGATGTGGCTTGTTCAAGCTCACCAAGCGCCAACCACGCGCGGCCAAGTTCTCTGTAAATCGCGCTCGATTGATTAAGCTCGATACCACGCTTTAGATAATGCAGTGCCTCATCATAACGACTCGCTTGATTCGCAGCGGACCCCATTAGCAAGAGTAGCTGCGGGTCATCAGGCTTCGATATCAGCATCTTTCGGTACAGCTCCATGGCACTTTCTGGTTTGCCATTCATCAGTGCAACCTCGGCGACTTTCATGTCTTCAGTAGCCTCTGTTTCAACGTTATTCGTTGACTGACAGCCGACTAAAATTAGCGCTAACCCCAAGAGAAAGATCTTGTTCATAAGCCCCCCAGAGTTTGTTTAAGGGATAACATGATTGGCACAACAATAATGCCCACAACAGGTAGCATGATGAAGACCACTAAAGGGAATGACATCTTGGCTGGTATTTTTCCTACCCATTCTTCAAGCTCTAAGAAGTGATATTGGCGGCTATCAGAGGCAATCAGCTTTAACGCTTCAGCGAGAGGCGTGCCGTATTGAAGTGCTTGATTCATGGTGGTCACAATATTGTTGATGTCAGGAAGCTGCACTCGTTTGTCTAGGTTTGAAAGTGCCGTTTGTGGTGAATCAAGAACCGATATTTCAGTCGCAGTGAGTAGCCATTCGCGTGATAACGCTGGAGAGATAGCACGCATTTCTTCACCGACACAGCGAAATACCGCTTCGAGTGTTAGACCTGATGCGACACATACCACCATCAGATCGACAGCATCAGGAATAACGCGGCTAATTTGCATTCGGACTTGGTTCACGCGCCAATCTAGAATGCGGTCGAACAGGATGCCAACCACAATGGCGATTGCGATACATTCGGCCACAGAGTTCATGTTAAGCACTTGGATTCGAGTGACATACCAAGCAATAGAGCCCGTCACCATCGTCAGTAGTCTTAAGCCAAGAAAGTAGATCTCTGCATTAGGACTCAACCAGCCAATGAGGGTTAACTTCTGGCGTCGTGGTTTTGCACCTTGGAAGCGCCAGTTGCTAGAAGCGGTGGTGTACTTAGAGGAGTAGCTCGATACGCGAGTCAGTCGCTCAGCGACAACATCTCGTTTGAAAGAAGACAAGTGTGCGACAACTGTCAGTAGTAATGCACATCCCAACAGAAGCAAGGCAACATACATCATGATGAGAACCTTTTGTTACGAGTCAGAGCGTTCAAAATGAGTGTGCCTGAGCTGATGCTAATGACGGCGTAGGTTAGTACACGCTGTCCCGATTCGGTGTTGAACAATTGGATTATCATGGTGGGTTCCATCAAATAGATACCACCCAATAACCCCAAGGGTAAGATAGAGAGAAAGAGGGCTGTCATACGAGGCTCCGAGGTTAAGCTCTTGACCTTTTTTCTCATCGCTCGATTGTCATGCATGGTTCTGCTTAAGCTTTGAAGAATGTCGCGCAGTTGGCCACCATTAGATTGATTCAGGATTAACGCGACCGAGAAGTAGCGAAAACTGCTGTAAGGAAGGCGAACGCATGCATCATCGAGGCTTTGTCGAAGGCTTAAACCGAGCGTTAAGTTATCGCGAATATAGGAGAACTCACGTCCTAATAGTCCTGGTTGGGTTTCTGACACTTGTTCAATCGCTTGTGGGACTGAGAGCCCCGCAGCCACCGCTCTAGAAATTAAGCCAAGTACATTGATGATGCCTTGTTCGAACTCTTCTACCTGCATTTTTCGGCGGTACATCACCAAGGCACATGTGCATACAAACCAAAGTCCAACAGCGGCGAAAAGTTGATGATGCATTGCCAGTTGGGGAAATAACATGTGGCCTGATGCTGGGAAACCGATAGCTGATAAAGCAATGAAGTACTTATCCCAAACTGGCAGCAATGCATTCATTCGTAAAAAGAAAGCATGCAGTTTGTTGCTGCGCTGGTGGTTGGTTTTTTTGATTGAAACGTCAGCTGTAAGCGAGCGTTGACTGCCGCTTACCAATAACAGCCGTTTATTGACGATGGCTTGCTTTGAGCTCAACCTGATTAACCCGATCGCGATAAATAAAACGAAAACAGTGAGAACTAAGATCATTAGGCTTCAAGCTCCATCGCTACTCTTAGTTGAGCATCGAGTTGGTGGTATTTGGCTTTTTCATTGAAGCTTGGTACGCACTTAGCACTCTTGTATTCGCCAATCAGGTTGCTTTGTTGATCCTCCGATAAAGGTTTGAATTTGAACAAGTCTTGAGTGATGTATTGTTCTCCTTCTAACCCTTGCACCTCGGTGATCGAAACAATGCGTCTTTTGCCATCACGCATTCTTTCGACTTGTATAACCACATCGATGGTGTCTGCGATTTGGCGACGTAATGAGAACAGAGGCAGTGTCGCTTGGCTCATCATCAACATGTTTTCCATGCGAACCAGCGCGTCAGTTGCCGAGTTTGCGTGCAATGTACACAGTGAACCATCATGGCCGGTGTTCATTGCCTGCATCATCTCAAAGGCTTCATCACCACGAACTTCGCCTAAAATGATGCGATCTGGTCGCATACGTAGAGCATTTCGCACCAACTCTCGCTGGGTAATTGGCGTTAAGCCTTCGGCATTGGCTGGGCGAGTTTCAGCGCGAACAACATGAGGCTGTTGTAGACGCAGTTCTGCGGTGTCTTCAATGGTAATGATGCGTTCTTGAGGTGAAATGCTAAAAGACATCGCATTGAGCAGTGTGGTTTTACCTGCACCAGTGCCTCCTGCAACAAGCACATTAAGGCGTGAGCGAACAATAATATCGATAAGTTTAACCATCGATTTCGACATTGCGCCAAACTGAGCTAATTGGCTGAGTGTTAGCTTATTCTCATTGAATTTTCGGATGGAAATGTAGGTTCCATCAAGTGCTAGCGGTGGGATCATCACATTGACACGGCTACCATCATCCAATCGAGCATCGACTAATGGATTGGACTCATCGATTCTTCGCCCAACCTTGCTGACGATGCGTCGCGCTAGGTTGAGAAGTTGTTCTTCATTGCGAAATTGAACTGCCGTTTTTTGCAATTTTCCTGAGCGTTCTACGTAGACTTCACGGTACCCATTGACCATGATGTCGGTAATGCCTTGGTCTTCAATTAAGGGCTGTAGTGGACCTAATCCTAGAAACTCATTAAGCAGTTGTTCTACTGAGTGAGCGACATCTTTGTGACCAAGTGGTAACTGCTTAGAGACCACGATATCTGACACCATTTCGGCAATTCTAGCTTCAAGATCGGGTGCGCTTAAGCTCACTACAACCGATGGGTCGATCGCCTTAATGACCTCTTCATGGATCACATGATAATGCTCACGAACCGAAGGTGTTGATGTTAGGGCTTCATGAGACCGAGCTCTATTCGCTTCAATCGGATCTATGGCTTGTGTGTTCTGACCAAACATTATGCGCCTCGCTTCCAAAAACGGCGGTTGCCTTGTTGCGGCTCACCAGTGACTAGTTCAAGTAGAGAGTGAAACGCGAGCTTCACTTTCCTATTGCCTTTATGGGCAGGCTGACCAAGCGATGACTTGCTCAAGAAATGGTTAGGCAAAAATGGAATCACGATGTCTACGGAAGTTCCGAGTGATTTCTTCACATCATTGACCGAAATAAGGGATGCGGAATCGGACTTACAATGGTTCAACACCACAATAGTTTGTGAAGCGGCTTGGTTTTGAAGTCGTTTGATTATCTGGCCGGCATTGCGAATGGAGCTGAGTGTAGGCTCCACCACAATGATTCGGATATCGGCACTTTTTAGCGCTTCAAAGCCGACCTGGTCGCGCAAGGAATAGGTCGGGATGTCGATCAATAAGTAGTCTGAGCTTTGCAGGCAGAACTTTGTAAACTGATCGAATGCACTCTTTTGTGGCCAAAATGGTGTGGTGTCTAAAGGTAGATAGCCGGTAAAGAGCGTGTGCTCGGGTGACACACTGATCCCGCTGCGCTCAAACACGAGAGGTTCTAATCTTTCTGGGTATTGTAAAAGCTCGACCAACGCCGTGTTGCCTTCGACATTGAGTAGTAAATCCAAATCACCCATCGAAAAATCGAGGTCCATACAAGTTACTCGTTTATCGAGTTCGGCAAGCTGTTGCGATAACGTCGCGATAATGGTGCTGCTTCCTGAGCCACCTTTTGCACTGACAATGGAAACGACTTTTTCATTTCGTTTTTCGTTGTTGAGTTGCAAAGCAGCAAAGGAGACGTGTTCAAGATCTTGTGGTGTCACTGGGTTGACTAAATAGTCACTAGCACCGGATGCGAGCATTCCACGGTAAGCCAAAATTTCGGTTGAATGACCAATCGCGATAACCTGGCACCCAGTACGTTGTATTAAACGCTGCACAACCTGTTTTGATTCTGGCAATTCGCTATTCAATACATCGAGGAAGATGGTTTTAACGTCATTTTTAAGTACCTGTCTCACCACGTCATCTTCTTGATTCGAAGAGGTTGTGATGTTGTTGATACCGAAATCATTCAGTGTGTATGTGAGCGCTAATGTATCGAGTTGCTCCGATGCCGCGATCAGTACCGTTAAGTTGTGTACTTGATTCATTGCGAACCTCCTAGCGTGGTATTCGAAGAACCAGAGTTTGTCTGTTGGTTTTGTGCTGGTGGTGCGAAGTAGTTATCGATGCTAGACACCGCTTTTTGTCCTTGTGCACTGTCGATGGGCTGACCAACTATCAGGTCTTTTGGATTTGCGACCATTTGCGCCAGTGCATTGGCATTCGCACAACCAAAATTGCGCTGAGTACGATAAGCGTTGAGTGTGGTTCTTGGTGTTTTACCCGCGTCACATACCGTTACTTTGGCACGATAAGATTCAACAAAAATCGTGATGTCGCCTTTACCTTGCGCCGCAGTGTCTGACACTGAAATTTGCGAAGGGTAGAGGCCTGACTCGATCAGACGAAGCCTAACTTTTTCACTTTGGCTTTCTCCTTTCTGAGTCGTATTTTCAATTTTGACCATTAAGTTGGATAGCGTGCCTCGGCGAGCAATAAAGTCAGAGATATCAGCTTTCTCTTGAGCCGATAACGTTTTACCCGACAGTGTTAAAGTCAGCTTGTTTGTCACGGACACCACATCCACAGAAGGTTGTTGGGTTGTAGGCGTTGGCGCGCAACCCGCAAGCGCAAAGAGAGCGGGCAGTAATAAGGATAATTTGTTCATGATGTCCTCAGTAGTAGAACCCGTTGTCACCCAGTAAGCGAGGCTTCTGGTTGTCGGTATAAGTCGCTTTATTATTTGATGTTTTTTGTTGCTCTCTTGGCCATGCCAGTAAACGTTCAACATCGCTCAATGGGATTAAGCCATCGGTTGGTAGTGGCATTGAGTCCGAACGAGTCGGTTGAACTAGGTAAGCCGTTACAATGATGATCAGTTCTGTTTCTCTACGAGTGAATTCAGTCGAGCGGAACAGGCTACCGAGTACTGGTATCTCACCGATGAGCGGTACTTTTTGTAGTTGTTCGATGTCTTCCGATTTCAATAGCCCACCTAAAGCAAAGCTCTGCCCACTTGCCAATTCAATGGTGGTGGCGGCGCTACGAGTGGTAAAAGAAGGGAAGTTAGTTCCGTTTATCACTTGTTGGCTCTCGATTGAGATGTTACTGACCTCGGGATTTACTTTTAAGCTGATACGGTTTTGACTGAGCACGGTTGGGGTGAAGTTCAGTTTTACACCGAAATCTTTGTATTCGATTTGAGTGGTGTCAGCCGTGATCAGTGGTAGCGGTACTTGCCCACCCACCAAAAACTCCGCATCTTCGCCTGACATCGCGGTCAAGTTAGGTTCAGCAAGCACAGACATCATGCCGTTGGTTGCTAGCGCATCAATCAGAGCAGTAATGCTCGGCTTGCCCCAACTACTGACATTAGGCAGCTTTGAAAACGAAAATTGCCCCACACCGCCAGCGATTGAACCCCATTTGATGCCCAACTTATTGGATACATTTCTTGAGACTTCAGCGATTTTTACACGAATGTTGACCTGATTTGGCATGGTGACAACCAATTGATTGATCAGCTCATCATCATTGGGTTGAGTCTGCTGATTTTGATTGGTTGAACTACTGCTGTTGCTATTGTTTCCTTCCGAACTTGAGCTTTCTGGTTGTCCGGTAGAATCGACAACCGGGGATAGGTAGCCTTTTGCTAGCGACACGATATTGTGTGCCATCATCGGAGAAGAAACGCGTCCTTTAAGCCATAATTTTCCGCCCAGAGATTCCGCGTTGACTGACGCTTCAGGGAATTTGTTTTTAACCAGTTCATTGAACTCGCGGCTGTTGTGCGTGACGCGAATTTTATTGGTATAAATCACGCGCTCTTGCTCATTCAAAACGGTGATCGTAGCGCTGCCAGCTCGCTTACCAAATACCATTACCTTAGTGTTGGTTAAGGTTTGGTAATCAGCGATATGGGTGCTAGAGATGAAAATAGATTTCGCTTTTTCTGGTAAGCGAATCATTCTTGCCTCATTGATCGTGACATCAAATGTTGATGCTGCAGATGCAAAAGAGACACATAGGCTTGATAGCAGGAGAACACCCCACCAACGACAGATGTTAGCCATTGTTATCAGCTCCAGTTTTATTATTGACGGTTTTATTTTCGGCTCTAAATTCCACCAAACCCACGTCAGGTAATACCTGAGTTGTGTCTGGAGAAATGACTTTCAGCGTCACGGCATTTGCGTGTTGAGGTTGATCTTGAGCCTCGTTTTGCCCGCGTAATACAAGCGTTAACTTTCCTAGTTGTTTTGCAAGTACCACTTGGTTTGCTTGCTCGGGTGTTACTTCTAAAGAGACACTGCTGTCGTCAGGGATACCATTTTCGAAACCATTCGATTCCCGAGCCTTTTGATAAGATTCTGCGGTTTGCTTGTTATTGAATGCCAAGACTCTTGCATCATGCACTATCGTTGTAACGTACAATCCTTGAGATGAATTGCCATAACGAAGTAGCTCACCATCCTGTGAACCGAGTAGGAGAATATCCACTCTGTCGCCCGGTTCAATGAAGCCTGAATTAGACGTGACTTGATCGACAGGAACCGAAATCGCGCGATAGCCCGGTTGCAACTTCAATGAGAGCGAGTAGCCACCTTTAGGTTCTGTAATATCGGCCTTCGATAACACTGAGTCTTTGACTAACTTGGTACGTGCTAGCCCTGACATCGTGTGGTCGGCAGAAATATCTTCCGGTGTCACGTGGTCGATGTAGTTCTCTAACTCTTGCTGTGGAACTTCTTTCCATCGAAACGAGTTTGGCGTGTAGGTTTGGCCTATCTCAATCGTACGAGTTGGAACCAGCACTTTGACCGTTTGCTTAGCGGCTTGTTTAGAAGAGGTGGTCGCAGACTCGCTATTGGTTTGGCTCAACAGTAAAACGGATAATCCGAGCACCGAGCAAAATAACGACAGCAACATGAGTCGCTTGGAAGTCATAACTATTCCTTTAATTTACGGTAAACGGACTTATTCTGATTTTTGAGCGTCTTTGAGCTTATCGACGACAGTCTGGTAAGCGCCAGTAATCTCTTTGGTTAGATCGCCATTCTCACCGCCAACAAAATTGAGTAGTACGACTGCCATTGCTGCTGCGAGAATGGCGTATTCGATTGCGGCTGCACCGCGTTGCTTTTTCTTGTTCAACATTTCTTGTTTCCTAGATGAAAACAGCCTCAGCAGAGGCTGTTGTAGTAATTAATAAGAGATTTTTAGTGCCTATTTGGCAACAAGTCGGTATAGGTAGCGGCCGTCGTAACTTTGAGTGCCGACTTGGCTCTCATCCATGGTTGTCATATTCAATCCGAGGACACGACCATAAGGAGCGGGATCGCTGGTGATATAGGAACTATGGTTTGAGTAGCCTCCACCCGTCACGTCATTAAATTTAAAGACATCCGCATTGATCGGTAGCAACCCGTATAGTTCTGCTTTTGATGGGTAGCGCCAGTTTGCTTTGCCACACACCTTTTGTGTATTTCGTGTTGAAATTAAAGGTGTTACCTCTACGTACTTCTTGAAACGACTGCTGTCTCCGTTGGTAAACAGTTGCCAAACGAGGGTGCTGTCAGTGTCTTGTGCGCAAATAGCATTTTGGCGATCGGCTACCACGCTCCCTTGCATATCTAGGTACTGGTATGTAGTCGCTTTTTCTCTAACCAGACGCCCTAAGATGACAACATCTTCAGTACCGCCGACTTCTGAAAGATATACATCTTGGTAGCTGCGTTCGGCGCTGTAGTTTGTGATGTATTGCTCAGTGCCCATCGTTTGATTTGACCAGTAGTAAAAGGTCACACCACCGTAAGAGCTATATTTGTCATACTCCGGATCCAGCCCCCGGTGATGAGGGAATGCATCGGTATCGATTGTTATGGTCGAGTTTGAGCTAGAGATTGCTTTAGTTTGCAGTGAAAGTAGCTGAGACAGCGCTGGTACTTTCCAATCGTTGAAGCCACACAAGTCCGCATCATTAGTGCTTTCTAATAGGCCGTTACTGCCTAAGACACTTGCTACACCAGAGGCTGAAGCGTCATAAGCAAGATCGTCAGCACCTTTTGGGCGGCCGTCTTTGAGCAGTGTCCAAACTCGGCGTTTGCCTACGATGTTAGTGTCTTCAACACAACGCCAGCCTTGTTGGTAGGTAGTGCTTTTTGGTAGGTAGTTGCCTAATTCGTCCAATTTAGCGAAGCGGCTGCTTACCATCGCGTCTACTTGAGAAACGCTAAAGCCATTGTCTTTTGCCTGTTTCAGTCCATCTTTTGCTAGCACTTTTGATTGTACTAGGTTGTGAATTTTGGCGGTCGTGTTCATCTCACTGACAAACTTTTGGAACAATGTTGTTAAGGTGGCAAACTCCGAGGCTAGCGTTTGTGTTGATGTATTTAGCTCGCTTACGAACGAGTTAACCATTTCATATTGTTGTTCTAGAACTGAAATCGCGCTGTACAGGTCTAAACTTGCTTGGTGAATATCCTTAGCCAGTGACGCTGAACTTAGTGCGTTGGTTGAGCTGGATAGAGTTACGGATTTTTGCTGCATGAACGCCAATTTTTGAGCAAATTCAGAACCAGAGACTAATGCGCTCAGTGCAATGGTGTTTTGCTCTAATTTAGCGACTTGCTCCTTATACGCTTTTACCTTGCTAATGAATTCAAGGCTCTCAGTATCAGTTCGGCTTTGAGCAACAGATGCCTGAAATTCAAGAGCTTTTAGTTTTAGCTTCGTATTCTTAAGATCATCTGCCCATGGTTGGGCTAAAGCCTGTAGTTCTAGTACTTTAGCTTGAGCTTCCGTTTCTAATACAGCGTAACCTTTGCTCTTAGATTGGTTGGCGGTTAGCCAGGTTTCTAGATAAAGCTCCGTAGCGTTAATCTTCGTATCTTGTGTAATCAGGAAGGCGGTTATTTCAGTCGTCGCGCTATCTACACCAGTGAGTAACTCTGTACCTGATGGCAATTGCCACTTAGCGTATGCGTATTTTGAATAATATTGCTCAACAGATTCCTGGCCTTTGTTGATAGTGACAGCGACGCCATTTTTATCCGCTAATGTATTCATTGACTGATTCGATACCAAGTAACCACCACTTCTTAGATTTGATGGCAGTGTTGCAGGATCTCGTTGCGATAACGTAATCACTTCATTGGTGTCCGGAAGTGTCCAACCAGTGATATCACAAGCAATCAGTCGAGCGACTTTATCGAAGACGGTATTGATTTCTGAAGAGAATCGCTTTGCCCAAAACGTCGGCTCCCCTTGTCCTTTATCATCGTATTCAGCGATACAATTGAGCGAGTAGGTATTCCATGAGCCACCATAACCAAAATCAGCAGCTTGCGAACGGGTTTTCATTGGTACGAATTTTAGGCTGACAAAGCGGCTGCTTGCTGCTGTTGCCCAAAGCGTGTCGCTGGTTGAGTTTGCTACGCCTTCTTTCGCATGTGCTTTTAGTCGGATACCGACATTAGCCTTGTCATATGCTTCAGGGCCAATGAACTGTGGGTTCGAAACAGCAGGCTGCCAAGTCAGACCTTTGTCGTTGGTGAACTCATAGTATTCGGCGTCATCAAAGCGAACAGATTGGCCATCAACGTTAGCTGTTAAGTAGTCCCATTCAAAACCATTGGTCTTGATTGGGTTTGAGCCAGTGAAAGTGTTGGTGATCTCAGGCGAGGTTGGTGCTGGAATCTCAAACACTTTGGTGAAGGCTTGTGTGGTTAATGCTGCTACGCCATGAGGCATGCCATTCGTCGGGTTTTGAGCGACGCGCATTTGAACTTCACCGATATTCTTGTCGATATTACCGATCACAACCGGTTTTACGGTGACTTTAGTCCAAGTTGAACCTGAGTCGAGCGTGATTTCGAAATGCTCTGGTTGTGTGAATTCGCCAAAGTATGTCCAATCTAGCGTGTTGTCCGTATCGTTCACCACTAGTCCAGTTGGAGCATTGGGTGCAGATGGACGAACGGTAAACGCAGTATCATTTGTCAGCTCTGCTCCACTAGGACGACCGGTAATTGGATCTCGTTTGACTCGCACTTGAATTGAGTCAATAGCGTAAGCTTGGTCGTTTAGCTGATATGGCTTTATGGTAACGACTGTCCAACCTGTGTTAAGCGCATTGATCTCGTAATCCGTTACCTCTGAAAACCCGGTAACGAATGTCCAATCAAATGTGTCTAACCCATCCTGAGAGATTGGTGATGTCGGCGCGGCAGGCATACTAGGAGTAACGGAGTAGCCCTTGTCTGAACACAGCGCTTCGCCAGGATCATGTAGAGGGTCCGATTCTGCTTTTACGCGCACACAGACTTGTCCCTTGGAAAATATCTCATCAGGGATAGCTTGTGGGTTGCTAGTTACAGGGGTAAATGTAAGACCTCTGTCTAGTGAGTATTCGTAGGAGTCACTCCCCGTGAACCCTTGAACGTTCTTCCATGCGAATGTGTTTTCTGCATCGTCAACAATCGGTGAGGTTGGTGCTACAGGTTGATTTTCTGAGCGAGTGAACGCGGAGCTGATAACCAAGGGAACTCCCGCGGGACGAGCATCCAGTGCATTTGACTTAACGCGAACCGAAATCGTGTTTACAGGAAGTGACACATTACCCACAAGATACGGCAGTGCGGTGACGTCCTGCCAACCATTACCTAGATTAATCTCGTAGAAAGACGGATCGTTGTATCCAGCTACCCAAAGCCAATTGATTTGATTGGTGCTGTCGTTAGCAAAATCTAGTACTGGTTGCGCGGGCTGGATTGGGGTTACCGTCATCGATTGTTCTGACGCTGAACTTAATCCCGTTGGGTGACCTAGCGAGTCATCTTTGGCTACACGAACTTTTAGATGTCCAACTGGGATATCTAGGTCTTGAATGTCTTGAGGCTTTTCAGTCGCTTTTGTCCAGTTTGAGCCGTTATCTAATGAATATTCATACAAACCCAGTTCATTAAACGAGTCGACCAATGCCCAATCAAATTGGTTGATCGCGTTATTTACCGTAATCCAAGCTGGAGCAGCAGGCACTGTCGTTAGCGTAAATGCTTTGTGTGAAAGAAGCGGTTTACCTGCTGGAGTATTACGTGCACTAGAGGCTGCGACTCGAACCTGAATAGCGCCTTTATCGAATGCCTGTTTTCCAACCACAATCGGTTTGCGAATGACAGTCGACCAGGTGCTACCGGCATTTAGCGAATATTCGTAATCTGTGTTGTGGTTGAAGCCACGTACAAACTGCCAGTCGAAGGTGTCTGAGGCATCATTGACCTGACCATGTTTAGGAGCCGGCGGTCTAGTGATGATTTCATTGCCATCGATGTCTTCTTGGGAAACTTTGAGTTGATCTCGGTACTCCTTACCAAGTTGCTTCAATGCGCTATCGGTTCCTGATGCGCCATGAGACAGCAAATCGGTCTTGGCTTTAAATTCTGCCAAATCAAGTTCGGCCAATTTGTACATAGAGCCTTTTCGAGCATTCACTTGGTCGACACCTGCATCAACAGAGGCCATTTGTGCTTCTTGAAGTACGCGAGTAACACCGCGTGCAAACATGTGTACTTCACGGCTTATCGCTGAGTTTGATGCGGAATAATCACCAACAGCCAGTTGTTTATCGATGCCTAAGTCGCTGGCCACAAGCTGAGTTGCTTCATCAAAACTGATGCCACTGGTTTTCGCTACACTCGCAATAAGAGATGTCATGGGGCTGATCACGTTCGAAGTGTTACTCGGTACTTCTAACGTAAATCCGGATTCAATAGGCTGATTCGGTGAATCCATATCGATGGTTATACCGGCAACCGCTTCAACCAATATTGGGTATTGGGCGACATCATTGTCGACGTCTAACTGAAATCGTCCTTCGGCGTCCGTAGTGGCAATTTCTCCATCAGCAGAGTCGCACATAGCATTGCTGTTTCTGTCTAAACAAACCTTCGCGTTGCGTAAATAACCATCTAAAGCAATGCCCGAAATATTCTGAGAACTTGGCTTAGTTTGTGACTGTTTGAGCTTCGGATCTGACTCTGCTCCGCCACAAGCAATCAGCATTGTGGAAACGAGTGAAACACTCATTAATTTGTATGGATTCCTTACCACCTGAACTCCAAATAATTTATAAATTACCCATGGGAAAGGCGGAGGATATTAATTTAAATGATAGTAATTATCAATATCATTTGATCTTTTATTTCGTTAAGTGATTTAATAGCAAAATAAAATACTATCAATCAAATCATAAACTAGGTGAATCGGTCGAAAAAATGCACAATAAATTCTTAATATGCAAATTGCCACTAGCAATCTCTAGTGTCTTAATGGTCTCTGGATGTGGAGGTAGTTCTGATAGCGAAAACCCAGTTGGGTCTACGGCTTCAGGCTATGCGTTTCTAGATTCATTAGTATGCGCTGATGCAGATCTGAATGGCGTATGCAGTGATCAAGAGAAACAGATTGCTGATGTTTCTGGGTACGCACAGCAAAGGCAATATGATGGTGCAATTTTGACTGCTTCTCCTGGTATGAGAGTGGTGACGCCTTTCACTACTTTGATTCATAGCGAGATGATGTTTAACCCAACGGTAAGTAACGATGTAGAGCAAGCAAAAGCATCGCTTCAAAGTAAGTTAGGCGATCATGTTGGCATCAATTTTAGTGTGCTGGATTCAACTCATGGGTCTAAAGATCTATCAAATCTGTTGTTAAAATCACTGAAAAAGGCGCAAAGTGACGGTAAGCAGTCTTCTTATACCAATATTGCGCATGCTCTTGATTTGATGATAGAACATAAAACTTTAGACTTATCTAATATTGACGTTGCTGGTACGGTTTCTCGGCATCTACAAATTGAAGACTCTTTGGTTGTTCGCGGTTCACAATCGGTACCGCAATTGTCTGGTGCGAAGTCGATAGCTCTGAATCCAGCGAGCAGTCAGATTGTGTTTTTAACGGCTAATGATGTGGTTATGCAAATTGATAGCTCTTCACGCAATAAGCCGGTGACAATCAATGGTGACCCTGCATCTCAAGCGGTTTCTGGTCTGGTTAGTATCCGTTCACACGACGACGATGACGATCACGACGACCATGATGACGATGATGATGACCACGATGGCGATCACGGAGGTGGTACTGGAGGCGGAGAAATACCGGTCGACTCGAGTGAAATCATTCAGTTAGTTCCTGCGTTAAATGGTGTTCAGGCCTATAAGGTTTACAAACCGACCGCTTACGTCTCACCCACATCGAGTGATATTTGTAATAGCCAAGGCGCTAACGGTGTTTTCCTTACGAGCCTCAATGGTTCGAATAACAACAATGTTGGCGTGAAGGCTTTTGCGATTGATACATACAGCAGTCGCAGTGGAGGTACGCTTCCACCCATTCCAAAACCTAATCCAGCCGTGCCGCCTAAATCGAGTGAGTCGTGCATCAATGATAACTTCGCAGCAGTGGTCCCTCTGTTACAAAGTGGCTCGTTACTGGCGATTAAAAATACCGGAAGCTCGATATACTCACAGCAAGAACTCAAATTGCTAAGCGCTAATAAGCTTGATATGAAAAGCTGGAGTCACGCATTGAAAGCTTCCTCACCGCAAGTCATATCATCTTACGACGAAAGTGAAGCATTAATTGTTTATAAGAATTACTTTTCAAACAGTAATTTAGCGGCAGAAGTTATCGACACCTCTAACCTATCCACTAAAATGACGATTGATAAGTTAAACCTTAAAACAGCCAATATTGTCGTGAATCAGCAGATATTGTTGGGGTTGGATAGCAATAAGGTTGAGTGGGTGTCTAACTCGATACAACAAACTGTACTTGGGGAGCTGACCGTTGATTCTGCTATTAGCAAGATCGCGACATCGCGAGACGGAAAAACCAGTGCGATTACCACAGCAAGTTCTCTTTATATCGTTGATAACATGACGAGAACCTTACTTGTAACAGAGTCTCTGAGTAACAATGCTATCAAGTCTTTGTATGTGTTAGAAGATAAGGTGATTGTGTTAACTTCTTCGGGTGCGGACTATTATCAGTTCCGAAATATCAGCGGCCCGGCTCTCAAGGTTGGCAGCCAGTTGGTGACCAAAGAACTCCTCAAAAAGTGGGAAGACAGCGGCAATTCAAGTTGGAGTTCAACGAACTTGGGTTACATTCTTTCTCAAACGGGTACGGAAAGTAACATCTCCGATAAATTTAAAAACGTAAACCTCTCGTTTTCTCCGACCAATGCGACAACTTCAAGTGGCATCTCTGGTGTGCACGTCAGTGGCTTAGAACGAGGTGAATGGCTAACTTTCTATAAAGGTCTTTAACGGTTTTTTGCATCAAAGAAGGGAGACTTTCTCCCTTCTTATTCGATTCCCTTCCTTTCCATATTACAGACTATCTACCCAGCTTATAGCTTTGTTCAGCTTCTATTTGTAGCTCTTATAAACATCAAAAGCACAAAAGTTAATCGTTTGTTAATTGCCATAAAACCGGAGTATGATACTGGATTACTATTTAGGATTTTGTTGTCATGAGTGCATCAACCGCGAGCTGGAAAACGCCGCAAAACTTCTTATTATTGATTTCGATTGTTGTCCCTATTGCGTTTTCGAGCTGGATGGCTCTGCTGAATAACTTCGTGATTGAGAAAGCGAACTTTGACGGTGCCGATATTGGCTTGCTGCAAAGTGTTCGTGAGATCCCAGGCTTCTTAGCGTTTACCGTGGTATTTGTGTTGGCATTTATTCGTGAGCAACGCTTTATGTTGATATCGCTGGCGATGCTGACCGTGGGCACGGCGATAACCGGTTTATTCCCTTCACTCACAGGCTTGTTGCTGACGACGGTTTTGATGTCGACGGGCTTTCACTATTTTGAAACGCTGAAGCAGTCTCTGTCACTGCAATGGTTGAGTAAAGAAGAAGCGCCCGAGATGCTGGGTAAAATGATCTCAGTCGGCGCACTGGCATCCTTAATCACTTACGGATCGATTTGGATGATGCTAGAGCAACTTAAACTCGATTTTGCTTGGGTGTATTGCATCACTGGCGGCATTGGTTTTATTTTGGTTTTGGTGATGACCTTTGGTTTCCCAGAGTTTCAGACCAAGACTCAACAGAATAAGAAATTGGTGCTGAGAAAGCGTTACTGGCTCTACTACGCTCTTACATTTATGAGCGGAGCAAGAAGGCAGATATTTACCGTGTTTGCAGGCTTCTTGATGGTAGAGAAGTTCGGTTACTCGGCTGCTGAAATAACACTATTGTTCTTAATCAACTACCTATTTAATTTCTTGTTCGCAAAACGCATTGGCCGATTTATTGGTGTGGTTGGCGAGCGCAAGGCGTTGATCTTCGAGTATGTCGGTTTGATCGGTGTGTTCGTCGGGTATGCCTTAGTACAAACGGCGGAATGGGCGGCAGCATTGTATGTTGTCGATCACCTGTTTTTTGCTTTAGCTCTAGCAATTAAAACCTACTTCCAGAAAATTGCAGATCCTGCTGACATGGCATCGACCGCTGGTGTTTCTTTCACCATCAACCATATTGCCGCGGTCGTTATCCCAGTCGTATTTGGTGTTATTTGGTTATCGTCCCCTGCAACGGTTTTTTACATTGGTGCAGTGATGGCGGCGGTTTCTTTGGCGCTGTCTTTAAATATTCCTAAGAAGCCTGAAGAGGGCAATGAAGTTCGGTTGTTTAGTTGGCGCTAAGTTGGTTTCAATATGATGAGATAAACAAAAAGCTCCAATAGCGATATTGGAGCTTTTTTATATGTGTTAGGTCGAGAGATCTAATCGATCAAATAGGTTTCAGTAGGATTAGCTTCTTACGGTTTTTAATCCTGTGCGTAATTTGAAGATTCCTTTTGGTGCCTTGGTCAGTAAGATGCCACAAAGTAGAGGGAGCATCATAAGCAGAGACTGTTCAGATAGAACTTCACCATTGATGTAACAAGAGATCAGCAGCGCAACCACTGGGAAAATAAGGAAACAAATTGATGCTTGGAACGGTGTCGAAACCTGTCCTAGTTTAAAGTAAGCCACAATGCCACCTACACTCGCCACAAAACCTAGATAAACTACAGCTGAAATTGAATCCCAAGTGAAAGATTCAACATTCACGTTTTCACCAGCTGCCGACACCGCAAACAAGAAAATCGCAGCAATAAAACTTGGTACCGCGTTGTAAGTTAGTACTTCGATGCCTTTACAGTGCTTTTGAACCAACACGTACATCACCGCGTGAATCGCAACCGCAAGCCCAAGGCAAACCGTACCAATAAAGTAGTCATCACCACCCATCTGCATTTCGTTACCTAGAATTAAACACAGGCTCACAACCGCAGTAACTAGGCCGAATATTTGATGCCTTGCTAAGCGCAGCCCAAGGAACAAACCCGACATCAGCATCACAGCGACGGGCATGTTCGCGAAGATGATCGACGCCAAACCAGAAGAGATGTATTGCTCACCATAGATCATCAAAGTGAACGGAATAGCAAAATACATCAGTGCCACAATAAGCAGCCATTGACGCTTGCCCTTCGGAAATAGCAAAGGTTGTTTAAAGACTTTCGCTAATACTGCGAGCAACGGTGCTGCTAGGAGAAAGCGCAGTCCGGTAGCAAAAATGGGTGGGATAGAGTGCAATGCCACTTCCATAGCGAACCAAGTGGTTCCCCAAATTAAGCAAACAGAGACAAAAAGCAAGATAGTTAGCGACTTCGAATTCATGGTGACTACTCATTAATAATTATTTTAAATCATAGGCTTGTAGCGCCTTAATGACGTGGCACAGTATAAGCAGGTCACCGGAGAAAAGTTTTGTCTTTTTGTCTTTAATTGCAATAATTTGTAGAAATAAAACCTATTAAATAACCATTAAAGGTAAAAAATTTCCATAAAATTGGGCTGGGTTAAAGTCATTATTCTTTGTGAGGTTTTGTTGAACGATAGAAAGTTAAAATTGAGGAAGAAGCGGCGAAATTGACTTAAGTCGATTACGGTATTCACAACTGATTGGAAAGGCTACTACATGAAGTAAAAAGCCCCTTTATTCAAATAAACTATAAAGGGGTGAGAGCTACCACACGAAACGGTAAACTAAAAACGTAGGTTGAAGCCTAGCTCAACGCTGCCATCAGAACGAAATACGTCTCCTGGGCTAACGCGTTTTTGACCGAATGTGTATTTCACATAAGGTTCTACCCATTTGGGCTTTAGGGTAAAAGTGACGTCTTGGCTATTGTAATAACCTTTTGAACCCGTTAATTGGCGGTCATGACTGAATGAATAAGAGAAGTTCATAAACTCTGTGGGAGAGTAACTAGTCCCAACCGTGTTCTTCCATTCTCTGTCTGTCATATCTATGAGGGATAAAGAAACATCGCGCCATTCGTGCGAAGTGCTGGCAAAAACCATAATATTGTTCGTGATGGCAGTGCCCCCAAATAAGCCGATGTCGTAGATATCGATAAGGTCAGCTCGGCCATAACTCACGAAAGCTTCAGTGTAAAAGTTACCTAGCATCAAGCCGTAACCAGTCCCTATTTCTAGGTAACCTTCCGAGTCAATTTCTGCACTGATGTTGATCTCTTCAGTTGCTTGAATAACTCCAGATACAGTACCTATCCAGTTGTCTCCAGCTTTAGCTGTTTGAAAGCTTAAGCTTGGCTCATGATAATTTAATGTTTGTAATTGATGGTCGTTTGCACATACGGCAAGGGGCATCAATAAAGTGATTAATAGTCGTTTCATCGTGTTCTCAACTCTCAAATAAAAAGGAGCCGCTAATAAGCGGCTCCCTTGCTTTTGCATTTATTATTTTTTATTAGCTGCGGCTAGCGCGGTCTTTGACAGCTTGCTTAATTTGTTGACGTTGTTCTTGAGATAGAGATTGAATTTTAGCTTTTAGCTTAGACTTATGTTCTGTGTTCAATAGGCTATTTTCAGGAACGGCACCGTTATCGAAATCCAGTACAGTAATAACGCCATTTTCAATTGAGATAGTAACTGAGTAATCTTTATTGTCAGGAGAAGTTAGTACAATGCCCTTGTCCTTAGCTTTCTCTGCGTTAACTAGGATCGTTTTATCAGATTCAGTATGGATAATGAATTGAGCTGTGTTATCTGTTGGGTATATTGAAGCAACTTTTTCAGCGTTGTAATAAAGTTGCCCGTCATTTACATACCAAATGCTTTCTGGGGGGAGAACCTCAAAGTCAGGGTCTACGTTGGGCAGATCGTTATCGATATCTGGACGACTAATTACCGCAGCGAAAAGGCGTCCGTCGTCATTACGGAATGTAATTTCTGCACCATTTTCTAAGCTCACAACAAAACCGAGTTCTTGCATTTCAGCGTGAGCGATAACTTCGCCATCCATATTAGTGATTGTACCGTCTGCATTGAGCACAGCTCCACTATCTGAACTTGGGTGGTATAAAACACCATCTTTTAAAATCAGGGTCTCACCGTTGTCTAGAGTAATGATAGTTGTGCCTAGAACGTCATCTATGTCGCCGTATGTTGGTGCTGAATCAGGGCCTTCGTGTTCGTGACCATGACCGAATACAGTCGCAACTAATCGACCATCTTCATGGCGAATAATGATTTCTTCACCGCGAGGAGTATTGAATGTTAAATGTGTAATTTGACCATTAGTACGATGAGTTTCTACTGTGATCCCGGTGCTTTCACCAGACATCGTTAGCACTTCGCCATCTACGATTTTGTGAGTTGGTTTAGCATCTGAACCGTTGATGTTAAGGTAATAAGTATCATCTCCTTGGATGACCCACATGTAGTTACCGTTGTCACCTTCGATAAGCGCTACAGGCATTCCAAGGTCGTCTACAATCATGTAATTAGCAAAGAATTCGTTGCCAGCAGAAGGCCCCCACTCGTCATCACCGAACTCTGGGTCTAACACTGAACCTTCGATGACCAATCGACCATTTTCAACAGCTAAGGTATATGATTTATCGTTGATGTAAACTGTAGCAATACCATCGTCTGTTACAACTGTACCCACGATATCACCATTAGCGTTGACTACAACATCACCTTGTATAGTGAATATTTCGCCATTTAATGTTACTACCGCGTTACCTTGACCGTCGCCAATAACGACAGCGTTGTTACCTTCATCACCAATAATGTAAGCAGTATTGAGGTCTTCGTTATAAACAACGTCGGCTACGCCAACTTGTGGTCCAGGAGTTGTACCGTTATCGCTGCTTCCTGAAGAAGAACAACCAGCAAGGAATGTTGCCGCAATAGCAGTGCTCAGTAATTTTAGTTTCATGGTTTACTCTCAAATATTGTATAGGAACAAAGGTTGCTTCTTGCAGTGTTATGTGGCGTTCCTAGCCGATGAGAGAAGTATATGGATTGTGTAAAAAAGCCTCTAATCCCTTAAAAGAATAGAGGCCTTAACGATGAGTTATTAATGAAAGAGGGGAAAGGTGGTGATAACCGCTAGTTATCATTGAGCAATAGCTCGAGTTTTTTCTTGAGCCATAATGTGACTGGGCTGTTTCGGTTTTTATGGTGGTAATACGCACAAACGGTTGGCTGAACGTCTGCACTGTCAAATAACAACTTAATCGCTTTGAGCGAGGTCTTTTGTTCGATCTCCAAAAACTTTGACGCCGGAAAAATCATATCTGAGTTTCTGACTACATCAATGACGGCTGATGGTAGCTCGGAGCGAAAGCCTATATTGGCAGTATGGCCTTTTAGCTTCAAAATCTTTTCCGCAAGCGATTGGTGTGAATTCCAATCAACAGCGATGACAGAGGCTAACTCGAAATTGACGCCATCTTTTACCTCTAAATAATCATTTTCATAAGGGTGATCTTCTCTTACATACCCCTTAAACGTATCTTTAGCTATTGGCTGTTGAAGCAGCTCTTTTGGCGCGTGATTGATTTCATAATTTAAGCCGATATGTACTTCATCATTGATGATGTCGGTCATAGTAGTACCAGACCAGTTCAACAGCTGAACCTGTACCAAGGGAGCTTCTGCTCTTATTGCTTTAAAAAGTTTACTGGAAAGGGACGAAAGCAAATAAGGAGAGAGAGCGACTTTAATCACACCTTGCAGCTCTTCAGGGTTGAACTCATTACTACTGTTTAATGCAGAAGAAAGCTCATCGAGTATCGGAGAAATACTCTCAGCCAACATATTCGCGTGTTCAGTTGCTCGTAAGCCGTGATGCGTTTTGACAAATAGTTCATCGTCGAAATGATCGCGCAATCGTTGTAGAGCTTTACTTATCGCAGGCTGAGATACGAATAGGCGCTCGGAGGCTTTACGCATGTTTCTTTCTTGATGAAGAATGATAAAAGTGCGAAGTAAATTTAAATCTAAGTTCGAGAATAGATCTTTTGCCATAAGGAGCACCGAATGATTATGAGTTCTTTAATCATAAGTTGGTAACCGCTTGAGAACAAATAGAAAACGTATATAGATGTGATGCTAATAAAACAAAACCCGCACTTGGCGGGTTTGTTGGGCTCTGGAATAGATACTTTCTATATGCGCTTGCTATTGAGTAACAGGTTTAATTTGCTTGGACTGTCTAATTGCCAAAATAAGTTGTGGGAGCAGCGACATCACGATCATGCCAGTCATTAACGAGTATTGGACTGCAGTGAATGATTCACCCATCAACACCATACCAGTCACGATGCCGGCTACTGGGTTTGCAATACCACCGAAGGTGAAATCAACCACTGACATACGTTGCAGTAACCACACATACATGCCGTATCCCAGCGCTGTGTTTAGGCCAATCACCCACACTAGCCCCATAGCATTACGAGTATCGAAATGAGTCACTGCGTTAACATAAGGCTGCGGGTCGATGAATGCATGAACGCCAGAAGCTACGGATAAAATCGTACCACCCAAAATCAGTTGCCACGTTAATACCTTCCACCAATGCATGCGATTACCTAGTGATTTGGTAATGCTGCTACCGATGACGATACACATGATTGCGGCGAACATGGCACCCAAACCGATCGGGTTTAATGCTATCTGACTCGGGTTAAATAGCACCCACGCCAACGTGATTAAGCCAATACCAGACAAGGCTTGAATCAAATGTGGGCGTTGCTTTTTCACTACCCAGTGAAAGATCATCGCAAATACAGGCACGGAGATCATGCCTACACCAGAGATGGCCGAAGGCAGCGTTAACGCCATTACGAAGATCAAGCCAAAGAAGGTCGCAATATTGATAAGGCCCAATGTGAAAATGATTTGCCACTCGCCTTTTTTAGGCAGTGTAGGTTTTACTGCTAGCAATAACAAACCAGCAGGTAACGCACGCAAAGCACCCAATAATAATGGTGGCCACTCCTGTAGCGTAAATTGCGTCACTGCATAGGTTGTTCCCCAGAAGAACGCGGGGATCATTGCTAATAATATGTTCATATAAAATATCTTCACGTTAAGATAACTGTTGTGTGAACTGTATACTGAGAACTAGTGGTTGTAAAGTATCTTTATGTTAAACTAGTTTAAAGTAATCAGACTAACAACGGAGTGAGATTGCAAATGGATGCTATCGACCGCGTAGTAGAGCAATGGGCAAAGGAAAAGCCTGAGCTAGAAACTGAGCCTATGGCAATGATGGGCCGGATTATGCGAATTGCCAAGTATATGGAGACGCAAGTTGCCGAGCTTCATAAAAAATACGACATGAAGCTGGGTGAGTTTGATGTGCTAGCCACCTTGCGACGTTCTGGAAAGCCTTACAGACTGACTCCGTCAGAACTGATCGGGTCGATGATGCTGACATCTGGCGCGATGACCAATCGCCTTGATAAGCTAGAAGCTAAAGGGTTGATCAGCCGTGAGCACAGCAAAGAAGACCGACGTAGTGTGAGTGTCCAGCTAACAAAAGATGGTCTCATTCTGATTGACCAAATGATGACTGAGCATGTCGAAATGCAGAAAAAACTGGTTAAATCCATGTCTGCGAGTCAGAAGAAGAACACTAACCAACTCCTGAAAACGTGGCTGAGTGCTTACGAATAGTTTTGCTGATCTTTCTTTAGATTCATTAAAAAACCGAAGCTTAATCGCTTCGGTTTTTTGTTCCTTTCTAAGAGTTTCAAGTACAAAGAATTGGTGAATTAAGCTTGCAGCATTTCATCACTGAACAGTTCCGCGCACCCAATACCATTGATGGCGCAGCTTTCGTCTATATCTGAAATGTCACCGCTTACCCCAATAGCACCGAGTACCGTTTTATCCTTGTCTCGAATTAGTAAGCCCCCTGGT
This sequence comes from Vibrio sp. TMPB1044, assembly GCF_030442075.1. Lineage (NCBI taxonomy): Bacteria > Pseudomonadati > Pseudomonadota > Gammaproteobacteria > Vibrionales > Vibrionaceae > Vibrio > Vibrio sp. TMPB1044. The sequence continues at coordinate 169,095 of NZ_JAUJED010000025.1, read as the reverse complement.
ACTGGCACCATATTACCGTGTGCGAGTACGTTTACGGCGGAGATAAATGCTGGTCTGGTGTCAGCATCTTGGGCGAGTTTTCTAGAGGAACAACCCAGTGCGAGTGCTCCCCATGCTTTAGCGATAGCGATGTCTGGTCGCATCATGCTAGAGCCGTCTTGACGTTGCAAAGAAATCAACTTGCCACCACTATCTAAGACGGCGACCGTCAAAGGCTCGGTGTGGATCTTGTTTCCTGCTTTTAAGGTTCCATCTATGATGGTTAACGCTTGTTGTAGAGTCAAACTTCCCATGTTATCTCCTAGTTTTTCAAGGGGCATATGTACCAAGCTCAGTCAGCCAATTGCTACTCATGTTCATGAATACCATTGACGGATTCAACTTGGTACAAGAGTCCTAACTGGACTCTTGTAGTAGCCCATAGCTGGGTAAAGTTAGGAAGGCAGCGAACTCATCGGCTGTAGAAAGTTGATAGAAAAGATCGGCTGTCTCTTCAAATCGACCAGCTGCATAACGCGAGTCTCCGACTTCATGTTTTATCGTGTCTAGCTCTTGGTAAAGCCAAGAGTGGAACAGTTGTTTGGTAAAAGTTTGGCCGTCATCAAGTGTGACTCCGTGGTGGATCCATTGCCAGATGTTGGCTCTTGAGATCTCAGCGGTTGCGGCATCTTCCATCAAACCGTAGATAGGTACACACCCGTAGCCTTGGATCCAAGCTTCAATGTAATAAAGCGCGATGCGTATGTTTTTACGTACGCCCGCTTCGTCGCGGCTTCCTTCACAAGGTTTCAATAGCGTGTCTGCGTTGATGACATGCTCAGGGCTTTGGAAATCCATTTGGTTTACTTTGCCATCAAGGTGTTTATCAAAGATCGACATCGCTAAATCAACCAATGCTGGGTGCGCTACCCACGTGCCATCGTGGCCGTTTTGAGATTCTCTTTGTTTATCTTCGATAACCTTGGCGGTTACACGCGCCATTTCTTGCGGATCTTTTGCTGGAATAAAGGCAGACATACCACCCATTGCCAGTGCACCGCGAGCATGACAAGTGCGCACCAACAGTTGGCTGTAGGCGTTAAGGAATTCTTGATCCATGCCGATTCCATGACGGTCAGGCAGGATGCGGTCTTTATGGTTCTTCAGCGTTTTGATGTAGCTGAAGATGTAATCCCAGCGGCCGCAGTTCATCGCTACGATATGATCACGCATGGCATACAAAATCTCTTCCATCTGGAATACAGCAGGAAGCGTTTCAATCAAAACGGTCGCGCGAATGGTGCCTTTTGGTACGTGGAAATAGTTTTCGGTGAAGCTAAAAATATCGTCCCACCATTGTGCTTCTTCCATGTTTTCAAGTTTTGGAATGTAGTAATAAACTCCTAAACCTTGTTGTGCGCGTGATTGATAGTTATGGAAAAAGTACAAAGCGAAGTCCATCAAGCAACCACCGATAGGCTGATTGTTAAGTTGGATGGACTGCTCTGGTAAATGAATGCCACGTGGACGAGCAATTAGTAGCGCTGGATCGTTATTTAACTGGTAATTCTTTTGCTTCTTTTCATCGAAGTAGCTAATGGTACCGAGGTTGGCGTCTCTAAGGTTGATTTGTCCCTCGACCATATTGGCCCAAGTTGGGGAAGACGCATCCTCAAAGCAGCACATGAAGACTTTGGCTCCTGAGTTCAGAGCGTTAATCACCATCTTGCGCTCGATTGGGCCGGTGATCTCCACGCGGCGATCCAGTAGCTCTGGTGGTGGTGTTGCCACTTTCCATTCTTTATTCTGGCGAATAGAGATAGTGTCTTTTCTGAAATTGGGTAACTCCCCCTCGTCGTATTGAGTCTGTTTTGTGTCGCGGTCACTTAGCAGGGCATGACGGCGATCTCCAAACTTATTCACGAGAGCTTCTAAGAATTTTAATGCATCTTTAGACAAGATCTCTTTGTACTCGGAGTTGTCCATATTCCCGAGTACCTGCATACACTGTACTTCTTCTCTCTCTTTTACGTCATTCATCATTGTTGTCTCCTTTAAACAATACGATGCTATTTTGTATACAAAATGCTCTTTTTAAGGATATTTATATTGCATAAATTGTAAACAAGCAAAGGGTATTTAACATTTATTTATCATTTGATCTTTTTGTAATTTATTTTCACGTAAAGATATTTTATGTAAAGCAATGAATTGTAAGCTTTTCAGGCTTGTTTGCTGTTCAATAGGATAGGTTGATGTAACAAAAATGTTTCAATCTAGGGTTGATAAATGCTGAGGATGATTCATAGTGTACAAAAGTTAGTTTAATTGTATACAATCTGAACTGGAGGTTCGAATGGCAATTATGAAAGCGATTGAAGCAGCGGTAGAAGTGCTTAAACGTGAAGGCGTAGACATCGCATTTGGTGTTCCCGGCGCAGCAATAAACCCTATGTATGCGGCTATGAAAAAGCTCGGAGGAATCGACCACGTCTTAGCTCGTCACGTAGAGGGTGCATCCCATATGGCTGAAGGGTACACGCGTACCAATCAAGGTAATATTGGTGTGTGTATTGGTACCTCTGGTCCTGCGGGCACGGATATGATCACGGGTCTGTATTCTGCATCTGCAGATTCGATTCCAATTCTATGTATCACAGGCCAAGCGCCACGTGCTCGTCTTCATAAAGAAGATTTTCAAGCGGTCGACATTGAATCTATCGCTAAGCCAGTAACAAAGTGGGCAACCACGGTACTGGAACCTGCACAAGTGCCACGCGCATTCCAAAAAGCGTTTCATTTAATGCGTTCGGGTCGTCCAGGCCCAATCCTGATTGACCTGCCTATCGATGTTCAGCTGGCTGAAATTGAGTTTGATATCGATACCTATGAACCGCTAGAACCATATAAGCCACAAGCAACACGTGCGCAGGTTGAGAAAGCACTAACCATGATGTCTCAATCTGAGAAACCACTGATTGTATCTGGTGGTGGCGTAATTAACGCTGGCGCATCTGAGTTGCTGCAGCAGTTTGCAGAAATCACGGGTGTACCGGTTATCCCAACCTTGATGGGCTGGGGTTCTATCCCAGATGATCATGAATTGATGGCCGGCATGGTGGGGCTACAAACTTCTCACCGTTACGGCAACGAAACTATGCTCAACTCTGATTTTGTATTTGGTGTAGGTAACCGTTGGGCAAACCGTCATACCGGCTCTGTCGATGTTTACACCGAAGGACGCAAGTTTGTGCACGTTGATATTGAACCGACCCAAATCGGTCGAGTGTTCTGTCCTGATTTAGGTATTGTTTCTGATGCGAAAGCAGCACTTGAATTAATGGTTGAAGTTGCTCAAGAGTGGCGTGATGCAGGCAAACTGCCAAACCGAAATGCTTGGGCAAGTGAGTGTCAGGAACGCAAATCGACCATGCTGCGTAAAACCAATTTCGATGAAGCACCAATGAAACCAATGCGTGTTTATGAAGAGATGAACAAGGCATTTGGTCGTGACACTTGCTTTGTGAGCACCATTGGTTTGTCGCAAATTGCTGCTGCTCAATTCCTGCATGTTTATAAGCCACGTAACTGGATCAACTGTGGTCAGGCTGGCCCTCTAGGTTGGACAACCCCTGCGGCATTGGGTGTACGTGCAGCTGATCCGGACCGCGATATTGTCGCTATCTCTGGTGATTATGATTTCCAATTTATGATCGAAGAACTGGCGGTAGGTGCCCAATTCAACCTGCCATACATTCATGTGTTGGTGAACAACTCATACCTAGGTTTGATTCGCCAAGCACAGCGCCAATTTGATATCGATTATTGTGTACAACTGGCGTTTGATAACCAGAATGCGCCTGAGCTTGAAGGCTACGGAGTTGACCATGTCGCGGTTGTGGAAGGTTTAGGTTGTAAAGCGATTCGAGTTCGTGAGCCTGAGCAAATTGCCGCTGCGTTTGAGCAAGCAAAAGAGCTGATGAATAAGCATAAAGTCCCGGTTGTTGTTGAGCTAATTCTTGAGCGAGTAACCAACATAGCAATGGGTATCGAGATCAATGCCATCAATGAGTTCGAACCGCTTGCCGAAAGCCGCGGCGATGCCCCGACAGCGCTTGTATACAAGTAGCTTTGTTGTACGTGTACCCGTTGAGCCAAAGCTTGGCTCAACGGAGAAGTTCCAAGAAATCGGAGCTTCACTAAATAGACATAGCTTCACCAAATAAAGAGTAAGGACAGAGTCATGGCAAAATTTGCAGCAAACTTGTCAATGTTATTCACGGAAGTTGATTTTATGGATCGCTTTGAAGCCGCAGCAGAAGCGGGCTTTCAGGGCGTGGAGTACCTTTTCCCGTATGCCTTTGAGGCAGACAAAATTAAAGAAAAGCTTGTCGCTAATAATTTAGAACAAGTGCTATTTAACCTACCTGCAGGGGATTGGGACGCCGGTGACCGTGGTATCGCGGTCGACCCAGCTCGAGTCGAAGAGTTTCAAGCGGGTGTACCTAAGGCGATTGCTTACGCTAAAGCGCTCGGTTGTACCCAAGTGAATTGTTTGGCTGGGATAGTTCCGCAAGGTGTGACCCAACAAGACGCTCAATCGGCGTTTGTGATTAACCTGCATTACGCAGCGAACGCGCTAGCAGCAGAAGGGATTAGCCTAGTGATTGAAGCGATCAACACGCGTGATATTCCGGGCTTCTTCTTAAATACCACTGAGCAAGCCAAAGCGATCATTAAAGAGGTAGGGAGCGATAACCTTTCTATCCAATACGATATTTATCACATGCAAATTATGGAAGGCGACTTAACGCCGACCATGCAACAAAACATTGGCCAAATCGCCCACGTTCAACTGGCTGATAATCCAGGTCGACACGAACCGGGGACGGGAGAAATCAATTACCCATTCGTGCTCAATTATCTTGATGATCTTGGCTATCAAGGCTGGGTTGGCTGCGAGTACAAGCCAAAAACAACGACTACAGAAGGCCTTGGTTGGCTACACCAGTACCGTTAATTCCGTCTGGTAACCCTCAAACGTTAAGGAGAACAACATGTCTAAAATTGCATTTATCGGTACTGGCATCATGGGTAAACCTATGGCGAGTAATCTTCAAAAAGCGGGTCACGATATCTTTCTATCAGACCACTTCAATGAAGCTCCTGCTGATCTGGTCGCAGCGGGCGCAACAGTCTGTCACTCACCCGCGGAAGCGGCAGAGGCGGCGGATGTCATTATCCTAATGGTGCCAAACACACCTCAAGTTGAAGACGTACTGTTTGGTAACAACGGAGTAGAGCAAGGCCTAGCTGCGGGCGGTGCGACTGGAAAACTGGTTATCGATATGAGTTCAATCTCGCCTATCGCGACCAAGGCCATTGCCGCTCGCATCAATGAAGGTGGCGCTTCTTATCTAGATGCACCGGTATCGGGTGGGGAAGTCGGTGCTATCAATGCCGCACTGACCATTATGGTTGGTGGCGAGCAAGACGCCTTTGACAAAGCTCGTCCGCTATTCGAAATCATGGGTAAGAACATCACGCTGGTGGGTGATAACGGTGCTGGCCAAACGTGCAAGGTTGCTAACCAGATCATCGTTGCACTGAATATCGAAGCGGTATCCGAAGCCTTGGTATTTGCCTCAAAAGCCGGTGCTGATCCAGCTCGTGTACGTCAGGCACTATTGGGTGGCTTTGCTAACTCTAAGATCCTGGAAGTTCATGGCGAGCGTATGGTTGAAGGCACATTTGACCCAGGTTTTAGAATCTCGCTTCACCAGAAAGATCTGAACCTTGCGCTAACGGGCGCACAAGAGTTAGGTGTCGCACTACCGAATACGGCTAACGCTCAAGAGTTATTTGGCGAGTGTGCCGAAATGGGCGGTGAAGGCTGGGACCATTCTGCGCTTATCCAAGCGATAGAGAAGCGTTCTGACCACTCTATTCGCTAATATCCGTAACGATTAATCCGTCTCAATTCATTGGCTTTTGTCGCTGTAGTGGCTTTGTTGTAAAGCTTTGTCGCTTCAGTAGGGCTAAGGCCAATGAATCTGGGCTGCCATTACATGTAATGTCGAATTGTGAATCTACTTTGCGCCTCGACAGAGCTGCGATGTGCGAGCCCACCAGTTTCAAACAGTTTGTTTATAAATCGCGTAGTTTCGTCTCCTTTTATACGCGTTCCTGATACGAGGCAGAGGTTGAAGTTGTTCCTTTCCAACTTAATCTTAGCAGGCACCCTTTCGCCTTGTATCGGGGTTCTTTTTTTCTCCGTCAACTAAGGAGTGGCTGATGGACATTGATGCTAAGCAGTTTCTGCAAACCCTTTTCTCAAGTGCTGTAAATGAGGCACTACCAAAAAATCACATCGAACCTTTTCTACCTCAAGACATTTTTTATCGCTATGCTAATCAAGCTGGGCGCACTGTCGTGATCGGAGCGGGAAAAGCTGCAGCGTCAATGGCGGCGGAGCTTGAAGCCGTATGGCAAACAAAGAAGCAACAAGATCTTGCACTGCGTGACCTTGAAGGTTTGGTCGTGACTCGCTATGAGCACACGGCTCCTTGCGAACACATTGAGGTGATTGAAGCGGCGCACCCAGTTCCAGACGCGATGGGTTTAGAAGTGAGTCAACGTATGTTGCAACTCGTTAATGATCTTAGCGCTGATGATACTGTGATCTGCTTGTTGTCGGGTGGAGGCTCTGCTCTATTGAGTTTACCGGGTGGTGATATCAGTTTGGCAGAGAAGCAACAAATAAATAAAGCGCTGCTCAAGTCGGGTGCCGCCATTGATGAGATGAATTGTGTGCGTAAGCACTTGTCTTCGATAAAAGGCGGTCGACTCGCCAAAGCGGCGTATCCAGCAAGAGTGGTGTCATTGGCGATTTCGGACGTACCGGGTGATGACATCAGTGTGATTGCCTCTGGCCCAACCGTACCCGACATCACTACACGTTTTGATGCGATGGCAATTTTAGAACGTTATCAAATAGAAACACCACGCTCGGCATTTGAATGGCTTAATAACCCTGAGTCAGAAACCGTTAAGCCTGATGATGTGTGTTGGAAGAATGCAGAGCATCATATTATCGCTACTCCAATGTCAGCATTAGAATCTGCCGCTGCAGAAGCTGAAGGTTTGGGGATCCCCGCTTACGTGTTGAGTGACTGTATTGAAGGGGAAGCGCGAGAAGTGGCGAAGGTTCATGCTGCTCTGGCTAAGCAAATTGCTAACAATAAGCACCCATTTGAGACGCCTTGCGTGATACTTTCTGGTGGTGAAACCACGGTAACCGTTAAAGGAAATGGTCGTGGCGGGCGAAATTGTGAATTCCTTTTAAGTTTGTATAACGAACTTAAAGGCCAAGACAATATATTTGCTCTGGCTGCCGATACTGATGGTATAGATGGTGTCGAAGATAACGCCGGAGCATGGATCACACCTCAAACATGGCAGCAAGGTTCGAACCTGTCGCTTAAAGCGCAAGACTACCTTGACGCGAACAACAGCTATGACTTCTTCAAGCAAGTTGATGTGCTTCTTACGACAGGCCCAACGCTAACTAATGTCAATGATTTCAGGGCTATATTGATTTTGTAGTCTGCAAACTCGTTTGTTGTGAGTTGATCTCAGAGTGTTCAAATGGTCGCCGATGTACTGACATCAAGGCGGCCATTTTGATTTTATCGACGCTGTCAGTGTTTCGTCAGATGAGATAAGCGCTGGGGTTGAGTTATGGCATTATCTTCTGGACTAATGAAGCACGTTGATTACTATGGCTTAAGTAATGAGTTGTAAAGGATGCAATATGTCTAGGATCAGACAAAAGAATCAAGATTTAATCATCGAAGTCGCGTGTGAACAATTCGCCACTCATGGTTATGCCGCAACAAAAATGGCTGATATCGCAAAAGCGGCCGACATTCCCAAACCTAACGTATTCTATTATTTCAGCTCTAAAGATAAGCTCTACAACGCTGTGCTTGAAACCGTCACTCAGCCCTTGCTAGAAGCATCTCGTCCGATTGAAGAGCTCAGCGATCCTGTTGAAGCTTTGTCTCAATATATTCAAACCAAGCTGATTATTTCTCGCGACCATCCACATGCTTCTAAAGTATTTGCCAATGAAGTGATGTCGGGCGCGAAAGTGCTGCCGAAAGAGATAGGCGATGAGCTGTATAAGCAATCGCAGATGATTCTTGATAAGTTCTCAACGTGGTCAGCACAAGGTTTAATGGATGACGTTCCTGCGCACCACCTGATGTTTACCATCTGGGCGGCTACCCAAACCTACGCCGATTTTGGTTGGCAGATTTGCAGCGTGATGCAGAAAGAGCAGCTCGATGACAAAGATTATGAAGAAGCCGCTGAGTTTATCACCCAGCTAGTTATTAAAGGTTGCGGTGTGAAAGGAAAGTCTTAGTTAACATGGGCTTGGAGTGAATCCCTCATTCATACTTTGTTACATATGATGTTCCATTAAAATTATAAGTACGCTGTACCACAAGTTTGTTTTTATAGTATCTTGTTCCTTATTATCTGTTTTAATAGTTTCTAAGTAGGCAAGATGAAAAGCTCTAAGGGTTTTACACTGATCGAACTGGTGTCTGTGATTGTTCTTTTAGGTGTACTCGCCGTAACCGCTGCCCCTCGTTTTCTTAATTTTTCTAGTGATGCAAAAGACTCAGTCTTGTTTGGTTTAAAAGGAACGCTGCTTTCTGGTCTAGATATCGTTTACTCAGAACATAAAGTGGCGGGAGAACCGAACGAACTTGAGGTAAACGGTGAGATGTTGAGTTTTTGGGATGAAGAGACTCAACAGAGATCAGAATACCCTTTAGCGTCGTCAGCATTAGAGTGTGAATCGATTTGGAATGTAATAACGACAGGCATTCGAGCAAGCGTTGATAGTATAGATTCAGATTCGTTGGTTGCTGTGTTTGATGCGCAAAATGCTGCGTGCCAGTACTATTATTACAACGCCCCAGTTCTGTCTTCTGCAAGCGCGATGGCAGGAGCTTCAAATCAAAGTTTTAGCTCTCATGGTTTCTTAACTTACGTCGTTGGCACTAGAGGTGTTGAAATCGGTGATGGTGGTGGCTCGATGCCTGTAGACCCTGTAGACCCTGTAGACCCGGATCCCGAACCAGACCCAGGACCAGATCCTAAGCCACCTTGGGAAAGGCCGTGCTGGGATGACGATAGCGTTGAAGCCAATGATCGTGAACCGTGTGAAGATGATGATCCGGAAGACCCAGAGGACCCTTGCGACAGGTGGGACCGAAGAGATAACGAAACCTCTCCATTCGATCGAGACTGGGAGCCTTGTGAGGACGACGATTAAATAGCAAAAGGACATCATTCGATGTCCTTTTTTGTATACGCAGTTTCTTGTAAGAGTCGCTTTTGAATAGATGCAGCTTTTATACATCGTTTCGAGCAAAAGTCGCAGTGCAGCCCGCGGGATGTAGGCTCGCGTCTGACTGGGCGTTATCTATTAGTGTGGATCTCCAGCCGTAACTGTCTCCGATGCGTTTTACTATGATGAGGCCAAGGCCGTGTTCCGTTTTAGTATCATCATTAAGCCCCGAGCCGGTATCTGAAACCGAAATCGTGTTGGAGTTGATGCTCACTACAATCTTACCTTGTGTGGTAAATCGAATCGCATTTTCAATGTAGTTCTTAAGCACCATATTGACGATTGGCAAAGGCATGTTAAGCGTAGTATTTGGCTCAATGTTTAACTGTAGCTCAACACCTGGAGCCAACATCGTGTGGTACTTCGATAAATCGATAGCGGCTTCATCGATTGCCGTTAGTGTCTTTTCGGCGGAAGAGTTCTCTTGCTTAACAATGTTCAGTAGCACTTCAACAGTAGAACTCATGCCGTTTGCGGCTCCAAGAATACGTTGTCGTTGCTTGGCTTGAAATACAGGATCATCGAGCTTCATGGCTTGTAATTCTGCTGCGCCAATAACAATTGAGATCGGTGTTTTCAATTCATGGCTAGCGTATTTCGCAAACATCATCTCTTGCTTGGCAAGCCTGTCTTTCATTGTCGAGTAACTATTGAGGTGCGAGGTGAGCATCTGCAGCTCATCAACCGTGTGGTCAGGTACTTTGAAGTTGTCAGATTCAAGTTTAGTGAGTTGAGTACTGAGCTCCGAAATGGGCGCCATTAGTTGGTCGAATACTCGCTTAAGTGTAATCCGCAATATTATGATCAGCCCGATCATCAACAGAGTCGAAATCGCCATCAATACGCCCCAACTGTCATCCCACAGGTCCATATCAAAAGAGCTGATGGTGATGTAAGTCGGAATGGTTTTCCCCTGGTCTTCAAAAGCAAAGTGGTAGACGATAACCCCGGGAATAATAATATCTTCTTCGGAAAGCCTGATCTCAAAACGTTGTCGATCGACCGTTTCTAGTGCCATTGGCGGAAGCTTTTTCAGTTGGTCGGTAAAATCGGTTTCACCATAGTAGGCCGTTACATTTTCCGACAGCTTGAGGCTGCCTTCGGGTGAAAGGCTTTTGTAGAATTGTTCTGCCACACCTTTAAATGATTTTAGGTGGCTCTCAATTTGAGCCTCTTCTTGCCACACTAAACGTAGCGAGAAAACGAAAAAGACAATGCATGAAGAGACGAGCGCGATGACCGAAAAGGTTCGCATAGTGCGAATTCTGACATCCTCAATTGAGTTGCCTAGCTTTGTGCGAATTTTCATGCGGATTGAGGCTCATTGTTAGACACGATTAATTGAAAACCGTGTTTAGGAATGGTCTTGAGCATAGGAAAATCGAAGGGTTTATCAAGCACGTTTCGTAGTAGGTAGATATGGCTGCGGAGTACGTCTTTGTCTGGAATGTCATCGCCCCAAAGCATGTAGATTAGGCTTTCACGAGACACGACGCCACCTTGAGCTTTGACTAACTCTCTCAAAATCTGAAACATGATAGGGGTTAGGTTGAGTGATTGACTACTTCTTGATGCGGTATGTGTTTTTTCATCGATGATCACTTCACCAAAGCTCAACGACTTTTTGGCGACTAAGCCTTTATTGCGTTTTATCAGTGCTGACAGGCGAGCTTCTAATTCAGGAAACTTGAACGGTTTGGTTACGAAGTCGTCGGCACCTGAATCAAAGCTACTTAATAGATCTTCTTGGCCATTCAATGCTGTTAGCATCAATATTGGAGTGGTTACACCATTTTGACGTAACTTAGACGCCACTTGCATTCCGTCAAGTTTGGGTAGCATTACATCAAGAACGATAGCGTCGAAGTCGTTGTCCATTGCAAGTTTGAAGCCTTGCTCGCCATCAGAAGCGAAGTCTGCAACGGCCTCTTTCACTTCTAAGAAGTCGGCAATTATGCCTTGTAGTTCGATATTGTCTTCAACAACCAAAATACGACTGCGTTCAAGCATCGCTCTGCTCCCACCCAAAATATACGGTCAGTAAAAATGTAGCCTATCTAAAATTATGTCGAATTTATGTCTAATTGATAGTGTTGCGCACAAAAATACAACGCCATCAGATTATTTTTCATTGTCGAACTGACTTCGACTTTAATTCGACAAAGCGAATTCAACAATAGTTCACATCAATAGGTGAGGGTTGAATTATGAACACTAAAATTATCGCGCTTGCAGTTCTTCTGGGAGTCTCCACAACTCAAATATCAATAACTCAAGCAACGGAGTTAATCGGACATGTTCAAGGTTTAAATAAACACAGTGTCGTGGCAGAGGTGCCTGGCGTGGTGGAGATGAATAACCTCGAAGTGGGTGATGCGGTAAACCATCAACAGATACTGGCTCAGATAAAAGCCGATGATTTTAAGTTTAGCGTGAACAAAGCCAAAGCAAACCTAGCTCTTGCTGAGGCGGATCTCGCATTGCGCAAAGCGACCTACAACCGCTATCAAGCACTCATCAAAAAGAACAGCCTCTCATTAGGAGAGTTAGACACCGCGCGTGCAGAATTTCTTAGCGCCAAAGCAGCCGTTTCCGTCGCGAAAATTGAATATCAACAATCGCAAGTAGATCTCGAAAACACTCAGATTGAATCCTTAATTTCGGGTTACATCTCCAATAAACCCGCGCAATCAGGCGCTTGGGTGAGCGAGGGAGATTTGCTTTATGAAGTGGTTAATATCGATAAGGTGACTCTGTCATTCATGGCAAGTGAATATGACTTAAAACATTTCACGGTTGGTCAGGAAGTGGTGGTGTGGTCTGAGACTAACCCAGAATTCAAGATGGAAGCCAAGGTGCAGCGTATTGGTGTCGAGATGCAAAACTCAACCTATCCGGTGCTCGTCGAAATTACCAACCAAGGCCATCAGTTTAAGCCGGGGATGTCGGTTTATGCCTCGACTGATCTTTCTATGCAAAGCATGACAACCGCTCAAACAAAATCGAATCAAATTGTATTAAATGAAGGTAAAGGGCTGTAACAATGAACTTTCTAGCATACTTCGCCAAACGTCAGTTCTTGGCTCGTATCATCACGGTTATGGTGCTGTTAACCGGTGCTATGTCGTTAATTCAGCTCAATTTGCAAGAGTACCCTGATGTTGCGATGGATACTGCGGAAATCGAAACCATCTACCCCGGTGCAACGGCCCAAGACATCGAATTGAACATTACTAACCCAATCGAGAAAGAGCTTCGCTCAGTGGATGGTATTGCGTATTTTTCGTCTGAATCTTCAGAAGGACGTTCTTTCATTGAGGTTGAATATCTGCCCGGTGAAGATGCTGCAGTGATCTTGCGAGACATTCAACAAGCGGTCGATAGAGTCGGTAATCTGCCGAAAGATATTGATTCGCCACCGGTAGTGACTCAGCCAAAAACCTCTTTTTTGGATGTGTACCATTTTGGCGTCAGCCTAGCGGGTAACAATACAGATTCGGCGTCTTTGCAGCACTACGCCTATCAGTTAGAAAAGAAAATCAACAACCTTGGCGGTGTTGGTTCTATCACTATGTCTGGCTTTAATGAGCGAGAGTTTTGGGTTGAGGTCGATCCTGAAAAAGCGCGTCGTTATCAAGTTGCTTTCGACGATATCAGCACCGCGATAGAGCAGCACAACCTGTCGCAATCGGGCGGCTTTGTTGAGTCGTGGAGTCAAGAACAGAAGATCGTCACCATGACGAAAGTGGAGTCGACGGACGATGTGTCTAGCATCGTGATTAAGGCGTTGGATTCTGGTCAGGTTGTGCGAGTTTCTGATATCGCGACAGTCATCGATACTTTTTCTCGAGCAACGCAAGCTCCAGTCATGAGCGGCAAGCCTGCAGTCATTTTCTCAATCACCAATAGCGGCAATGCCGATGTGATCGCCACCATCGATAGCATCAAGGCATTGTTGGACAAAGAGAGCGAGCGCATTGGTGGCCAATTCATTTTCCAGACAAGCCTAGATCTTGGTAAAGACATGGGCGAGAAGTTCTCTATCGTGGCAACCAACGGGGCGATAGGTTTAGTGCTGGTTCTACTGATCTTGAGCATGATCTTGCAGCGTCGCGTGGCTTTCTGGGTATCGGTCTCTATTCCATTTTGTGTGTTTGGCGTGATGATGGTTCTGCCAATCATGGGGCTGAATTTAGATAGCATCACATTGGCTGCGTTGTTGTTGGTGATCGGTATTATCGTCGACGACTCAGTGATCATTGCTGAGAGTATTTTCCAAGAGAAGGAAGCGGGTAAAACAGGCGTCGATGCTGCGGTGTCGGGTACTTTAAAAGTGATTAAGCCATTGATGGCAAGCCTAGTGACAACTGCATTGGTGTTTATTCCTATGATGTTCATACCGGGCACCATGGGTAAAGCCGTCGCAGTGATTCCAATTACGGTTATTGCAGCATTAGTGTTCTCATTTATCGAATGTACGTTAACGCTACCTGCTCACTTATCTTCTGCAAAAGAGAACACCAAAAAAGTCGAAGAAAAAGACCGTTTTGAATGGATTTCTAACCAATATAGTTCATTGCTGAATGTGGCACTGAACTACAAAAAATCGGTTATCGCATTGGCCATCGTTGGTTTCGTCGCTTCAGGTTATTTAGTCTCTTCGTTGAAAGTGGATATCTTCCCAACAGAAGCGGGCAAATACATTGATGTGTATACCGAGGTAAAGGCTGGAACTCCGTTATCCCAAGTGCGAGAGGCTCATCAAGCTATTGAACAAGCGATTGAATCTCTGCCTCAAACCGAGCTAGTCAGCTATGAACTGACTTACTCGTCGCCAGTATCACAAGGCATCATCAACTTAACGAACTTTGATCAGCGCAGCCGTTCTGCTGAGCAGATCATTACTGCACTGAATGAAGAGTTGGCGTCGTTGTCTGATGAGATGTTTATTAAGTTCTCAATTGATGCTGGTGGTCCGCCTCCGGGTGACCCAGTTGAAGTCCGCGTGCTTGGCGGAACGGAGAGCGAGCGCAACCAAACGGTTGATTTGGTGATGGCTTGGTTAGAAGACTACCAAGGGGTAACCAGCATTAACCACAGTGAAGCGCTGAAAGATCCCCAGCTTAATATTGTTCCTCAGTATCACTGGCTGGCGAAATACAACCTAACGGTGACTGATCTATCAAATGCGCTGCGTGTCGGGTTTGATGGTAACAGCGTGACATCCACCTGGCTTGGTGACCAAGAAGTCGATATACGAGTGGTATTGGACGAGCAGTTCCGCGATATAGAGAAACTGAAAACCACCAAAATTTACACGGCAGACGGACAACAAGTACCACTGAGCCGCTTGGCCATGGTTGAGCAGATAGAAATCCCGCGTCTTATCAAACACTACAATGGTGAGCGTGAGGTGACGGTTTCTGCGGGTTTATCTGACGAGAGTATCAGCGCTGTCGCGCTAGCCGATGAGTTAGTTACTGAGCTTGCAGGCCAATACCCAGCAAGTGTGACAATTAATGTTGGCGGCGAGGCGGAAAGCACCAATGAAACCATGAGCGGTTTTATGGTGGTGTTCCCTGCGGCGATGGTGGCGATCTACTTTGTATTGGCGGTGATGTTCAACTCATTACTGCAACCACTGCTTATTATGGCAGTTATCCCGTTTGCGATCATGGCTTCACTGATGGCGTTAGTCGTACACATGCAGCCGATGTCTCTGTTTGGACTGATTGGCGTACTTGGAATGACCGGGGTGGTGGTTAACAACTCATTGGTTCTGATTAACAGGATTAACGAACTAAGGACCGAAGGATTGAACGCGATAGACGCCGTGACGCAAGCTGCAGTCAGCCGTCTACGTCCAATCGTGATGACCTCTCTGACCACAGTAGCTGGCTTGCTACCGCTCGCTTATGGGCTAGGCGGAACGGATGTGTTTATGGGGCCAATGTCGCTCACGCTAGGCTATGGCCTGTTGTTCTCATTGCCAGTTGTACTGTTGGTGATTCCTGCTATGTATGCGTTGTTCTTTTCTAAAGGCTCGGTTTCGAGAACTAAGGACAGTTTGCACGCAGAGATCGCGTAGTACGCCAACATCAACGAGGCGTGAAGCTCGGTTTTGTGACTTGTTGTGCAATTACATATTTATCTTGAATCTGGCTCGATTAGGTATGCCATTTCATTTAAATAACAGGTTATAGTGTCGCGAAAATTAGCGGCACTTATTCTTCTGAAAAGCGAAAAGCGAAAAGCGAAAAGCGAAAAGCGAAAAGCGAAAAGCTGAAAACTTAAAGTGAAGCTCCTAACAATATTACACGCACAACATATAGGTTTAGCAATGACGCTTAAAAGCTTGGCATGTACCATTAGCGCAGTTTTACTGGCTGGCTGTGGTTCGACAGTGGCAACTCAAACATACAACGCCGATCTGATTATCACTAATGGACAAGTCCTGACGATCAACTCTGAAATGGATGTGATTGAAGATGGTGTTGTTGTCGTTAAAAACGACCAGATCATCGCGGTGGGTAATGAGGACTTGATGACTCAATACCGAGCTGAAAAGGTGATTGATGCTCAAGATGGTATTGTTATGCCAGGCATGGTTAATGCTCACAACCACCTTCCTATGATTGCGTTTCGCGGTCTGGGAGAAGAGGGTATTTCCAACCGATTATTCGCTTACTTCTTCCCGCTTGAAGCAGAAAAGCTAAGCCGTGAACTGATTTATAACGCGACCAAGCTAGGCAGTATCGAGCTGGCACAAAGTGGTGTCACGACTTATGCCGACATGTATTACCACATGGATGAAATGGCAAAAGCGACCAAAGAAGTTGGTCTGCGTGCGGTGCTCGGCGAGACCGTGATTAAGTTCCCTGTGGTAGACGCTAAAGAACCTTATGGCGGTATCGATTATGCCAAAGGCTTCATTGAGCAGTACCAAAACGACGAGCTGATTACACCTGCTTACGCACCACACGCGGTGTACACAGTGAGCAAAGACAAGCTTCAAGAAATCAACAAACTGTCTGCTCAATACGATGTGCCTGTATTAATTCACGTTGCTGAATTCCCGAATGAAGAAAAGCGCATCAAAGATGAAACTAAGGCAACGTCGCCAGTCGAATACATGAGTGAAATTGGTGTGCTAGACAAGCGTGTAGTCATTGCTCACGGTATCCACCTTTCAGAGAACGATCAAAAGCTTCTAAAGCAAGCTGACGCAGGGATCTCATACAATCCAATGGCGAACGCTAAAGGCGCAACCGGCATCGCACCAGCATGGGATATGTACCGTGCTGACATGCGAGTAGGCTTGGGAACCGATGGCCCAATGAGCTCAAATCAAGTCGATATCATGCGTACCCTAAGCTACGCTGCAAATATGCAACGTTTAAAGCATTCTGACCGCACTATCATGATTCCTGAGCAAGTGATTGAAATGGCGACCTTAGGTGGCGCTAAAGCCTTACACATGGAAGACCAAATTGGTTCTTTGGAAGTCGGTAAAAAAGCAGACATAGTGATTGTCGAGACACAATCAGCGAACATGATGCCAAGCTACGACCCATACGCGACCTTGGTTTATCAAGCGAACCCAAGCAACATCGACACGACCATTGTTAACGGCCAAATCGTAATGGAAAACCGCGTGATGCAGACGGTTCAGCTGGATGACATCCGCCAAAGCGTTGATCAGTTTGAAACGGATATCAAAGCCTTTGCGAAAGAGCTTTCTAAGAAGGCGATTAAGTCTAAAAGTTTGATGAATTAGGTTAATTTAGGGGTAATGGTACCTGTCAGCTTGTATGCTCTGATCTGAGCGGTAGTTAAGTTATGGATTGTTCTTATCATTTCTGTTTTGGAACAATTACTCATTGGCTACTGTAAAAATTAGTTTTGATACCGTTTTTGAATGTGACCAACCTTCAAGTTGAACCGTGATACATCGAATGTATCACAATACTTTTTACTCATTGAATCCCTGAGTTTTATAGTGGCGACGACGTAAAAACTCGTCCCTCTAATAAAATATAAAGGTTGAAAATGAAAACCCAAGTCCTACTTTGTTCTACTCTTATTGCCCTTTCTTCAATGCCCACTTTTGCTGGAGAAACCAAGTTAGATGTGCGTTTTGGTCACAACACTGCATCTGATATCCGTGATAGCCGTGTCAAATTTATGCACACTTTTGATACTGGTTTCTACTTTAGCGCTGAGGCAGCCCAGATACATAATGATGGTTACTTTGCAGGTAATGATTCAAATGATGAAGACAAAAATGGTCTAAAAGCAGCGGCTCAAGAATTTGAGGCTACTTACAAATTCCAAATAAATGATCAGTGGTATTGGGCTCCAGGTCTGGTGACGGTCACTGCTCCAAACTGGACCGAATATCGTCCTTATTTAAAGCTAGGGACAAGTTTCGAAAACGGAGTGTCTTTAACCGGCCGCTATCGTTACAACTGGTCGAACGATGCAAATGGCAAAGACTACCTAGATGGTAGCGGTACGACTCGTGGTGCTTCTAATCAGTTTGATATTTGGCTATCGAAAAGTTTTGGTGATATAGGCTTAATGTATAACCCTCGTTACCGCTATCAAGACGGTGTCGATCAAGGTACAGGTCGTGACGATTACTGGGAACACACAGTTATGGTTAACTACAAGGTTAACGAAACTTGGACGCCTTACATGGAGCTCGTGTCTGTCGATGAAACTTACGTGGATTCTAATAGTAATAGAGAAAATGACTATGCGGTACGTTTAGGGTTTGTTATGAACTTATAAGCTACTGAGCTTGATGTATATTTATTGTCCGTAATATTGAGTCAAAATAAAAGAGCAGCCGGAATCGCTGCTCTTTTTGCATCTGGAGAACTGTACAAGAGGGAGGAGTTAAAAAGTGAGCAGTTCTTTACCAATTTGGTCAACGATTTGCAGTGAGTGAATTTGAGACTCCCTTCCATACAAAGAAATCCCGTCCACTTGCTCTTCTAGCGCTACGTTTAGGTGACAAATCTGGTCAAGTGTTGAGCCTTGGTGGCTTATTCCTACTACTTTGAGCCCTTTACGCTTCGCATTTTGTGCCATTTCAATTACAGCGTTGGTTTCACCAGATTTACTGATCAGTAGCAGAGTACCTAGTTCGGCACGAGTGAGCTGATGAATGTCTGTGATTACCAAATGGGGTACGTTGGCTAGTGACAAAAAGCGAGATAGGTAATTTACGCTAACAATGGATGCACCGCGAGAATACATATACACCACAGGGGACAACTTTAACGTATTGGCAACAATGGCAATTTGTTGTTGGCTCATGTCATTTTCAGGGATTGGCTCAGTTTTTTTGAGCTCATTCGCGAGTTTGTATCGCAATTCAGTATAACTTGCGTAGCCCATTTTTTTACAGACTCGGTTTACCGATGTCGTTGTTGTTAAAGCCTTATTTGCAATGGTCTTAGCGGAAATATCATGTAGTTCACTGGCATGGCCTATCAAATATTCGTAAATCGCGCGTTCTATACCTTGAAATGTGTTCATTGCTCTCAGCTATTATTGAAGAAACTATCAATATTACGCGCGAAAATGAGGCGAATTACCATGACCTCAGTCACAGATGTATCGTGATACTACGGTTGTACGATGAAACAGTGTCGGCATACATTCACGCTTCATATACTGGCTGCAGTTGATAAGAACAAGGTATTAAACCATGGCTAAGAAAAAACTGGTTGCAGTGACTGC
Organism: Vibrio sp. TMPB1044; assembly: GCF_030442075.1. Lineage (NCBI taxonomy): Bacteria > Pseudomonadati > Pseudomonadota > Gammaproteobacteria > Vibrionales > Vibrionaceae > Vibrio > Vibrio sp. TMPB1044. The sequence continues at coordinate 149,942 of NZ_JAUJED010000025.1, read as the reverse complement.
CTGCCCTACAGGGATTGCGCACACCTTCATGGCAGCTAAAAAAATTCAGAGCTGGGCTGAAAAGCAAGGCTATGAAGTTAAAGTTGAAACACAAGGTAGTGATGGTGTCAAAAATAAACTAACGGCGCACGATATCGCAACAGCAGACGGTGTCGTATTAGCCGTAGATGTGCCAATTATGGATATGGAACGTTTTGATAACGCGAATCCCCTACAAATTCGTACCCAAGAATTGATTAAACGAGTCGACGATTTGCTTCCGACGGTTTTTCTGCGCGGTAAAGAAAAGTCTGACTCTGATGTTGAAGTTCAGGACGAAAAGCGCTCCGCCTACCAAGTCGCGATAGGCCACATCATGACAGGTATCAGCTATATGCTGCCTGTGGTTGTTCTTGGTGGCTTGCTAATGGCGGTGGCAAAAATTACTGGCGAGTTTATTGATATTTCGGGCTCGCCAATTGAAACCCTCGATAAGCTTGGTTTCATGACAATCAAGTTTATGTATCCAATCTTCGCCGGATACCTAGCTTATTCTATTGCGGGTAAACCAGCTCTTATTCCAGCCTTTATCGGCGGTTTGATGACAGACGAACCGTACAAGAGGTTTTTCGATTTAGAAGGGTGGGCACCATCTGGATTCTTCGGCGCTATCGCGATTGGTTTCCTCGTAGGTTACTTGGTTCGCTATCTCAACGATGTGATTCGTGTAAGAACCGATCTGACGACTCTAAAAACCATGTTGCTAGTGCCAGCCGTAACCGGTGTGGTGATGGTACTGACCATGGAGTACGTGATTAACCCGTTCTTTGGCGCTTTGAACCTTGCGATGATCAACTTGTTCACTGAAGCAGGCGACGCAGGCCGAGGCATTTATTCGATGGTGATTGCTGCGGGTACCGCTTTTGACTTGGGTGGCCCAATTAACAAAGCAGCCGGCTCGGTAGCGTTGGGTCTTAACGGCATGAGCGAAGGCTTCGATCTTATTGCACGTGAACTGGGTATTGTTATTCCACCAATTGGGGTTGGTTTGGCGGCAATGTTAGACGGCAAATTCCGCAAGCGCGTATTTACACCAGAAGAGCAAACCGTAGGTAAAACTTCTTTGATGCTTGGCATGATTGGTATTTCAGAAGGTGCAATCCCGTTCATTCTAAAGAACCCTAAGATGATCCCAATTATGATCCTTGGTTCAATCATTGGTACTCAACTTGCGGTTGTCCTGAACGTTTTCCAAAGTCTACCGCTCCCAGCCGTTTGGGGTTGGTTCCTATCATCAGACCCAATTAGCTACACCTTATCTGTGTTCGTTGGCTCAGGCTTTATCGCAGTCGCACTACTGCTATGCACTAAACCTCAACCGAGCAATGCCTAATTAGGTTACCGCTTTATTCGAAAATTATAGGGGGGAGTGATTACTTCCCCTTGATCAAAAATTAAGACAAGTCGAGATAAATCAATGGCTAAAGTTCATGTTATTCCACATACACACTGGGATCGTGAGTGGTATTTTACCCAACAAGACAGTGACGTCTTAGCGACGTATAACTTCACCAAAGTTATCGAAACGTTGGAAACTCAACCAGAGTACAGCTGCTATCACCTAGATGGACAATCATCCATCGTAGAGGATTATCTCAAAGTCCTACCACATATGCGTGAACGTCTAGCAGCGCTGGTTTCTGATAAGAAGTTGTTTATTGGCCCTTGGTACACTCAAACCGATACTTACAATGTGGCGGGCGAATCGATCATCCGTAACCTTAAGTACGGTATGCACATTGCTGAAGGTTTAGGTCACAGCATGAAAGTGGGTTACTTACCCGATACATTCGGTCATAACGCACAAATGCCAACTTTATTTAAAGGCATGGGGATCGACAACATCATCTTCTGGCGCGGGATTGATTACGACCAACAGGTAGAGCGATCTAACTTTAATTGGTGCTCGGCAGGCGGAGACGAGATTTACGCATATAACCTTGTTCACGGTTATGGCGCTGCTAAAAACATGGTGGCGACAGCGGACCATTTGGATAAGAAAATCTTCCCTATGGTCGAGAAGATCAAAGCGCTTTCTGGCTTAGATGAGGTGCTTATTCCATCGGGTGGCGATCAAGTGAATATTGATCCCGAGCTTCCAAAAACACTCCAAACCGCAACCCAGCGTTCACCAGAACAAGACGTGTACGCCATTTCATCGATGGAAGCGTTTGTGGATGTATTGCGCGACAACAGCGATAGCTTTGAAACTTATCACGGTGAATTTAAAGCGCCGCGTTACGCACGAATTCATAAGACGATTGGCTCAGTCCGATACGACATCAAAAAGCTCAACTTCGATATAGAACAGTTCTTGATTAAGAAGCTTGAAGTGGTTATTGCAATTGCTAAAGCGCAAGGCATTACCGTGCACACCGAACTTATTGATATCGCTTGGAAGAAGATCCTTGAATGTCATGCTCACGATAGCATTGGTGGTTGTAATAGCGATGCCACTAACGCTGATATTATGCACCGCCTAAAGCAAGCTCAAGAAATCTGTCATGGTTTGTATAACCTAGTGATCAAAGAAATCGCGAGTAGCTGTCATGACGACGAGCTAATGTTATTCAATGGTCAACTTCAACCTTACACTGGCCTAGTGAAGGCTGTGGTATTCAGTTCACATGAAAACATTGCAATCTCAGATGGTAATGAACACTGCGCTATCGAAGTGATTACGTGTGAGACGTTAGATGGCGGTAAAGTCATTGAAGTCACGAAAGATGGTGAGAAAGAGGTTGCGGTTCCGCCGTACTACCGTTTTGAACTGAACATTTCAGTGAACGACTTACCTGCAATGGGCTATCAGGTATTTGAAGTGCAGCTAAGCGATGTGAGCAACCGTCAAATGGAAGTGCGTCAGCAAACCGCGATTGAAAACGAATCACTTATGTTGACGTGCGAAGGCGGCCAGCTTCAGTTAGTCGATAAAAAGGCTAGCCGTATTATTCCTCAACTTCTTACGTTTGAAGAACAAGCGGATGATGGCGACTCGTATGACTTCTCACCGTTACAAGGTGACATTCCAGTATATAACCAATCCATCGAGCTTATCGAAACTCAGGTTGGTGAAACAGAGCAAGTGATGACGGTACGCGCGACGCTCGACATTCCTGTCGATCTCAACGCACGTACTGCAAACCAGAACGATCATCAAGCGGTATTTGAGGTAAGCCTAACGCTTAGCCAAGGTCGTGAGCAGCTAGTAGTGGACATCACAACACTCAACCAAGCGAAAGATCACCGAGTTCGTGTGTTGGTTAACTCTGACGTGCAGTCCAATACCTCTATCAGTACTCAGCCATTCGCATTGATGGAACGTCCAATTGAACCGTCAATTGAAGGTTGGCAGCAGAAGTTCCGTGAATGTCCAATCGATATCGAAACTACAGAAGGGGCTGTAGCGTTAGCAGAACAAGATAAAGCACTAGTGATTAACGGGAGTGGCCTTAAAGAATTCCAAATCATCAAAGGTGAGCACTCAGATAAGGTGGCATTAACTCTATTCAAGTCAACCGGAGTGCTGGGTAAAGATGACTTAGAGTGGCGACCGGGCCGAGCTTCTGGCATTAACAATACCGTGGTACACACTCCAGATGCGCAGCTGCAAAAGTCTATGCAATTTAGCTTTGCTTTAGCGTTAACAGAAGATGCTAAGCACGACACAGTTCGTCAGCTAGAGCGAGAGTACCTCGATGCACCGTTCAGTTACCAAAAGCAAACGCTAAATAGTTTTGAAAACCGATTAGAGCGCTTCCAAGTTCGATTTGATTCACGCGAGCGTTTGGCGTCATTCAGCCTACTTTCGCTAGAGCAGCCCCTTGAGCTATCAAGTATCGGGCACTCTTTCTACAACAAAGACGCTGTGGTCGTTCGATTGTTCAACCCAACGCCTTCAGCTATCGAACTCGATCTGACTGCGTTCAAACAATTTGCTCAAGTCGAGTTGGTGGATTACAGAGAACAACCGAAATTGTACGCCGAGTCAACAAATGATAAGAGCACCGCTAACGCTGTGGTTAAGCCAAACAACAGCATCGATTTACGTGTAACGTTTTCCGTTGCTCAATAAGGACAGAGACATGATTGAAAAAACAATCTTCAATAAAGTTGCCGATATTTATGGCGAAGAGGATGCGCATTCGATTACTCAAGAAATCTTAGTCTTGATTGAGAAATGGAAGCCAAGTGCACCACTGTATTCGCAGTGGGTCGATGAGACGACGTCATACTTGATTACTTACGGTGACAGCTTTTCTCGTAGTGGTGAAAAAACCTTAAGTAGCATGAAGTCGTTCGCGGATAAGTACCTGAAAGACTCAATCAGCAATATTCATATTCTGCCAATGTTTCCCTATACCTCTGATGATGGATTCAGCGTGGTGGATTACCGTAAAGTCGACGAAAAGCTCGGTGATTGGGAGCATCTCAACGCCTTGTCTGAAAACTTCGATTTGATGTACGACTGCGTTATCAATCATATCTCTAAAAGCAGTGATTGGTTTCAAGCGTACTTAGCTGGTGATGAGCAATACCAAGATTACTTTGTTGAGTCTGACCCAAGCCTAGACTATTCGAGTGTTACACGCCCCCGCGCATTACCGCTCCTGACACCGTTTAGTAAGGCTTCGGGTGAGACCACCCATGTATGGACAACTTTCTCGGATGATCAAATTGATATCAATTTCCGCAGCCCTAAAGTGCTGTTGGAAAGTATTGATATCTTGTTGATGTACGCCGCAAATGGTGGTCGTTCAATTCGCTTGGATGCGATTGGGTTTATTTGGAAAGGGCTTAATAGCACTTGTATCCACCTTCCTGAAGCGCACCAAATTATTCAACTGTGGAGAATCATCTTTGATGAAACGATCCCAGGGGCGCTGCTGATCACTGAAACGAACGTGCCACACAAAGAAAATATTTCGTACTTTGGTCAGGGAAATGAAGCGCACATGGTGTATCAGTTCCCGCTGCCACCTTTAACTCTGCACGCTTTCATGAGCCAGAACAGTTCTGTACTAACCAAATGGGCGAAAGGTTTAACTGAAGAAGCCATGACGTCGTTAAAGCAAGGAAGCAAGACGACCTACTTTAACTTCCTTGCCAGCCACGATGGCGTGGGGGTTCGCCCAACAGAAGGCATTCTTAGCAACGAAGATCGCCGATTGATGTGTGAGCAAGTTGAGCGAAAAGGCGGACGTGTAAATTACAAGAATAATGGTGACGGTACGCAATCGCCTTATGAATTGAACATCAATTACTTAAGTGCTTTAACTGATGCAGCAGACAGCGATGAGTTTAAAGCGAAGAAGTTCTTAGCAGCGCAATCTATTTTGCTTTCGTTTATTGGTGTACCAGCGATTTATTATCACAGCCTATTGGGTAGCGGAAACGACATTCAAGGCATGTTGGAGTCAGGTATCAACCGTCGAATCAACCGCGAGAAGTTCGACCTAGATGAGTTGGAAGCTGAGCTGGCTGAGGCAGGTTCGTTACGTCAGCAAGTGTATAGCCAGATGAATGAATTGGTGAAATTGCGTAAGACTCAGTCAGCGTTTTCGCCGCTTTCTAGCCAAGCGATCTTAGATCTTGGCGATAAGGTATTTGCACTACAGCGCGGTGAAGGCGCAGAGACGATTCGATTTGCCGTGAACTTAAGTGAATCTTCGCAAACCGTGCGTCTAGAAGAAAGCGGACATGATCTGATCAGTAATGAGCCACTAGAGAACGCCTTTAAATTAAAACCGTATCAATTTGTTTGGCTGAAGCAGCAAGCTTGTTCTGCTCAAGAGCAAAGTCAGATCGCTAAAGCGCAATAAGGAATCACACATGAAATTATCTAACTTAACGTCTGAAAACTTAATCCTGTTAGATGCAGTGTTCGACGACCGATTTGCAGCAATTAATGCTCTGACAGACAAGATCGATCAAGCAGGAAAATTAACCAATAAGCAGCAGTTCTTAGATGCCGTATTACTGCGTGAGGAAGAAGGCCCGACGGCTCTAGGTGAATACTTGGCGGTGCCTCATGGCAAATCACCAGCGGTAATTGAGCCTGTGTTTGCTTGCGCTTTTGTAAAAGACGAACTGATGTGGCAAGGCATTGACGGTGATGAGCCCGTTAATATGATCTTCTTGATAGCGATCCCGCCAGCTGAAGCCGGGTCCACGCATATGGAAGTATTGACGACGCTAACGTCATCACTTGTTGACGATGATTTCCGTGATGAACTATTAGCGGCGAATTCGACTCAACAAATCATGAAATTGTTTGGTGCGGAGGACGACATTTCTCAAGATGTGAATGCTCAGCAAGCCGAGACCAATGAAGGTAGCAATACGAAAAGCGAAGCGATTTCAGATGCGAAACAGCAGCAAGAAGAACCGGAAATGGCGAAAGACATCAGCCAAATAGCTTATCCAGTGGTACTTGGAGTCGGCTTACTTATTTCAGCGTTTTTGTTCTTACTGCTTTAGAGTGAATATCGTCGATGAAAATAGTGATTGCTCCCGACTCATTTAAAGAGTCCCTGACAGCCAAACAGGTTTGCGAGTGCGTTGAGCAAGGCTTCTCTCAAGTTTTCCCAAACGCCGAATATATGCATCTTCCTCTCGCCGATGGTGGTGAGGGAACCGTTGAGGTGCTGATGCAAGGGTTAGATGGTGAGATACGAATTTCGCCTGTCACTGGCCCTTTAGAGCGAACCGATGTCGATTCTAAGGCTAGTGCACAGTGGGCGCTGCTAGACAACGGGAATACCGCTCTGATTGAAGTGGCGGCAGCATCGGGCCTAGATTTGCTTGATTCAGGTGAGCGCGATCCAGCGGTGACGACCACTTACGGCACTGGTGAGCAGATCCGAGAAGCGTTAGACCTGGGCGTAAGTAAGATTCTTCTGGGTTTAGGTGGCAGTGCAACCAACGATGGCGGGGCTGGTATTGTCCAAGCTTTAGGAGGACTGTTGCTGGATCGAGATGGTAATGAGTTACCAAAAGGTGGAGCTGCACTTTCTGAGCTGGATCGTATCGACTTATCACATATCCACCCGCGTTGTACGCAAGTGGAGTTCATAGTGGCGTGCGATGTTGCGAATCCTTTGATTGGTGAAAATGGAGCAAGCGCGATTTTTGGACCTCAGAAAGGCGCATCTCCAAGCTTGGTTGCAGAGCTGGATCGCTGTTTATCTCACTTTGGCAAGGTTGCTTGCTTAACCACTGGTATCGACCGCAGCGAGAGCATTGGCTTTGGCGCAGCTGGCGGGACTCCGCTGGGGCTGTCGCTGTTATTTGATGTTCAAATCAAGCCGGGTATCGAGATGATTTTAGATGCGCTAGATGCCGATAAAGTCATTGAACAAGCGGATTTGGTGATCACAGGTGAAGGTCAAATGGACAATCAAACCTTGCAAGGTAAAACCCCATTTGGTATCGCAAAACGTGCCAAGGCTAAGTTGATTCCAGTCATTGGAATTGCGGGCTCGTTAGGGGCAGAAGTTGAAGAGTTGTACAACACGATTGATAGCACTTTTGCCACTGTTCGCTCTCCTCAAAGCCTTGAACAAGTGCTGGTCGAAGCCAATAGCAACGTGATTCGCACCGCTAGAAATATCGCCGCGACCCTTAAGTTGGGTACCACCATTAATACCAAGTAGCTGACCGCATCTGGTGATTACCGTGTCTGGTGATTACAGCGTTTGGTTACTTGTCAGTAATGCAAAGAAATATTATGTCGTTATTTAAATTAGATAATGTTATTCAACATTACCCATGGGGTAGCAAGCAGTCTATTTCGGAACTGTTTGGTATTCAAAACCCTGATGCTCAACCTCAAGCTGAAATTTGGATGGGTGCACATCCGAGAGGCTGCTCAAGAGTGGCGGAAACCGGGCAGCTGCTTTCGGACGTATTGAGTAAAAATAGCAAAGGAATGTTTGGAGAGTACACACAAGCAAGGTTTGGAGAATTGCCATATCTGTTTAAAGTGCTGGCCGCAGAAACTCCGTTATCGATACAGGTACATCCGAGTAAGAAGAAAGCTCAACTTGGCTTCGAGCGAGAAAACCAATTAGGCATTAGCCTAGATGCGTCTAATCGTAACTATAAAGATCCAAACCATAAGCCTGAGCTTGTTTACGCGCTCACTTTTTACAAAGCGATGAATGGCTTTCGTCCGGTATCGCAAATTGTTGAGCTGTTTGAAGAAGCTGGAATTACGGCTTTAGATACCGAAATTACGGCTTTATCAAACAACCTAAACCACGAAGGCTTGAAAACGTTTTTTACCGCAGTGATGACTCTTGAAGATGAACGTAAGCAGTTGGCCCTTGAGCAGTTGTATTGTGCTCATGAACGTAGGCCGAAAACCGCGATGGGACGAGAAGCATTGCAGTACAGCAAAGGCTTTAAACAGCACTACGCGGATGATATCGGTTTGTTTTCGCCTCTGATGCTTAATACGGTAGAGCTTGCACCGGGAGAAGCGATGTTTTTACACGCTGAAACACCACATGCTTATATCGAGGGGACTGGGTTGGAAATCATGGCGAATTCGGACAACGTATTACGCGCTGGCCTGACTCCCAAGTTTATCGATGTCTCTGAGTTGATTGATAATACTCGTTTTGAAACGACAGAAATTGAAACTATTAAGCTACAGCCGATCGTGAAAGAAAGTAAGTTAAGCTTTCCAATTCCAGTGGATGATTTTGGGTTCGATATTTTATCTGTGAACGAGACTGGGAACCAACAATACCTCCGGAGCGCAGAGATATTGTTTTGTGTTGATGGAAAGGTGACGGTTGAGACCAAAGACCACAAGTTAACGCTGAGTTCAGGCGAGTCGGTGTTCATCAGTAACGATGCTGGAATGTATGAATATCAAGGGCAGGGAATACTTGCTCGAGCATACAATTAAGTCTAAAAGTTTGATGGATTCGGACGCAAACCTGATTCTAAAAATCGAATAAAAATAACAAGGCCGACATTACGTCGGCCTTGTTATTTTCGTGTTACTTAGATAACACATACCTAGTTATTCATCGCCAGCTTACCTAACTTCATGGCTGCCGCATGGTGGCGGTGCATCAGTTGCTCCATGTCTACGCCAATCACAGCGCCATCGTTAACTCGCCACTTGCCGGCAACCATCACTTTATCTGCTTGTTGAGCACCACAAAGCAATAGTGCAGCGAGTGGGTCGTGGCTGCCAGAGAAGCGAATGTCATCAAGCTTGAACATCGCGATGTCGGCTTGTTTGCCGACCTCTAGCGTGCCAATGTCGGTTCTGCCCATCGCTCGTGCAGAGCCTGACGTTGCCCAGCGCAGTGCGTCGAAGTGTGAAACATTAGCCGAACCATATTGCAGGCGTTGTAGATACATCGCCATGCGAACTTCGGCAATCATATTGGAGCCGTCATTCGAAGCCGATCCATCCACACCAAGCCCCACTTTCACGCCAGCGGCTTCGAGGTCGTTGTTCTTACAAATACCAGAAGCCAACATCATGTTGGACGTCGGGCAGTGGCTGATACCAATTCCTGCTTTACCCAAGCGCTTGATCTCTTCTGGGTTGAAGTGAATACCATGAGCAAGCCAAGTACGGTCGTTGAGCCAGCCGACATCTTCTAGGTAATCCACAGGGCGCAGGCCAAACTTCTCAATACAGAAGTCTTCTTCATCCAGTGTTTCACATAAGTGCGTGTGCATCATTACGTTCTCACGCTCACTTATCTTAGCGGTTTCTTTCATTAGATCGGTGGTGACAGAGAACGGCGAACAAGGCGCGAGTGCGATTTGAATCATCGCCCCTTCATCACGCTGGTGGTAATCGCGAATCAAGCGTTGGCTGTCATCAATGATGGTCTGCTCGGTTTGAATGGTGTGTCTTGGAGGTAGCCCACCTTCATCTTCCCCTAGGCTCATAGAACCGCGAGTGAAAATTGCTCTTACACCCAGCTTCTCGGCCGCCTCGACTTGTAAATCAATAGCGTGCTCAAGCCCGCTTGGTAATAAGTAATGGTGATCGGAAGCTGTAGTACAACCCGACATCATAAGCTCAACCAGAGCAAGCTCTGTAGCAAGGCTCATCATCTCCGAATCGAGGTTGGCCCAAACCGGGTAGAGGCTTTGTAGCCAATGGAAGAGTTCTTTATTGAGTGCGCCGGGGTAGGCACGCGTTAGGGTTTGGTAGAAGTGGTGGTGCGCATTGATAAGCCCAGGAGTCACAACATGACGAGAGGCATCGACGCTGTAATCTACCGGTAAGGTTGGTTCTTTGTGTTTACCAACCAGTTCAATGACTTTATTACCTTTTATGACAATACCACCTTCTGCATCGGCATTTGAGCCAGTGTAGATTGCGAGAGGATTCTTAATCCAGATGGTTTCCATTCATAGTAGTCCTTAGCCATCTCAGCCTTTTCAGGGAAGAGGGTCTTTATTGGTATTTGTAGTGAAAGATAAATTCGAATCAAGGGCGATGAAACAATTAGTTTTCTAGTTACGCCCGTGATTCTACGGAAATTGGTTTTACGCTCGTTAGCGGTTCATCTAGTTCGTTTTTGGCTCAGGGTTATCTGATGCCGTTTGAACGTCAGTTTCTGTTGTTGCTTGTTGAATTTCTAATTGCTCGTTTGAGTGTAGTTCTTCTTCAGCCTGTTCTTTCATTTCTAGCTCAACTTGCGCTTGGCTCTCGGCCAACGCTTCTTGCTCTTCTGCTCGTGAAGATTTCGGTAACACAAGGTTTAGCAGCACGGTCATGATAGTACCGGTCGTGATGCCAGAGTGAAGAAAGTTCGCTAGGTCATGAGGTAAATGTTGAAGTAATCTCGGTTCGAAGGTAACAGCTAAACCAGACGCCAAACCAACACAGATTACCAAAGCGTTACGTTTGGTGTCTGCGGCTTTGATCAACATGCGGATACCCGCGTAGGCAATCATTCCGAACATCACGAAACCCACACCACCCAAAACAGGTTTAGGAATGGTGACGGCAATAGCGGCTAATTTCGGGAATAAACCGCCTAAAATCAGTAAACCACCGGTTGCTGCTACGACATAGCGACTTGCGACACCTGTGATACCAACAATACCGACGTTTTGACTGAATGACGCCAATGGCATCGCTGTTAAAATTGAAGATAAGGTACTACCAAGGCCATCGCCTAGCAGCCCACGTTTTAGATCTTTACCGCTGACTTGGGTTTGACAGTTGTTGCCCAATGCCATGAAGTCACCCGTTGCTTCCGCGATAACCACGATGTACACCAAGCTCATACTGATGATGGCGCTAGCAGAAAAGGTAAAGCCATACTTGAAGGGTTCAGGTCCGCCAACCCAAGCTGCAGAGCTGATTTGCTCAAGGTCGACCATGCCGAGCGATAGCGCAACGATGTAACCTCCCGCTAAACCAATCACGATAGCTGAAGCGGCAACCGCGCCTTTACAGTAAACCGATACACCAACCACAATCCCCAAAGAGACCAGAGCTAGAAACAGTTTAGGTAGCGTGGCGAATTGTTCTGTATTGGCAGGAGAGTCTCCGACCCAGTTCATGGCAACCGGTAAAATGGTTAAGCCGATTAGGGTAACCACCACACCACTTACCACGGTTGGGAACAGCTTTCGAACTTTGTCCATATAGAAGCTGGCACCAATTACGACAAACGAGCCGATAAGCGCCGAGCCCATGATCGCGGCGACACCACCTTCGTTACCGATTGAGATAGCGACACCTAAAAAGGCAAAGCTCGACCCCATAACCACGGGCAGTCGAATGCCAACAGGGCCAAAGCCAAGACATTGAGCGACGGTCACAATACCGGATGCCAATAGCGCTGCATTGATCAGTGAGACGATCTCTGTGTTGGGTAGGCCAATGGAAGCGCCGACAATAAGGGGAACAGCGACAATGCCACCAATCGAGGCGAGCATGTGCTGCAATGCGAGTAGGAAGGTTAAGCCGTGAGGCGGTCTTTCATTTAGGGTGTACAGAAGTTTCATTTGATATTCCTCTGCCTGCGTTTCCGTTTACAGGCGATTGGCGGTCAAATAATGACTTCTACAAACTGCGTAGGGTCATAAAAAAGTGCATTAAAGGGACGGAATGCATCTGCGTTCCGCGTATTAATACAATTAGCTTTCTTAGCAATTTTGTCGGTAGCTTGTGTGTTAGTAACTTGGCTCATGAATGAGCCAAGCAATAAATCATGTTGCTGTATTGATTATCCGATGAACACCAGCTTGGCAACGAAGATAGCCGCTAAGAAGTACATCGAAATCGAGACGTCTTTTGTTTTACCTGTCGCCAATTTCAGCACTGTGTAGGTAATGAAACCCAGTGCGATACCATTCGCGATAGAGAAGGTCAGAGGCATCATTAACGCTGTAATGGCTGCGGGAGCACCGTTGGTGAAGTCTTTCCAATCCACGTGTTGCATGCTGCTCATCATTACGAACGCTACGTAAATCAGCGCGCCAGAGGTTGCGTAAGCGGGGATCATGCCTGCAAGTGGCGATAGAAAAATCGCCGCTAAGAACAACACGCCAACCACAATTGCCGATAGGCCAGTTCGTGCGCCCGCTGCAACGCCCGCTGCACTTTCTACATAACTGGTTACTGGCGGACAACCCACACAAGCACCTGCCACACTTGAGATACTGTCGGCTTTCAGCGCTTTGCTCAGACCTTCGATCTTGCCTGTCTCAGGGTTCGTCAGGTTTGCACGTTCAGCCACGCCCATCAAAGTACCTGCGGTATCGAACATGTTTACAAAAAGGAAAGCCAAGATAACGCTGATCATCGAAACATCAAGCGCACCCATAATGTCCATTTTAAGGAACGTAGGCGCTAAACTTGGTGGAGCAGCGAAAAAGCCGTTGTAATGCACTAAGCCAAGCATCATGCCGACCAGAGTCACACTCAAAATTCCGATTAACACGGCACCAAATATTTTACGCTCACTGAGTACCGCGATGATCAAGAAGGCGATAGCGGCCAGTAGAGCTTCAGGTTTAGTAAAATCCCCTAAAGAAACCAAAGTTGCTGGGTTTTCGACGACGATGCCCGCTGTTTTAAGGCCAATTAGACCTAAGAATAGGCCAACACCCGCTGTCATAGCATAGCGCAGACTCACCGGAATACTTTCGATTATCCATTGGCGAACCTTGTAGAAGCTCATTCCGACGAACAAGATACCGGAGATAAACACCGCACCCAGTGCGACTTCCCAGCTGTAACCCATTTCGCTTACTACCGTGAACGAGAAGAAGGCGTTTAAGCCCATGCCCGGTGCAAGGCCAACAGGCCAATTGGCAAATAGTCCCATTAACAAACAACCGATCGCGGCACCAATACAGGTTGCGACGAATACCGCCCCTGCATCCATGCCCGATGCGGCCATTATTTGTGGGTTAACGAAGATAATGTAAGCCATAGTGGCGAAGGTAGTCACACCCCCCATTAATTCATCTTTCACGCTGCTTCCGTGGGCCTTAATTTTAAAGAGTTTCTCTAAAATTCCGTTATTCGCGTCTTGGTTGAGTATTTCTGTTTTACTCTCACTCATGTCAGCAAGTCCTTTTATGTTGTGATCCATTTATTGAATACAGCGAGATTTCAATATTAAGTTTTAAGGTTTTTTCCTAGCCGTTATTTCTTTAGTTATCTGTTGTTTAGTCATCAACTCTCTAACTAATAACGTTGTTAGTATTTTTATATGAGCGTGTTTAGTGAGTGCACACCCTTTGGGATGTGCACGTGAATCTGTTTATTATTCGACGGTTGAGCCTAGTTCGAAGTGCTAGGTCACGGGACTAACTGCCCCGATAGGTTGAGAAACTGTAAGGCGAGACGAGAAGAGGAACGTGATAATGCGCTTCTGGATCATCTAGACCAAAACGAATGACCACATCGTCTAGGAAAGGTACGCCATCCAATTCCACACCTTTGCTTTTGTAATAATCCGCAACGTAGAACACCAATTGATATTTCCCCGGCCGGAAATCATTCCCTGCCAGAATCGGCGCATCGGTTCGGCCATCGGAGTTGGTGATCACCGTCGCCAGCTTTTCTGTTGAGTCTTCATTGACCTTATAAAGCTCTACCTTGATCTCTGCACCTGGTAAGCCGTGCGTGGTGTCTAATACGTGTGTTGTTAATCTTCCCATAGTCCTTTAATAGCGCTTTTGGCGCTCCTCTGTTCCGTGGTTTATCTGTCTGTTTCGACCTTGCAAAGAATGCAACTGGTCACTTTGTTATCACTAACTATGTACGAACTGTACACAATTAGTAAAGCGAATTGTTGGGGAAATGTTAACCATTGTGTCGTTTTTTCTGACTTTATAGATCTTGATTACCGTTTTTTGGTGAGTTTTGTTTTTCTTAAGTTGTTGTTTTTAATTGGTAATGGTGCGTTAATTTAACTTGAATAACAAAATCTTTACATTGAGATAAATAATTGTATACAATAAATGTACAGGGGTAAGGTTGCTCTGTTTATCGAGAATCCATTTGGTTGAATCATTTGGTGACTCACTTAAAGAGCGGCTAAGCCAACCACTTATGTTAGGAGTACTTGGATGAATAAGGATTATTCAAGAAATTTGATCGGTTACGGAGCTAACCCTCCAAACCCTCAATGGCCAGGTAATGCGCGCGTCGCGGTTTCTTTTGTATTGAACTATGAAGAGGGCGGTGAGCGTTGTTTGTTACATGGAGACGACGAGTCTGAAGCCTTTCTTTCAGAGATCCCGTCAGCACAACCGATCAAAGGCGAACGTCACATCAGCATGGAATCCATCTATGAATATGGCAGCCGTGCGGGTGTATGGCGTGTTCTTCGCTTGTTCGATGAATATGAAATCCCACTGACCGTATTTGCCGTCGCTATGGCCATTGAACGTCATCCGGACGTTGCCAAAGCCATGGTCGAAGCGGGGCACGAAATCTGTAGCCACGGCTACCGCTGGATAGACTATCAATACATTGATGAGTCTGAAGAGCGTGATCACATGACCAAAGCGATTGAGATCATCCAGCAAGTGACTGGGCAACGCCCACAAGGCTGGTACACAGGCCGAACGGGCCCAAATACTCGTCGCTTGGTTGCAGAAGAAGGCGGCTTTCTTTATGACTCAGATGCCTACGATGATGACCTGCCTTATTGGCATACCGAAACGGGTCACCCTCAATTGGTGATCCCTTACACACTCGATGTGAACGACATGCGTTTTTCTACCGCGCAAGGTTTCAACTCAGGTGAACAGTTCTTCCAGTATCTAAAAGACACTTTTGACACCCTTTATATGGAAGGCGAAACCGCACCGAAAATGATGTCGGTTGGGTTGCACTGTCGGCTGATTGGTCGCCCTGGTCGTATTGCTGCGTTAAGACGTTTCCTAGATTACGTTAAACAGCACGACAGCGTGTGGCTATGTCGTCGAATCGATATCGCGAACCACTGGCACCAACATCACCCATACAACGGACAACAAAATTAGAACGAACAGCAAGGAGGCTTAACGTGACTGAATTTCGATCTTGCCAACCAACAACCATGAGCCGCGATACCTTTATCGCGCACTTTGCTGATGTTTACGAACACAGCCCATGGGTTGCTGAAGCGGTGTATGACCTAGGTTTGAATGCCGAAGATGATCATATTGAGAATCTTCATCTAAAAATGGCATCGACCTTGTTAAATGCCGATCAAGGCAAACAGTTGGCTTTGATCAACGCTCACCCGGATTTAGCCGGCCGAGCAGCAGTAAACGGCGAACTCACAGAGTCGTCGACCAAAGAACAAGCGGGGGCGGGCATTGACCAGTGCAGCGCCGAAGAATTTGAAAAATTCACTTCTTACAACAACAGCTACAAAAGTCGCTTCAATTTCCCTTTTATCATGGCGGTGAAGGGAGCCAATCGTTACCAAATTCTTGAGTCGTTCGAGATGCGATTAGGAAATGATAGTGAAACTGAGTTTGCTACGGCGATTCAAGAGATCAACAAGATCGCGATGTTTCGTCTCTGGGATATGTAAGTTAACGGAGTTAACAGCTATCTCAGCCCAGTCTTAGTGCGCTAAGAGCACGCTTTATAAGCGAATAAGCTACTAAGTTCTCATTTTATTATTACTTGATTAATTGGATAGGATTACACGGACATGACCCAAACATTTGAACAATACATAAACCTTGCAGACGAAAAACTCGGCGCAGAAGCTATCTTCGCAACCGACGATTTTTTCGCAGATAAAAGCCGTCTACTCAGCCACGCAGCGCCCGAGTGGAAAGACGACTTATACGACGACAACGGCAAGTGGATGGACGGCTGGGAAAGCAGACGTAAACGCGGCGAAGGTTACGACTACTGTGTCGTTCGCCTTGGCCTAGCTGGCACCATTGCTGGCGTTGATATTGATACCTCATTCTTCACAGGTAACTTCCCACCTTCGGCATCAATTGACGCGTGTTATTCACCACAAGGTGAGCCAACTGACTCAACAGAGTGGCAAGAAATTCTGCCTTCAATGGCACTACAAGGTGATCATCATCATCTTGAAGACATCGAAAGTGACCAAGTATTTACGCACCTACGTTTGAACATCTACCCAGACGGCGGTGTCGCACGCCTACGTGTTTACGGCCGACCAAGCGTGGATTGGGACGCAATAGATTCTCAGCAACAAGTTGACCTGGCAGCCGTTGAACACGGTGGTCGAGCACTCGCATGTAGCGACGAGCACTATGGCAACAAAGCCAATATCTTAGGCCCAGGCCGCGGCGAAAACATGGGTGACGGTTGGGAAACAGCACGTCGTCGTACACCGGGTAATGACTGGGTTATCGTGGCACTAGGCCATCCAGGTAATATCGAACGTATCGTTGTGGATACTGCCCACTTTAAAGGTAACTACCCAGACAGCTGTTCGATTCAAGCGGCTTACGTGAAAGGCGGTACAGACGATCAAGTAGAAACACAAAGCCTATTCTGGCGTGAACTCTTGCCTGCACAAAAGCTGCAAGCACACGAGATTCATGAATTCATTTCTGAGGTTAACGACGTTGGTGCGATTACCCACGTACGTGCAAACATATTCCCAGATGGTGGTATCAGCCGTTTGCGTCTATTTGGTACGAAAGCGAAATAGGTAAGGAAATGAGTATGAGTAATGGAATACGTCGTTTATCAATCGAACCGTTAACCAAGCAGGCTTTTGCAGAGTTCGGCGATGTTATCGAGTCCGATAATAGTGATTTCTTCATGATCAACAGTGGATCAACACGTCGCTACCACAAGTTAGCGACAACGGATGTGCAAGACCAAGGCGGAGAAGCCATCATCAGTATCTTCCAAGCCACGCCGTTGAGCTACCCACTGACCATCAAAATGTTAGAGCGTCATCCACTTGGCTCTCAGGCATTCATTCCATTACTTGGTCAACCCTATTTAATTGTTGTTGCGCCAAAAGGCGATGATCCAACATTAGCCAATAGCCGAGCTTTCTTGAGCAACGGCCGTCAAGGAGTGAACTATCACAAAGGGGTGTGGCACCACCCAGTTCTCGCCCTAACCGATCAAGACCAGTTCTTGATCGTCGATAGAGGCGGCGAAGGACACAACTGTGATGAAGTTTATTTCGACAACGATCGAGTGGCATTGCATTTGGACGATCTGCCTACGGACGACAATAAGGAAGAGCAACGCTTAGCTAAAGCGTTGTGATACAGGAGTTTATTATGGATCCGCATATTACAGAGTGGTTGAACTTAGCAATACGCTGGGCTCACATGATTGTTGGTGTTGCGTGGATAGGCGCATCATTTTACTTTGTTTGGTTAGAGAACAACCTTAACCGAGTAAACCCAAAAACGGGCCTTTCTGGCGACTTATGGGCAATTCACGGTGGTGGTATTTATCACCTAGAAAAATACAAATTGGCACCACCAGAGATGCCAGAGCACCTGCACTGGTTCAAATGGGAAGCTTACTTCACGTGGATCACCGGTGTGTGTCTACTGGGTGTGGTTTACTACCTTAACGCTGAGATTTACCTGATTGCACCGGGCTCTGGTCTTGATTCAACCACTGCAATCGCGATTGGTATTGGTTCATTCGTTGCCGGTTGGTTTATCTACGACCTACTGTGTGACTCACCATTAGGTAAAACTCCAGTGCTGCTTGGTGTCGTGCTGTTTGTGCTGCTCGTCGCTGCGACATATGGCCTAACTCAAGTGTTCAGTGGCCGTGGTGCTTACATCCACGTTGGCGCAATTATTGGTACCATCATGGTGGGTAACGTATTCCGCGTTATCATGCCTGCACAGCGTAACTTGGTGAAAGCGATTGAAGAGAAGCGCGAACCGGATCCTGCACTGCCAGCGAAAGGTCTACTGCGTTCTCGTCACAACAACTACATGACACTGCCAGTGCTGTTCATCATGATCAGTAACCACTTCCCAAGTACTTATGGCTCGGAATACAACTGGCTGATTCTTGCTGGGCTAGCGATCTTCAGTATCTTAGTGCGTCACTACTTCAACACGCGTCATGGTAGCCAAAAGTTTGCATGGACAGTACCTGTAGCGGCATTGGGTATGATTACTCTCGCGTTTGTTACCTCACCTTACGCGAAAAAACAGATGACTCCGGTTGTACAAGCGCCAGTGGTTCAAGAAGTGCAAGTAAGCTCGACTGAATCGGCGACAGAAGAGGTTGTTTCGAACGGCACAGCTTCAACTACGGCTAGTTCTCAAGCTGTACTAGCAGACCACGCAATGCAAACTGATAGCGCAGGCGTAAGCTTTGAAACTATCAACAAAGTCATTCAAGAGCGCTGTTCTGTGTGTCACTCATCAACCCCAAGCCATGCCGCTTTTGCTGCGGCGCCAGCCGGTGTGATGTTTGATACCCCAGAAGAGATTAAAGCCAACGTACCAAGGATTGTTGCTCAAACCGTAACAACCAAGGTGATGCCGCTCGGCAACATGACTCAAATGACCGACGAAGAACGCGCACTCATCGGCACATGGGTAGAGCAAGGCGCTACGCTTCAATAATGATGTGAATCCTTTACCTAAGAGCATGAGTCTTAGGTGAGGCTTGGGGAGAGTTTGGTTTCGGGCACGCGCCAAACTCATCCCACCCTGTTTCCCCGGTTCCTATAACCGGGGCTTTTTGTTTTTGGCTGCATAAGGGGCTATGTTGTATGTGAACAGGCTTCTTGTTAAATATGTCTATTAATCCAGCGAAAAGTGAGAACTACAACAACAAATGTATCAACCTGACTAAGGACTAATAGCTAGGCACCAATGATTATATTATCATTCGCTAAACTAATACTTTTCTGGATGCGTAATGGAGCACTTATTACAAGGGTTGCTTAAGGCCAAGTCGAGCTCTGAATTATTCTATAGTTCGTTAAACTTGATATATAAAAAATACAAACCTAATCATTGCTTTATTGCTGATACTAATCGCGACGACTCCATTGCCTATACTAATTGCTACTTGCAAGAGGGGAGGTTAGTAGAAAACTTTTCGTACCCTTTACTAGAGACACCTTGTGACATTGCGTTAAAAGGCTTAAGTAATTACTGCTTTTACTCCTCTGATATCCAAAAGAAATTCCCTAAAGATATTGCACTAGAAGTGTTGTGTGCTCAAGCATATATAGGTTTACCATTAACTGCTCGTAATGGCGAAAGAGTGGGTTTGGTTGTCATGCTTTATGATAGAGCTATGCCGAATCTAGAGTTGGATAATCAGCTGATCGAACAATTGGGATACATCCTTGGACAGGAGCTATACCAAAACAAACTTAACCAAAATAATCAAAGGCTTATAAGACAGTTTGAGCACGTTGAGTCATTGAGTGATTTGGGTTTTTTCCAATGGGATATTCAAAGGCAAACTTTTGAGTTTAGCCCCAATTTTTGGAGAGTTCTTGCTGTAGACCCATATCAATTACCATCACTCGAGTTCCTGTTTTCGACCTATATTTTCACGGATTCTGAAAGAGCCTCTGAATATATAGCAACAGTACTATCTAACCTAGATAACCCATCAGTAGCGATCGTGAGTAAAGATGAATCGCCAGTGAATAAGCACCTTAAGCTAATTTGTCACAATAACTTTGATGAGCAAGGTGTACTTACCAGTATCGAGTGGGTCATACAGAATATTACTTTGCATCAAGAGCTTACGCATGAGTTTAATATGGCTTGTGAAGCATTGAATCAAAGCAATGATGCGATACTAATTACTGATGCAGAAAATAAAATTGTTCAGCTAAATGATCGTGTTGAAGAACTTACAGGCTATTGTAGAGAAGAGCTGATGGGCAAAAACCCATCCTTGTTTTCTTCTGGTTTACAGGAGCCTGATTTCTACAAGAAAATGTGGGCGGACCTCGAGAGTAATGGACGTTGGGAAGGTGAACTATGGAATAAAACTTGTCATGGAACGATTTTCCCTGAGCGTTTGAGCATTACCACATTGAAGGATGAGAATCGCGCTATATCGCATTATATTGCGGTGTTTAGGGATATCACACGACGAAAGAATAATGAGAAAAAGATTGAACAGTATCAGAAGTATGAGTTTGTTACTGGACTTAAGAACAGACAAATTTTTATTCAAGACATTGAAGACTGGCTACTTAGTGGCGAGAAAATTTCAGTAGCTTTATTTGATATAAAAGGTTTCTCATTGATTAACCAAATACATGGTGATGAGATTGGCGACCAATTGCTCTCTTCGGTTGCAGAGCGGTTAGGTCAAGTCATGGGTGAACAGTGTATAGCAGCATGTCGTTATGGTTCCGACGAGTTTGCTATTGTTATCGATGAAATGCCAATTGAAGATGTACTCAGTTTATGCAAAGACATCCGTCGTGAGCTTCTAGTAAGTTACTCAATCTTAGGGAGGACTATATCCATTGGTTGGAATGTAGGTGTTTCTACCACCTTAAATAATGTCTCTGAAGCCAATCCGATGATGCAGGCGAAACTAGCACTAGAGAAATCAAAAATTCGAGATGGCCAGCCAGTTGTTTATACTTCAGAATTGGAAGATCAATCTGTTCGTAGATTAAAGCTGAAAGTGGCACTGGAAGCCGCAATTAAAGAAAAGCATATTCAAGTTTACTATCAGCCGATTTATCATACCGAGAGTAAGGTGGTCAAAAAGTTCGAGGCATTAGCTCGTTGGAAGCATGGAAATGAATATATTTCCCCTTTTGAGTTTATAGGTATTGCCGAAGAATACGACCTGATTATTCCACTTGGCCGCTGTATTCTGGATCAAGCGTGCGCCGATTTAGTTACACTGCACAACCAAGGTTATACAGATACTGTATTTTCAATTAATCGCTCAATAAAAGAGCTCAATGCAGTAGAGCTTCAGCATAATTCGATTATCGAAGTATTGAATCACTACCAGTTACCAGTGAGTGCAATTGTTGTCGAGATTACCGAGTCGGTATCTCTTGACGATAACCCAATCGCAAAGCAAGTTCTTGATAAATTAAAACAAAGTGGTATTAAGTTGGCTATTGATGATTTTGGTACTGGTTATGCTTCATTTGGAAACTTACTTAGTCAAGAGCTAGATTACCTGAAAATAGATCGCTCGTTTATTAAAGATATTATGCACGATAAAGGTTGTTCTATTCTCACTCAAACCGCGATCAGTCTGGCAGAAAAATTAGATCTAGATGTCATAGCTGAGGGGGTTGAAACTGAGAGTCAATTAACCCTTTTAAAGGGGCTAGGTTGCAAGTTTGTTCAAGGGTACTTTTTGGGCAAACCAGCGCCGTTCCAGGATATCTATCGCCATCTCCCCTCCCTTTAATTGAATGGCAATATTCATTGGGAATTGAACTACATGAAAACGCTAACGCACAATGTTAGCGTCTTCGGTCCAGCTGCCGTATCTAAGGGTGACTTAGATATCTTAGTTGGTGTTGAGTTACGTGAGCTTGAAGATGCTATAGAGTCACTCACAACACTCGCTTTCAAAGGAAACTCGACGCGTTGAGAACACTTGAACTGTGTATGTTGGAACTTATATCCTCAGATGAGTGCCACGAAAATAAGTCGAGTTTTATCCAGCATGTATTGGCTATGAAATAGCGACAAGTTTCAATCGGATATTATTCATCCAAACTCTAACTTTTGGTGCTGTTTTTACTTTCCCCTCACACTCCTTTCAAATATCGAATTTAGTATCAAATTTCTCTTTGTTATACAGGCAAGTCTCTCATTATGAAGAACTTCTTTGATAGCGAACTCATGCTCTCTAGCTCCTTGAATTTCGTTTTGCTATCGCTTGGGCTAACGCTCCTTTTACACCTTCCCATTTGGTGTGGGTTCAACTTGAGCCGACGTAAATGGAAATTGATGGACTATTTGTGGCCATTATTGGCAGGGATCGGGATGCTCGGTGCAGTGTCTGAGATTCGTGCGAAAGTGGCGGGTGATTGGGTTGAAACAGAACAAACCAGAGCGGTGGTGATTCTAGAATCGGTTCAGAAGTTTTCTTTGGATAAGCTGAGAAGTGATATCTGCACAGGTCAACCATCTTTAGATAACCAGGCTCAGCATCATGAAGCGTGTTTGTGGTATTTGAACACCGCAATGACGTTCAAAGATGTTGATTTCACCTTGTTACCCAACGCATCGGATTTTACGGTTCCTGCGCCTAGTGTATCGCTGGTTGAAAGTGATGCGGTGTGGGTGGATGGTATGCTGAGTCAGTATGAGAAGCAGAAAAACCAATACATAAAAACCAGAGAAGCGCAGGTGAAGCAACCGTTAGAAAGTATCTTCTGGTATGTGAGCCCTTACTTAGTCTGCTTTGCAATAGCTCTGCGCCTTACTAAAGTAACGGCAGAGCTTAAACTGGATAAATGCGTAAAAAACTAACTCGACAAAGACAGCGCGAACGACAGCAAGATAGGTAAGGTGACTACACTCAGGAAGTTGCCAAATAGCACCATAGACGCGACCTTGGGTGGCTCGACATTGAAGCGTTCTGCGAACAGGTAGTTCATTACTGCGGGTGGCAGCATGGTGAACAGCACCATCATTTGCAGGTGCAGTGTTGGCAGCGGAATAAAGAAGTAGATGATGGTAAAAGCGATGGCTCCAGTAAACAGCGATTGAGCGGTACACAATAAGCCGACTTTCAACCCGCTTAGCCTCAAGTTGACCATTTGCGAACCCAGTGACAACAGCATGATAGGGACAGCGGCTTGCCCAAGCAGTGACGTTGCTTCGTAGATTGGGTTCCACACCGCAATGCCGGACAAGTTCAGTGTCATCGCCAATGCTGCCGCTAAAAATATCGGCATCTTGAGGATCTGTTTGATTGGGTTGCCTTCGCTTAGTAACGCCAAGCCCACACTGATATGAACACACGCCGACACCACAAACAGCAGTACCGCTGGGGCTAATGCGCTTTCGCCAAAGGTATACGTGAACAGGGGAATCGCGAGGTTGCCACTGTTGCGAAACATGTGTGGTGGAGCCCAAGCTTTGAAGTTGAGCTTAAACAGTTTACAGATCGGAATCATCAACAAAGCTGGCACTAATACCGCGACCAAAGAGGCGGAGATGAGTGGCAACTGTTCGGTGTCGAGCGGCATGGTGGTCAGTGATGCAAACACCAAAGCTGGAATACAAACATCCATATTAATGCGATTGATCGGTTTGAAATCGGGCTTGAGCCAACGACCGACAGCAAAGCCAGCACTGGCGAGTGCAAAAACGGGAAACAGAATGCTGACGACCTGTTCGAACATAGAATTCCTTTCTAAGTGGAGTGTTGGTTCTGTTTTAAACGGAAAACTTCGACCTAATAGCATTTAATCTACTGACACTTAACCTATCAACATAAAGCGTCTTCGTCATGGGTGTTGAGCACACCACGAGTAATAATTTGTATTTCTTTGAATTAAGGACAAAAAAAGACCAGCGGAGTTAACGACTGGTCTTTAAAAGCTAGGGGAATCTGGACGGATTCTTTAACAACAAAGGTTACCTAGCATGTGTTCATTGTTAGCGCGCTAGCTAACGAGTTTTTTGTAATCTTTGAAGTTCACGTCGTAGGCTTTTTCACCGTAGATGTAAGTTTCGCTGACGGTTCTATCGTCACCTAAACTCATTAGCACGAACAGTTTCTCTTCGAGCTTGGTCGCTTGTTCCATTCTAAAGCGCATCAGTTGTGTTGCGTGCAGATCCAACACGACGAAATCTGCTTCTTTACCGACTTCTAGGTTACCGATCTTGTCTTCTAAATGCAGCGAGCGTGCGCCACCCAGAGTTGCTAAGAACAATGATTTAACTGGGTGTAGTTTCTCTTGTTGAAGCTGCATGATTTTGTACGCTTCGCTCATGGTTTGCAGAATAGAGAAGCTGGTACCGGCGCCAACGTCTGTTCCCATCCCAACACGAATGCCGTGCTCTTCCATTTTTGGCAGCTTGAATAAGCCAGAGCCTAAAAACAGGTTTGAAGTAGGGCAGAAGGCGATTGCAGAATCGGTATCCGCTAGGCGTTTGCATTCGCAGTCTGATAGGTGAATACCGTGTGCGAATACCGAACGCTTATGCAGCAAGCCATAGTGGTCATACACATCTAAATAGCTGTCGCGTTCGGGGAACAATTCTAGAACCCAGTCGATCTCTTTCTTGTTTTCAGAAAGGTGGGTGTGCATGTATACGTCTGGATACTCTTCTAATAGCTTACCAACCGTTGCCAATTGTTCTGGGGTACTGGTAGGCGCGAAACGTGGTGTTACTGCGTAGTGCAAGCGGCCACGGTTGTGCCACTTTTCGATGAGTTCTTTTGAATCTTCATAGCCAGATTCTGGCGTGTCGGTGAGGTAATCAGGCGCGTTGCGATCCATCAAAACCTTACCCGCGATCATACGTAGGTTACGTTTTTCAGCTTCTTCGAAGAACACATTGACCGACTCTTTGTGCACGGTGCCGAACACGAGTGCAGTGGTGGTACCGTTGCTTGCTAGTTCGTCTAGGAATAGCTTCGCCACTTTGTGCGCATAGACTGGGTTTTTGAAGCGTTTTTCTTCAGGGAAGGTGTAATTCTCTAACCAATCGAGTAGCTGCTCACCGTAAGATGCGATCATCCCCGTTTGAGGGTAGTGGATGTGCGTATCAATAAAGCCAGAGGTGATCAGCTTATCTTTGTATTCTTTTACTTCGAGTGTATTAGGCTGACGCGCCAATACGTCATCGGCATGGCCTAAATCGACGATGTGGCCGTTCTCAACCACTAAAACACCGTCTTCAAAATAGTCGTAAGACTCATCGATACCGACGTCTTTTGGGTCGGCTACGCTGTGTAAAATACTGGCGCGATAAGCTTTGCGTTGCGTTGTCATGTTTACTTCCTTTTAATGACTTCAGCGACGTGATGGTCACTGAAGCTTTGCGACTTTTATTAGGCGATCTTCTCTTCCAATGGTGGTTCGCCTACATCGCTTGGTTGACTGTGTTGATCGGTCAAATCCTGATTTCGATATTGTTTGGTTGGGCGCTTTTGTTCAAGTGCTTGACCTTGATAGTGTGCGATCAGTTCACCTGCAACCGATACCGCAATTTCGGCAGGATGTTTGCCATTCACCGCGCTAATACCAATCGGGCAAAGCATAGTTTCTATCTGTTCTTGGCTGTAGCCGCGCTGTTCTAAGCGGAAATCGAACTTCTTGCGCTTAGTCAGCGAGCCGATCATGCCGAAGTAACGGCTGTCTTCACGGTCGATGATGGCCTTAGTCAAATCGAAATCAAGCTGGTGGTTGTGGGTCATTACTAGGTAGTAGCTGTTCGGTGGCATGTGTTTAACTTCGCCAACCGGATCGTCGGTGACTAACTTTTTGACACCGTGAGGAAGTGTGTCAGGGAACACTTCTTCACGTTCATCAATCCAGGTCACACGGAAGGGTAGGGTCGCGACAATGTGCAGCAGCGCCTTAGCCACATGGCCGGCGCCGAATAGCACAAGGTGATTCTGCTGAGTGCCAATCGGTTCAAAGCTTAATGTTGCCATTCCGCCACAACATTGGCCTAAACGAGCACCGAGGTTGAAGCGTTCCACTTTGAGCGATTTTTCGCTGGCAATCAGCATTTCGCGCGCCATTTTGGTGGCCACATGTTCAAGGTGACCACCACCAATCGTGGCGATGATTCGGTCACGAGTGACAAGCATCTTGGTTCCCGCATCTCGCGGCACTGAGCCTCTGTCTTCAAGCACTGTCACCATGACACATGGTTCGTAGTTCTCTTCCAGTTTTGCCAGTTCGTGAATCCAATTATCCTTAAACATATGTCCTCCTAAATCCCTTTTATGCTTCCCTAGATGTCTATTTGCGCAAACGGTAAGCTATATCAGCCTTATTAAGCCGTTTCTGATTGAGCATCGACCGAAGTCGGGGCTGTTTCAGAGACTTCCTGAATCGCCATCAGAATGCGCTCTGGCGTTGCTGGTGTGTTCAGCTTAGGAATCGCGCCATCAACGGCTACGTAGCTAATCGCATCTTTCAATGCACTCCATACCGACATACCCAACATGAAAGGTGGCTCACCCACGGCTTTCGAGTTGAATACTGTGTCTTCTGGGTTGCTACGGTTTTCCAAAAGGTGCGTTCTGAAATCAATCGGCATATCAGCAATCGCTGGGATCTTGTAACTTGCAGGGCCGTTGGTCATTAAGCGACCTTGTTGGTTCCATACCAGTTCTTCTGTAGTCAACCAGCCAACACCTTGCACAAAGCCGCCTTCGACTTGGCCGATATCAATCGCTGGGTTCAACGAAGCGCCCACATCATGCAGAATATCGACACGTAGAATCTTGTTTTCGCCCGTTAGGGTATCAACGATAACCTCTGAACAAGATGCGCCGTATGCGTAGTAGTAGAACGGGCGACCGCGTGCCTTCTCGTGATCGTAGAAGATCTTCGGCGTGCGATAGAAGCCGGTGCTCGAAAGCGAAATTTGATTAAACCAAGCCAGTTCAACAAATGAGTTGAAGGTCATGATCTCATCGCGGATCTGCACCATACCGTTCTTGAAGATGACTTCTTCAGGCCACACTTTGAAGTGTGAAGAAGCAAAGTCGATCAAGCGCTGTTTAATGGTTATTGCGGCGTTTTGCGCGGCCTTACCGTTGAGGTCGGCGCCCGATGAGGCTGCGGTTGGTGATGTGTTCGGAACTTTGTCTGTGTTTGTAGCGGTGATCTGGATACGTTCGACATCGACTTGGAACTCCTGTGCAACGATTTGTGCCACTTTGATGTTCAAGCCTTGCCCCATTTCCGTACCACCGTGATTCAAATGAATACTGCCATCGGTGTAGATATGGATGAGCGCACCTGCTTGGTTCAAGAAAGTCGCAGTAAATGAGATACCGAATTTCACTGGTGTGATCGCTAAGCCTTTCTTCAATATAGGGCTTTGCTTGTTGAACTCGGCAATTTCTTTACGACGTGCGTGATAGTCACTGCTGCGCTCAAGCTGTTCGGTTATCTCAGGTAAAAAGTTGTCTTCAACGGTTTGGTAGTAGTGGGTCACGTTACGGCCTTCTTCGCCGTAGTAGTTTGCCTTACGTACTTCCAAAGGATCTTTTTTCAGGTAACGCGCAATCTCATCCATGATGTGTTCAATGGTCATCATGCCTTGCGGACCACCAAAGCCACGGTATGCGGTATTCGATGCTGTGTTGGTTTTGCATCGGTGACCGACCACAGTTGCATCACCTAGATAATAGGCGTTGTCTGAGTGGAACATTGCACGGTCTACGATAGAACTTGATAAGTCTGGCGAGTAACCACAGTTGCCTGCAACGGTAATATCGGCACCTTGAATCACACCATTGTCGTCAAAACCGACGGTATATTGGTTGTAGAACGGGTGGCGTTTACCGGTTTGCTGCATGTCTTCACTACGCAGCAAACGCATTTTTGTTGGTCGACCGGTTAGGCTCGCGATAACCGCTGCCATACAAGCTGGAGAGGCCGCTTGAGTCTCTTTACCACCGAAACCACCACCCATACGACGCATATCAATCACGACTTTGTGCATCGGCACGCCAATCACTTCCGCAACCAGCTTTTGAACTTCGGTCGGGTTTTGAGTCGAGGTGTAGACGATCATGCCGCCATCTTCGGTTGGCATCACGCTACTGATTTGGGTTTCTAGATAGAAGTGCTCTTGGCCGCCGATCTCTAGGTCGCCAGAGATCACGTGTTTTGCTTTTGCCAGTGCTGCTTTTGAATCACCACGCTGTTGAGTGTGGCTTTCTGTCACGAAGTGCTCTTTTGCTAGCGCTTCTTTCACATCAAGAATGGCAGGTAGTTCTTCGTATTCAATAATGGCGGCGTGTGCGGCTTTACGTGCGGTTTCTAAGTCGTTAGCTGCCACAGCAATCACAGGTTGGCCGTAATACTCTACTTTGCCATCCGCAAGTAGCGGGTCACCCGGTAGGATTGCGCCGATATCCAGTTCACCCGGTACGTCTTTGGCTTGAATAGCAATCGCCACACCTTCAAATTCGTAACACGGTGATAAATCTATCTTGGTGATGTTCGCGTGTGCTTGTGTGCTCAGGCGTGCGTATACATGCAGCTGATTTGGGAACTCTAGGCGGTCATCAATGTATACCGCTTCGCCCGTTACTTGCTTGGCTGCACTGTCGTGTTTAACGCTTTTACCCACGCCAGTTTTTAGGTCTTGTTTTGCAATGGTAACCATTTCTTCGTGGGTCATCGCATGCTCGTTTGATTTAGACATAAGACGTTACCCTTGTTTCGATTTGGTTGCTTTTGTTCTGTTGTTCAATGAAGTAGCGACGCAGCATGTTGGCCGCCGACAATGAACGGTATTCTTGGCTTGCACGGAAATCAGAGAGCGGCTCAAAGTCGTTATACAGTTCCTGCATCGCTAACTTAATATTAGCGTCTGTCCACGGTTTGCCTAATAACGTATTTTCACAACGAGTTGCGCGCTTAGGCGTTGCTGCCATACCGCCGAAAGCGATACGAGCGTAAGAAACGTTGCCATCTTCGATTTGAATATCAAACGCACCACACACCGCGGAGATGTCATCGTCTAAACGTTTAGACAGTTTGTAAGCTCGGAAACTGTCGTTGGTTGGCTTAGGAATGATGATCTGTTCAATGAATTCACTCTGTTTCTGCGCCGTCACTTTGTAGCTGATGAAGTAATCTTCAATCGGCATCGTGCGTGACTCGTCGCCGCAGCGAAGTTTGATTTTCGCATCGAGAGCAATCAGCAGAGGAGGGGTATCACCGATAGGTGAAGCATTCGCAACATTACCGCCAATGGTGCCTTGGTTACGCACTTGCAGCGATGCAAAGCGGTGCAGTAGCTCACCAAAATCTGGGTAGTGTTTTTTCAGTAGTGAGTAAGAGTCACTGATTGGAAGGTTGGCACCAATGATTAAGTCGGTGTCTGTCTCTTCACATACCTTCATGTCTTCAACAAGGTTTACGCTGATCAGTGTTTCAATCTCACGATGGAATTGAGTCACTTCCAGTGCTAAATCCGTACCGCCAGCAACCAGCTTAGCGTTCGGATGTGCTTGAAAAAGCTTGGCCAACTCATCGGTGCTTTTCGGGGAAAAAGCCGTGAGGTGACCAAGGCGTAAGTTAGCCTCAGTGTCTTGAATGCTTTCTAATTTCTTGATGGTGTTGCGTTCAAGTTCAGCAAATTGGTCTATCAAAGGTTGGTCTGTTGAAAGTGACATCGCAGCATCAACAATTGGGCGGTAGCCAGTACAGCGACATAGGTTACCCGCCAGTGATTCCATGACGTCTTCTTTGCTCGCATCGGGTTTGTTCTTACCTAGCGCAAACATCGACATGATGAAGCCCGGTGTGCAGTAACCACACTGTGAACCGTGAAAATCCACCACTGCTTTTTGCACTGGATGCAGAGAGCGGTCTTTGTTTTGCAAATCTTCTACCGTGATCAGTTGCTTACCATGCAGCGCTGACACAAAAGTTAGGCAAGAATTCACCGAACGGTATTGCAGCTGTCCATCCACTACTTCACCTAGAACTACCGTACATGCGCCGCAGTCGCCTGACCCACAACCTTCTTTGGTACCCGTCTTATTGATCTTGGTACGAAGGTAGTTGAGCACTGTCATGTTAGGTGACAGATTGTCTTCACGTCTTATTTCCTGATTGAGCAAAAAAGTAATCAAGAGACCTCCTTGTATATCGACATATTTCCATGTGTATTCTTTTTGACTTCTAGGTCAATAATTATCCATCCTGACCCTGTGGTCAACTATTTATTCACAAAAATGCAACAAAGAGGCGCTAGTTGAAATTGTATACAATAAATTATCGACTCTATTTGATTGTTTTATAAAGGGTTGTCCGAAGTATCAATCAGTTTGATAATGTGAATGAATTGATGGCGATGTATACAAAATAACGGCAGGGTTTGTAGGGTAGGCGGGGAATGCATTACTGAGGCTAAGTTAGCGGTTCAGGCCAGATTTGATAGGGTTTTAAGAATAAGTGGTATCGATTTTTGTACCGAGTTAGAGAAGGTGGGGCATAAAAAAGAGAAGTGAGTACAGGCGCTCACTTCTCTCTATTTGTTAACAGGTGGTTGCTAATGTTTGTGCTGTAATGTTCTTAGCATCGCTATATCGTTGATACGGCTATGATTTGCTCTTGAGCAGATCAGAGAACACCACATGTAGATCGCTAGAAGCTGTGCTGCTGTCTAAATTGAGCTTTGAACGGATGTGGCTTAAGTGCTCTTGCATCAACTCTACTGCTTGCTCTTCATTGCCTGATTCAATCGCATCAAGTAACCCAGAGTGCTCATCTAAAGAACAGTTTGAATGATTACCTGTTTCGTATTGAGCGATCAGCAGTGAAGTTTGTGACACTAAACTGCGTTGGAAGGCGAGAAGTGGTGCGTTCTCTGCCATTTCAGCCAGTTTGATGTGGAACTCACCAGACAGTCGTAAGCCAGAGCCGTAATCACCTTGGTCAAAGGCGCAATTCTCTTTCGCTACTAATTTTCTACATTCTTCGATTTGAGCTTTGGTCGCGTTTTTCACTGCAAGTTCGGTGATAGCGATTTCCATCACTTCACGCGCTTTAAATATCTGTTTGGCTTCGTCTACCGTTGGCGCAGCAATCATTGCCCCTCGGTTTGGACGGATCACCACAACTTGTTCTAAAGATAGACGTAGCAAGGCACGACGGATGATTGTACGGCTAACACCAAAGATTTCTGCTAGGGCTTCTTCACTTAATTTAGTGGCTGGTGGTAGCCTTTGTTCTAGTATTGCGTCGAAGATATGGCAGTAAACAACATCGTCTTGAGTCTGGCCTGTTACTTTCGTTTTTACACCTTTGGAGACAGAATTTTTGAGAGCTGTCATAGAGATAAGGGCCCTTGTTTAGTCGAGTTGGGTAAGTCGAGAATAATTCATGAGAGTTACTCTATATTGTATACATTTATCTATACAATGCCACCGGATGAAAGTGCGATGCACGCTTATTTGTTAATGACTTATAACATTTAGTTTGCAAGGAACTGCGTGCAATCTAGAGCTTTAAGTCATTCGCCCTAAAACTAGACGCGATTATCACCGCAGCTATACGCAACGATCTGGCTTATTTCGCTCAGGCTACGGCCTGATTGTTGCTGCCACTCATTAAAGGCTTTACCTGCCGCCAGTTGTGCTCGCTTGGTGTTACGACCGCTATCGATAACATCTGTACTACGCAGGTGCGCTTCAACATCAGAAGACAAGATGAAGGTGTCTTTGCCCATTTGACGTAAGGTGTAGGCGCCCGTGTTACCGCCTAAACGCTTACCGTGTTTTTTCAGGTAATCCCAAAGTTCAGTAATGCGTTCTGATGGCCAATCTGCAACCATTTGTGAGAATGAATCGGCTTCACGCTTGGCATTGTGGATCATGGTAGCGTTAGCAGGGATGGTCATCACCTTAGTGAGGTGGCGAATAATACGCGGGTCTTGTGCTTTTTGTTCCCACATCTCATTCGGCAGCATCAGCATTTTTTCGATATTGAATTCAAAGAACACTTCTTCAAATTGCGGCCATTTCTTTCGCACTACATTCCATGAAATGCCACACTGGAATACCTTTTCAGTAAAGGCGGCCAACCAACGATCGTCTGTGATCTGTGATAATTCAGCTTGTGAAAGAGGCGCACGAACAATCTTTTCGAGCTCGGCCGCTCCGCCTTTACGGTGAGCCGCACGTTGATAAATGGTGTCGAATTTTTCTTGGGTCATTGAAGGTTCCAAACTAATGCGAGTTTTTAATATATGGGGTCAAATCTGGTAATTAAAACCAGCCTGACAATTAAAACGAATTAGCCGAGCTGTAATTCCATTTGATACAAGGGCCACGTTTTACCATTGAATTTTTTAACGCTTGGTTCTTTGTCGACAACCTGAAACCCCGCTTTGTCGTAGCAGCGTTTTGCCCCTTGGTTTTGCTTGAATACGGCCAAGGTGATGGTGGTGACATCCGGTATTTCTTTCGCCGCTTCTAAGGCCGTTTCTAGCATCGATTGTCCTAACCCTTTGCCTCGTTGGTTTGGGTGAATCGCAACTCGGCAAAAGCGAAGCTCACTGTCTGACATGCGTTGAAACTCCATAAAGCCAAGTAATTCACCGGTGCTAGAACCAGCATTAGGTTGAGAGAAGGTATATAGCTCAACATGTGGTTCTTGAGATCGTTCGATGATAGAAGTCGCTTCTAACGGCCAACCAAAGGTTCGTCCTCCCCATAGCACGTAATCTTCCAGTGACGTGAACCAAGTGACGATCTCGTCGGCGTCGGATTCCTTAAAGCGATTAATTTCCATATTCGTACTTCTCCCTTGTTGGCTAACTGTTTTTCTAAGCAAGTAAGCCGTTAAACTTCTGTGCTCAACTGATCAAGAAAGCAACGCATATAGTCAGTGCGCTTGTTAGCTTCTAACTTGGCGGATTCTGTATTCATGGTTTCAGCGAGCTTAAACAACTTCACGTAGAAGTGATCGACGCTGTAATGCTTATCATCTAAGTCTCGATGTGCAGCGAACGGGTCTTGATGGTTATAGAGTTCGGCATTAAAACTCTGACCCACATACAGGCAACGTGCAATGCCAATTGCGCCGAGAGAGTCTAGGCGATCCGCATCTTGGACGACTTGAGCTTCCAAGGTTTCTGGTGTGATGTTGGCACTGTAACTGTGAGTGACAATGGCATGATGGATCTCATCAAGATAGGACGCAGGATATTCGATAGATTTGAGATAAGAGATGGCTTTGTCTGCTGCCATTTGTGAGCTTTGAGCGCGGTCTGGGTGGTTCTTGGGAAAGGTGAAGCAATCATGAAGGTAAGCGGCGGGCACCACGACTTCAAGCTTAGCTTGTTCTTGAGTACATAAAGCCTTGGCAGTTTTGACTACGCGCTTAATATGGCTGATGTCGTGCGCGGCATCTTGTGTCATTTCTTGTTTTGCAAAATCAAGCAGTTGGCTTTCAAATTTTTCTATCACGCGTCCCTTTCTCCATTATCAATATTGCTTATCGATCAGTGTCGTTTCATATCGACTTTAACAGTTTCAAGCGCGAGTTTTTATCTTTTATAAAAGGAATACCCACAAAAAAACCGACTCTGTGAGTCGGCTTAATAGAAAGGTTATTCTGTGTTGATTAAAGCGTTATCAACGGTAATAAGAGCCTAAGCTGCAGCTTGTTGAAGCTGCGCTAACACATGATGCAGAGAAGGGCTGATCGTGTGACCAAGCGCTTTTACTTCTTCGCAAGGCTCAACCAAATCAGGGATCTGGAAGCTGATCATGTTGGCTGCCATTGATGCGCGAATACCGTTGTTTGAGTCTTCAAACGCTAGGCAGGTTTCAGGGGCAACACCTAGGCGTTCTGCCGCTAGCAGGTAGATCTCTGGGTGAGGTTTACCGTTGGTCACTTCACAGCCTGTGCTTAGTGAGGTGAAGTAAGAATCTAGGCCAGCCAGCTCAAGCTTCTTTCTAGCGATATCAAGCTGAGTTGAGGTCGCAACCGCGATTGGAATGTCGTTTGATTTCAGCCATTCAAGAAGTTCAATCACGCCATCTTTAACTGGGATAGCCTGGTGCTTAACAATCGCACTGTAGCGAGTGCGCCATTCATTGTTCAATGCTGGGTAATCTAACCCTTCGCCGTAGCCATTTCTAAAGATCTGTTCGATGGTTTTTGCGTTACAGCCAATGATGCCTAGGTAAACATCCTGCAAAAACGGAACACCTTGCGCGTGACATGCTTCTTCAAAAACCTGCATACAAAGTCGCTCGGTGTCGAGCAACAGTCCATCCATATCAAAAATAGCAGCTTGGAAATTCATATCCGTGGTTCTTTCTGTGTTGTCGTGGTGAGGGCGAGTATTTTGACATAGTGTCTAGTGATAGGCGAGTCAACGTTCAGTAAGAATATATCCAATCGGCTCGGCAATATGCTTCTGAATGACTTCAAATGTGATTGATTGTGGTTGAAATAATATCGTTCAGTTATGAGCCTGATATTTTATAGGCCATCCAGATCTAACAGAAACAATTATGACTATTCCACATAACAAATCTAGCTTGTGCGTCTGGCTTCTTATTACATTTCATGAACTTACGGTTCATTTAGCGTGACCATAATCTTAGAAAAAACAATTTGCGAGATTCCGCAATCATAGTGTGACCAAGCAATAAGTAAATGGCTGAGCTTAGGGAGAAAATAACATTAGTCCACATTTTTAGCAGGGTTGCTTATGTTGTATTTTGAGTTTCTATTTTTACTTGTCGTTCTCTATATCGGTTCTCGATATGGTGGTATTGGTTTAGGGGTTGTTTCTGGTATTGGTTTGGTGATTGAGGTCTTTATCTTCAAGATGCCGCCAACATCGCCACCTGTCACCGTAATGCTGATCATTCTCGCGGTGGTAACCTGTGCTTCGATCCTCGAAGCGGCTGGTGGCTTAAAATACATGCTGCAAGTCGCGGAAAGGGTGCTGAGAAAGAACCCGAAACGCGTCACCCTGATAGCTCCGTTCGTGACTTATTCGATGACTTTCCTATTGGGTACTGGCCACGCGGTGTATTCAATTATGCCTATCATCGGTGATGTGGCATTGAAGAACGGGATTCGTCCTGAGCGCCCAATGGCTGCGGCTTCAGTTGCATCTCAACTTGCGATTACCGCATCGCCAATTTCGGCGGCAGTGGTGTACTACTTAGCGCAACTTTCAGATATTCAGCATTCCATTACTTTGCTTTCGATTCTGTTAGTAACGGTGCCTGCAACCTTGTTCGGTACGCTGTTACTTTCTTTGTACAGCTTGAAACGCGGTAAAGAACTGAACGACGATCCTGATTATCAAGAGCGCTTAAAAGATCCTGAGTGGAAAAAGCGCATTGAAAACACCACTGCAACGTCTTTGGATGAAGTGCTTCCAAGCTCAGCGCGTAATGCAGTATTGATTTTCCTATTGTCGATTGTGGTGATTGTTATTGTGGCGATGGTGCCAGAGATCAGAACCATCGTAGACGGCGACAAGCCAATCAAGATGTCGGTGATCATCCAAATGATGATGCTCTGTTTCGGCGGTATCATCTTGCTGGCGACCAAAACTGACCCGCGAGATGTGCCAAACGGCGTGGTATTCAAATCCGGTATGGTGGCAGCGATCGCTATCTTCGGTATCGCTTGGATGTCGGATACTTACTTCCAATACGCAATGCCTCAGTTCAAATCGGGCATCGTGGAAATGGTAACCAACTACCCATGGACGTTCGCACTAGCGCTATTCATCGTATCGGTTGTCGTGAACTCGCAAGCGGCTACTGCACGTATGATGTTGCCTGTTGGCCTTGGTCTAGGGTTAGATCCAGCACTGTTAATCGGCTTGATGCCAGCGGTGTACGGCTACTTCTTTATTCCTAACTACCCATCAGATATCGCTACGGTTAACTTCGATGTATCTGGTACCACTAAGATTGGTAAGTGGTACTTCAACCACTCATTCATGTCGGTGGGTTTAATCGGTGTAGTAGGCGCATGTTGTTTGGGTTATGCACTGGCACAGATTTTTATCGCTTAATCTAGCTCTTTATCACTTAATCTTACTTTTTGTCGCTTAATTAAGCGATAACGAGATAAAACGAAAAACAGCGCCTATTGAGGCGCTGTTTTTGTTTCTGACGCTTGAAAAGGTATGTGAATTAAGTAAAAGGTAATTTAGATCAAAATATTAGCTAATATTATTAGCTATAGGTGGGTTAGTGGTGATATAACGCTATTTTTGTGAGACGAAGAGGTACTAATGATTACTAACTTTGAGCAATTAGAGCAAGACATGGCATCCACTCCATCGTTTGATGGTCAGTTAGCTAAACTGGTCCACCTCAAGAACAGCAATGGAATGAGCGTATCACTCATGGATATTGGAGCTACTTGGTTGAGTTGTTCTATGCCAGTGAATGAAGAAGCTCGAGAGGTGTTACTTCGCTCACCCAATATGGCTGAACATATGGAGCAGAGCTCTTATTTCGGGGCGATTGTTGGGCGTTTTGCAAACCGTATCGCTAAAGGCCAATTCGAACTTGAAGGGAAGCGCTACCAACTCGGGGTTAATAATGGTGAAAACTCATTACATGGTGGAGTAGAGGGCTTTGATAAAAAGCGTTGGAGCATTGTTGAACAAAGTGCACAAAAGGTAGTGTTTACTCTTCTTACCAAAGATGGTGATCAAGGGTATCCGGGTAATCTTGGTGTCAAAGTTACCTACTCTCTAACGGATGACAACCAAGTATCTATTTCTTATGAAGCCAATACTGATAAGATTTGCCCCGTTAACTTAACCAATCATGCTTACTTTAATTTGGCTGGTGAGGCTTCTGGTTCGAAAAGCTTGGATCATGTATTGCAGTTGAGTTCAAGCCATTACTTACCAACGGATCAAGGCTTAATACCGACAGGAGAAATAAAGGCGGTTAAGGATACGAGTTTTGATTTTTCACAAGCAAAGCTCATTGGGCGGGATTTTCTGACTGAGTCGGACCAGAAAATGGCTGGTGGTTATGATCATGCCTTTGTTTTTCAGCAGGAAGTGACTGATGGGGAATCGACAGCAGCGATACTCATATCGCCTAATAAAGACCTTACAATGAGGGTGAAAACAACAAAACCAGCAGTACAATTTTATTCAGGAAACTTTTTGGCAGGGACACCCGGTAAGAGCAAACACTACGAACTGTATGATGGGCTTGCTCTGGAAACACAATACCTTCCAGATGGTCCTAATAAGCCCGAATGGGGTAGTAAGAGAGGTGTATTAAACCCGGAGGAAACCTACCAACATCAAACGGTTTATCAGTTTGAGTTTTAGGTGTTAATGGTGGGCTATGCGCCCACTTTGTCCTACTTGGTCGAGGAGGTACGGATAATCAATTCGCCTTCCACTTTTCGCTTGCTCGATAGCAAGGGTTGCTCCTCAATCAGCGCCATTAAGGATTCAACCGCTAGTTTACCCATATCTGAATAAGGCAACTCAACCGATGTTAATGCAGGGAAGCTTTCCGACGCGATCTGCTGATTGTCGTAGCCAACTACCGCGACATCTTGAGGGATCTTAAGCCCTAGTTCAGCCAGTGCTTGATAGCACCCCATCGCCATGTAATCACTGCCACAAAAGATAGCTTCTGGTGGTTGAGCTAACTTAAACAAAGCTAATGTCTGCTGATGTGCTTCTTTTAATGACCAGTTGGCCTCTGCTAAGTAATCACTGTTTGGGATAATATCTGCATCAATTAACGCCTGACGATAACCTTCGCTTCGTTGTTGGCTCGCAAGCATCCAGTTTTCGCCTGTGAGCATCGCAATGTGACGATAGCCTTGCTGTGTGAGGTGAGAAACGGCTTTGTAAGAACCAATCATATCGGCAGGCAAAATACTTGGTGTATTACTAAGGCTTTCATTGGTGCAATTTAAGAGCACGGTTGGTAGCGTCGTATTAACTCTTTGTTGTTCAAGGTCTCGAGTCATACTCGATGCATAAACCAAACCTGCGTAATCACCGCTGTTGATTTCCGCCTCAATCTTACTCGCTAATACTTCATCGTGGCTGTAATTAAACGTCACTAAAATATAGTCATTCGCCCAAGCTTCTTCACGCGCAGCGTTAATAGCGTCAATGAAAGGGTCATAGCTGGATAGTCCGTTGATAACCAAAGCGACTTTTTTAGGCCGACCTAGCGCATGAGCCACTTTTTTATTTCTATAGCCCAATGATTCTGCGGTTTCAAGCACCTTCTGTTTGGTGGCATCAGCAATCTTGACTGATGTTGAGCCATTTAACACCAAGGATACGGTTGATTGTGACACGCCTGCTGTTGCCGCTATGTCACTCATGGTTACTTTCTTAGCCATTGTTCATCTTATAGATAATTCTCTTAACTAAAGATATTAGCTAAAGATTTCATTCTGGTCATCCTCTAAAGACTTTGATCACAAGTTTCTAACTGAGAAACTTGAAAGCTGTGATGGCTGCCACGTTTACTCCTAGAACGTATAGCGGTTAAATTATTAGCTAATATATTAGCTAACATTATTAGTTAATATATTATTTTTAAGGTGAGTAAGATGCAAAAGTGGTCCGAAGATAAAGCATGGCAATGGCAAAAGGAACATGGCTGGTTGCGTGGCTTTAACTATTTACCGAGAACAGCCGTGAATTGGAATGAAATGTGGCAGGCCGACTCATTTTCACCAGAAATAATGGAACAAGAGTTGGCATGGGCGAGAGAGGTTGGCTACAACACGCTGCGTACCAATTTGCCTTTCATTGTGTGGCAAGTCGACCGCCAAGGACTGCATGAGCGCATTGATCATTTCTTAGATATTTGTGAACGAAACCAGATTAAGGTGATGATGACCCCAATGGATGATTGTGGTTTTTCTGGTGACCACCCATATCTTGGTGAACAAAAGTCACCAGTGCCAGATCTCCACAATAGCCAAGCTGCGGCAAGCCCTGGTCGTAATGTTGTGATGGATAAGTCGCAATGGCGCGACGTTGAGACTTACATTCGCGACATCATCTCAACATACAAAAATGACCCGAGAATTGTCATTTGGGATCTCTACAACGAACCGACCAACCGCATGATCTTTACCAAGAGTGGTGAACTTGCTTACGACGAAGCGATGGAAAGATTCAGCCATGAGTTGATGGTAAAAGCCTTTGAGTGGGCGCGCGCCGAAAACCCAACACAACCGTTAACGGTAGGGGCATGGCACGCTCCGAGCATTTTGGATCGTAGTTTACCTATTTATGAACATCCAACAGACCGTAAAGCAATGGAGCTATCTGACATCATCACGTTCCATGCTTATTTGCCGATAGACCTATTCCACGAAGCCGTTGAAATTATTGAAAAATACAACCGCCCAATGATGTGTACAGAGTGGCTAGCGCGTCACGCTGAATCACATCTTCATGAACAACTTCCTATTTTCCACGATAAATCAATTGGTTGCTATCAGTGGGGCTTAGTCAAAGGTAAGACCCAAACACATCTGCCTTGGCCTGAGATAAAACGCAATGACAGCAACTATGCAAGTCGATGGTTCCACGATCTGCTTGATGAGCAAGGACAGCCATATGACCCAAGCGAAGTGCAATTAATCAAAAGACTCGCAGAAGTGGATTAATTGCCTGTGAGCCAGGCGTAAGTACTGGCTCGTTAGCCAATCTATAATTAACTAAACTGAGACGTGAACTATGACTACTCTACAAAACAAATTAAACAATAAGGAGCTGATGTCCTACTTCGGCTACGGTGTAGGCCAGTGCTTTAGCTTTGGCCTCGTCGGCTCCTTTATTCTCTACTTTTATACCGATATCTTAGGTATATCGCCGATTGCTGCGAGTACGATATTTTTGATTGCTCGTGTGTGGGATGCTGTCAATGACCCTCTGATAGCGGGCTACATGGATACATTAGAATCTCGTTTTGGTAAGTTCCGTCCTTACATGTTGTTCACACCATTCCTTATCGTGTTGGTGACGATCGCTGCTTTCTACAATATTGATGCCGACACTTCAACGAAGGTTATGTATGCGGGTATCACTTATATTCTTTGGGGTACGCTATATACCATCTCAGATGTACCGTTTTGGTCGATGTCCTCTGTAATGACGGATGAGCCTCAAGAGCGCGCGAAAGCGGCAACATGTGCCATGCTAGGTGTAAATGCAGGCATTGGTGCAACGTTAGTAATTTTTCCTAAATTGAGCGCTTACTTCGCTGATGGTCGTGCGGACCAAGGATACTTACCGGCTGTTATCGTATTGATGATCGCTGGTTTGTTATTCATGTTGAACGGCTTTTACAACACCAAAGAGCGAATCTCTACCGCCAGTTGTGAAAAGGTGACCTTAAAGCAGACCTTCCAAGCTGTACGCAAAAATAAACCTCTGTTCTTTATTCTTGCTGCCTTCTTCATGAATGTTTTCTTCAATCTAGTGAATGGCTTATACATTTTCTTTTTCACTTACAACATGGGTGATGTTGGCCTTGTTTCCTTGATTGGTACCATCACTTTGGTGAGTGCTATCGCTTGCTTAGCTACACCAGTGTTGACTAAGCGCTTTAAAAAGCGTGATATTTTTATCGCTCTTTGTGTACTGGAAATTATTGCTCGAATTGGTTTTTACATGACCGGCTATGATAGTCAGATTGCAGTGATGACATGGCTTGCCGTGATAACAGGCATCTTCATGATGACTAACCCTCTTATTTCGGCAATGATCGCAGACACCGTGGAATACTCTTATTATCACAGTGGTAAACGTACAGCGGCGATTACCTTCTCAGGTCAGACATTTACAGGTAAGTTGTCTGTTGCTGTAGCGGGTGGCTTAACTGGTATTATCTTAACGATGATTGGTTACGTGCCGAATGCAGAACAAACAGAAATCGCATTAGACGGTATGTTTTTCTGTGTTGCTCTTTTGCCCGCTCTTGGTGCTTTAGTGCGTATTTTTATCATGTCTCGTTACACTTTTACGGAAGACCAGCATGCAATCTTGCGTGAGAAACTGCAACGTGGTGAGTTTGCTGAAGGGGTCGTAGAGCAACTAGCAACAACTCAAAAGGCGACGACTTAATCGGTTTAGTCGGGATGACTAAGTGATTTCGGAAAAGAAAGGTCAAGCAGTGTTGCTTGACCTTTTGCATATCTTTTCTTGGAGCTGAAATCGTATTTATAGCTGAATGTGGAGTATCACTGAGGGCTGTCAGGCCAACGAGTGAATTGCTTCTTCGATAGTCAGGAAGTGGATCTTCATCA
Source organism: Vibrio sp. TMPB1044 (assembly GCF_030442075.1). NCBI lineage: Bacteria > Pseudomonadati > Pseudomonadota > Gammaproteobacteria > Vibrionales > Vibrionaceae > Vibrio > Vibrio sp. TMPB1044. Next base: position 108,483 of record NZ_JAUJED010000025.1, on the reverse strand, counting down.
GACACATTCCTGCTTTCTGGAACTCGTGATTTCGAATCAGTTTGGTCACGTTTTCAGTCGAATAACGCTCAGGTCGTTTCGCTAGAGACAGTTGATTTGAACTCGATTGAAGCGAATAGCTGTCGCCAACTGAATCGATGAGATAATCCTCTTCACCTAAGATCATGTCTGAGCATTCTGCCTGAAATTCTTTTTCGGATGCGACGTAAATAAGTTCATCATCACCGTCGAGTTTTACTAAAGATGGCCAACTGATCATTACTGCCTCTAAATCATGTGTGTTGAAGTTTGTGTCGACTATAAACAGTTTTGAACCTTGGATCACCTATTGTCCTGACTGTTCAAAACGTTACTTACTTAAAGACCGCCCTAATGGTGCAAAATAGCCTTGCATCGCATTGTAGATTTCCTCTCTATGAGCGAGGTCGGGGTACAGAGGGAACATATCTGGTTTGGTTGTGCCATCAACTAGGTAACTGTTTTCGATATCTGAGCAGGATTCAATCGCGGATTCAAAAGCGCGAGCCATCATTTCTGTGGGTAGTGAGAAGTAACGGGCAGACGTTGCCTTGTCGGCAATAACACTGCGCGCAACGTAGTCGTGCTTATCCAGGTTGTTGTCGCTGAGTAGTGTGGCATCGAACAGAGACATCAAACTCTCGTTTAATGGGTGAGGTCGCACCTTTCTATCGTGTAACCAACAGTCGCTAGCGAACAAGATGTGTTTTCGAGGACCTGAGGTGTCACCAATCTCAAACGCTTTTTCGGCAATATAGTGGTCAAACGCATGCCAAAACTCGTGGGCGAGTGCACCAGCACCAGCGTTCTTGGCAAGGGCTAATTCTCGTTGGTTCGGTGCGTAGTGTGCTTGCACGCCTTTTCTGCCACCACTGCCAAACGCTAAGCCTAATGTGCCGCGCAGGCCAATGGCTTCTGGCGGCAGAGCCAAGATGTAAGCCAAGTCTGCAAGCGAGTCGAATATCAGATTCGCAGCCAGCTCTTTCTCTTCTTTGGTTACCCAAGCACCCACGCGAATACTGCCCATACCAAAGGTCTGCTTGATGTCCATGAAAGACACCTGATCACCATGGCGATAGTCTGGGCCTTTGCGAGTCTTGTATTTAAAGTGGGTTAACTTCAAAAGAGTCCTTGGAAATGGTGGTAGATGCAGTTTAGAACTGTTGTGTGCGCATTAGGTTAAGCTTAGAAAGTTAACACCTTTGTGACTAAATTACCGAACAAAATGAGTTAGGTTGTGTTCGAAAGCCTCCCATGAGGTTGGGGTACCTTCGTGGGTCAGCGGAAACAGAGACTTATTTGGCTTGGCGTAACTCAATCGGTGAAGCCTTTGGGTGACGTGGTAGCTATCGAGCCCTGAAATCGTGACTAAATCTAGCGCTTCTAAATCAAGGTAGCCATCCGGCATCACGGCACGCTTGGGTGCTTGAATCGTAATAACCTCTCCAATCAGCATCTGGGTTTGATTACTCTCTATTGATATCTGTTCTTTCAAAACCAGCCCTATCTTGAGTGCACTTTCTAATACAAACGGCGCGGGAAACATGTCGTCATAATAAGGGGTGAGCCCGACGGCTTTGAATTCGGATGCCGACTTTGGATAACGAGCCGAGGTTTGATGCGCTTTTTGAACAAAGTCAGCGCTGATGCTGTTGATGGTGAAGTGCTGAGTTTCTTGGATATTCTCTGATGTGTGGCGACGGCTCTCTGCTGGCCGAACTATGAAGCCAAACAAAGGTGGGTTTGACCCTAGATGAACCACAGAGCTCACCACAGCAAGATTTTCTAGCCCTTGTTTATCACACGTACCAATCAGGTTTGCGCTCTTGAACCCCGATAAGGAGTTAATTAAGCGAGCGCGCTCTCGCTGATCCATCGTTTGTATATCTTGTCTTGAAAGGGTCATGTCCTTCATATCTTCTCTTCTTCTCATTTTTGTTTTCGACGATTTGTTTACTAACCAAATTATATTTACGCGGAAGCCCCCTCTAACGATCAGCTGAGCGTGTGCCTTTGCATAGATTTACGTATGTTGACGTCGCTTTACATCACGCAAGCTAAAGTAATGATGTCGTCTTTATGAGTGTTAAAAAATGAAAACAGTCCGCAATATCCTCTGGGCAATGATTGCCATAATGTCAGCCTTTTGGTTTGCGATGGAACCGCAACTCTTCGCTTCAAGCAACGTATTTGAATGGCGCTCCGCCATGATTCAGTACTCGGGTATTTTGTCTCTGATGTTAATGTCCATCACCATGATCTTGGCGATGCGTTTGCCTATGGTTGAGAATTGGCTCAACGGCATGGATAAAGCGTATCGAGTCCACAAATGGTTGGGTATCGGTGGCGTAGCTCTGGGTGTGACACACTGGTTGTGGTACCAGATCCCTAAGTGGCTAGTGATGTCTGGAGTGTTGGCTAAGCCTGTTCGCCATGATGGTTCCGGCCCGGCAAGAACTTTGTCTGGTTGGGAAGCGTGGGTCAATGGGCTACACGGTTTCGCTGAAAATATTGGCGAGTGGGGTTTCTATCTATTGCTTGTTTTACTGGTGGCGTCGTTGTGGGCGGCAGTGAAATACAAACCGTTTAAATTGTCACATCGCTTGATGTCTGTCGCGTATCTGTTGATCGCGTTTCACTCGGTATTACTGCTCAAACATGCCTATTGGGGCCAGCCTATTTATTACCTAACTGTGACTTTTGCTTTGGTTGGGTCTATCGCGGCGATTTACAGTTTGTTTGGTTTTGTAGGGCGTCGTAATCGTCACTCTGCTGCTGTTTCTTCCACTCGATATTTTCCACAAGCCGAAGTGATGGAGTTGGTGCTAAAGCCCGATACATCTTGGCGAGGACACAAAGCAGGGCAGTTTGCGTACTTGCGCTTCGGCAATGAAGACCCGCACCCGTTTACCATTGTTTCGGGCAGCGAAGATTCAGAACTGCGCTTCTTGATTAAAGAGTTGGGTGACTTTACTAATGGTCTTTATGAACGAGTAAATGCGGGCGATGCGGTTACGGTGGAAGGGCCTTATGGTCGACTTGAGTTTGACTTAAGTAAGCCACAAATTTGGATTGCGGGTGGTGTCGGGATAGCGTCATTTTTTGCAACGCTTGAAGCGCTCAAAACAGAGAAGACTCACTCTCACATCGAGCTGTTCTATTGTACTCGTGGTGTCGATGAGCATTTAGTGGATGAGTTATGGCACCTTGCACATCAAGTTGGAGTGAATTTGAACGTGATAGACACCTTGCATTCACCTCGATTAAACGCTGAACGCATTGCTCATCAGTGTGGTGATTTAAACGATTATGAACTGTATTTCTGCGGGCCAGAGCTGTTCTCAACATCGCTTAAAAAAGAACTCGATGCGTGCAAGTTCAATGTTGACCAGAATTATCACGAAGAGCTGTTTGTGATGCGTTAAAAAGACCGAATGAGGTATCAATAGCGTCAAGTTTGGCTCTTCGTTGCGGTGTTGGGGGAGCTGTCTGATTTGGCGTTATTGATACTTAACTACAAGCTCTAATTAAAAAGGCAAAAGTTACTCAATTTTTTATTGCAGCGGTTTGCTATTGAGCGATACCATGTACGGCTGTTTTATTGGTAAAGATTGCAAAATGTCAGATGAAAAGCTCGCGCTAGAGTGGATGCGTCAACAAGCGCATAGAATTGATCCATATGTTATAAATCCATCATTTGATGAGTGTGTCGAACTGCTTGAACCTGCTTTCAAAAAAGGGAAAAGTGTCGCGCAGCTAAAATATCTATTATCAGAAGCCGATCGCCGAGCTGGCGCTGCCGAGCGTAAACATGCCGCCTTAAAGTTCGCCAAAGAAAAAAGCCCGAAGGCAGGCCAAAACCTTCGTCTGCAAAGCAAGCTTCAGCAAGTTCAGTTAGCGCTAAAGCTAGCAACTGGCGACAACAACATGACCATATCGCAGTTTTGTTCTGAATATGATGTTAGCAAGCGGGACGGTAACGTAGCGTGGAATGAAAAGCTGGTTGAGCAGAACAAGAAGAAGTGATTTTCGCAATGCCTTATGCTTTTTGAAGTGATAAATGATAAATGATAAATGATAAATGATAAATGATAAATGATAAGTGATAAGGCTTCATCGCTCAAATACCAATTTCAAACCCTACCAATAAATGCCGTTCAACTGTGTTTTAAAAGCCTGAAAAGCGTCTTCTCTTCTCAGGCTTTGCTAACGGCTAGTCACTCATCTTTTCCGTCTTAACCGCAAATCACTGCTAAAAGTATCGATTAGCGAATTTCATATATTACGGTCGAATGTTATTGAAACTGACCTTCTGCGTTCCATCAACTTGACTCTCCAACTCCACCACATCACCTTGATAATAGTAAGGTTCCATTGGCATCTTGCTGTTGGTTGGCCTTGCGTAGTGCAATACCGCGGGTTGGTCCTCAACTTGCTGCGCGTACAAATAACCAATCAACGCGTGCTCAAATTGATGGTAGCCGTTGCCCCAATGAAAAGCCTTAGTACGCTTAGGTTCAAGCCCGACACCGCCGTATTTGTGGTCAACCCACACATCATGAAAGGTTGGCAGGGTGTATTGCAGAACTTCTTTCATTGAACCATCAACAAGCGATACCGTCATTGCGGCTTGATCGAGCTCTGCCCATTCCCATGATGACGCCCAATTAGTGTTTGGCTTGCTTTGCCACCCAGTAATCTCTTGTCCTTTCCACGTATTCTGAAGTTCCTCGCCAAAATATTGGGAGACGTTCACGAACTCTTTCTGGTATTGAGCTTGCTCTAAGGTGTGTTTCATCCCTTGGATGCCAAATTGCGACCATTCAGAGTTATTCAATGTTTGGCCTGTCAGATAAGTCATCCAATACGCTTTGATGGTGTGCCCAAAATCGTTGTGATTGGCGTTCGGCATCATGGCTGCTTTGCTGTGAATGGCACCGTAGAAGCGTTGTTCATCTTCAGAGTGGTAGTGCTCAACCATGGTTTTTGTCAGCCAATTCAGATCATCAAGCCATTTCGATTTGATAGGCTCTTTTAGCAGGGGTGCTACTAACAGCATGTAGCCGTTAATCTGGTCAAGCTGTGCAACCAACTCCCGCTGAGTGGCTTTGCCATCTACGCCGTCAGTAAGTACCCACGCTAGGCCGCTGTTGTCGTTAAGTCGATATTTATTAAAGATAAATGCTTGTTGGGCAATGAGCGCTTCCTCTACCTGCTTGTCTTGGGTTAGGTAGTAGTACATTGCCAATCCAACTAGTGCATACGCTTGATCTTGAGCCGTTCGCTGTTGCCACTCAAGCCCAGATTTCCCACCTTTGGTAAAGCTGATGAAACCGCCATTTTGTTTATCTTCTAAGTGTTCAATAAGGTAGTAAGCCCCTTGCTTAGCGAGCGCTAATGCCTGCTTATCACCAGTCAGGTGGTATAGCACGCCATATGCGTAGGTTTGGCGTGATTTCATCCGAGTGAACTCTTTGCCAAAGTGTGGCGTGATCCAGCTTCTGTTCAATTCAGGACAAACATTAGTCACATCAAGCAATGTTCCATCATCACAACGAAAAGTAGGGAAGTTGCCTATCGGTTCGCCCTGAGCGCTCGGCATCATCCAATAAGGCGCAAGCCCTTCAGAAGCATGATTGATCCAGTCTTGTCCAGAGGGAGGGGTGACGTTGGCAGATACAGCTAAGCTTGTGACACTGAGGAATGCGATAGAGGTTCGTAACATGATGTTTATCTTAACGAATTGGATTTTGTTGAATATAAACAATCAGGTCTGCACATTGTGGTTCGGTGATCACAGTCGACAAAATTATTGCGATTTGGGTAAAGGTTCAGGTGATTGGTGGTTAAGTGAATCGACTCGAGAGCGAGCTAGGGCCTTGATCATTAACTGATAAATCTAACGCTATTTTGTTTCTTAATTAAAATGTTAAAAGGTAATAAATTATCGAAAAACGATAATTTATTATTGATCATCATTTGATTTGATCTTGGTATCCTCCTGTCAACTTAACAGGAATATTCATTATGTCTAACATCCAAAAACAGAGCCGACGTGTTCGCATGCTATTGCAGTTCTTTCTTGTACTTACTCCTATCATGGTGTGCTACTTCTGGTTAACCGTTGAGACTCCCTATGACTTTATAAGTGCGACAGGTATTTTTTATCTCACCTATGACATCGGGAGTTACACGATGTTGCCGCTTACTATGACAACAAGAATGGTTGCTGCGTTCACAAGTTTAGCGATGTCCAGCATCCTGATATACGCACTAATGGTTCTGATACGTTTATTTCGCAACTATGAGCGAGGCGAAATCTTCTCTTTGGAAAACGCAATGTCATACCAGAAACTCGGGTATAGCTTTTTCTATTGGGTATTTGGGTCGGTTATCTATGGTTCATTGATGTCAGTGATTTTGTCGTTCAATAATCCACCAGGTGAGCGTATCTTTGAGATTAGTTTTGTGGGTATGGACTTTTTGACACTTATATTAGGTATGATTATCTTGATCATCTCATGGGTGATGAAAGAGGGTTATATTTTGGCCGACGAACACAGCCACACGATTTAAAGGACTTGTCATGACTATCTGCATTAATTTAGACATTATGATGGCCAAGCGGAAAATGCGATTGAAGACATTGGCAAAAGAAGTAGGGATTACAGAAGCCAACTTGTCGGTGTTAAAGAATGGCAAGGCCAAAGCGGTAAGGCTATCGACACTTGATAAGTTGTGCGAAGTGTTAGAGTGCCAACCTGGTGACATATTGGAATTTGAAGCGAATGTTCACCAAGACAGCGTTACTTCCGAGTAGCGAGTCAGCGGATCGTATTCACTAGTAACAACAATGAGTCTCGACGCTATTCGAGACTCATTCTCTCCAAACTAAACAGGTTCTCCCGCCTCGTCTTCTTCAACGATATCCTTTTCTAAACTCGCCTCCGCCAACCATTTTTTTATAGACGGGCTATTCAACACTCGTTGTTGATACTGTCGGGCCTTGTCCGAAAGCTTGATGCCATAGGTTTCGACTCGCAGCGCTACAGGTGCAAACATCGCATCAGCAATCGACCATTCACCAAATAGCCAGCCCTCTGGGTATTGCTCCATTTGCTCTGACCAAATGGCATCGATGCGAGCGATGTCTTTTAGTGCACCTTCACTCAAAACCAATTTTCTTTTGGCTCGGCAATTCATTGGTAATTCATTTCTGATGTTGAAAAAACCAGAATGCATTTCTGCCGAGATAGCTCGGGCCAAGGCGCGTTCAGCGACAGAAGTTGGCCACGCAGCACCGTCTAAATAGGCATCGTTCACGTATTCGAGAATCGCTAAGGAATCCCACACAGCAACGTCACCATCGACCAGAGTCGGGACTTTCGCAGTCGGTGTTACTGAGGCAAGAGTGTCGTAAAAGTCAGAGGTGAAAAGCTTGAGCTTGATAACTTCTGTATTCAAGTTGTAGTTGTCGAATATTAGCCATGCGCGCAGTGACCAAGTTGAGTAGTTCTGATTAGCGATATAAAGCTGCATAGATGCTTCCTTGCATTTGGTGGGGATGCTTTTGAGATTAAGGGATTGTATTGCTGCGCACTAACGGATAATTTTGATGCAATACATTAATAAAAACGATGGGTGGTTATTTCAATATGGATATTGATGCTTTGCGAGGCTTTCTCGCGTTTGTGGAGACCAGCAGTTTTACACGTGCTGCGAAGCAGATTAATCGCACCCAATCGGCCTTTAGTGCTCAGATGCGCAAGTTAGAAGAAGAACTGAACGTCACCCTGTTTCAAAAGGAAGGACGCAACCTGGTTCTGACTGAGGCGGGCTTGGCATTGCGTTCTCATGCGGAGCAGCTCGTCGCACTCCACAATACGGCATTGAAACAAGTAAAGCGTTATGAAGACAAACAGCCCTTGAGGTTAGGTTGCCCTGAAGACTATAACGACACCATTCTGCCGAAAGTCATTCGTGTGTTGCAGAAAGCAGAACCTACCTGTTCTATTCAAGTATTCAGCTTACCAAGCATTACGCTCAGAGAGTGGTTGGATGATGGCCGATTAGATGCCGCGATTGTGACCAGAGCACCTGACAGTGAAGAAGGATATTGGTTGACCAATGATGTCGGAGTGTGGATAAGCAGTTCTGATTATGTCTTGGATGACTCCAAGCCTGTTCCATTAGCTCTATTTCAGACTGACTGTAAATACCACGCTGCGGCGGTAAATGGTTTAACTAAGCAGGGGATACCCTATCAATTACTAGCCTGTAGTAACACGGCTTCAGCTCAGCGCGCTATCGTCAAAGCAGGGTTGGCGATTGGAGCTATGGGTAAGCTAAGCGTCACTCCGGAGCTGAAAATCCTTGATGATATGCCACCATTGCCTTCGGTTGATATCGTGCTGATCTTAGCGAGCAAGCACCACCCTGTATTAGATAAAGAGGTACTCAATCAACTTGTCGAGTTGGATTCTGATTAGCTTTTTTCTAAATGACTTTTGTTTTCTCACTCAGGAGTTGAGCTTTTTACGATGAGATAAGGTGGATAAGAGATAGGCCGAGAACATTGCGTTTCTCGGCCTTGTTTTTATGGAAGAGAGAGCGAATTAAGATAGCTTAAATTTACTCAACTCCCCGTGCAAATCTCCGGCTTTTACTGTCAGCTCATTACTGATTTCTACCGAGGATGTCATGGTGCCCATCACCTCAACGGCAGTGTCATTGATGATCACCACATTACGGTTAATCTCTTCTGATACCGAGCTTTGTTCCTCAGCAGCGGAAGCAATCTGGTTGTTCATGTCGTTGATCACTTCAATGGCTTGGTTAATCTCAGACAGCGCTAAATGGGCGGCTTGAGTTTCGCCTTTGGTATCGTTCGCTTGCTGTTGGCTTTGCTCCATCAACACCACGATAGATTGGGTCTCTTGCTCCAGGCGCGCTAGCATTGAGCGGATCTCTTCGGTCGAACCTTGAGTACGGTTTGCTAGGTTACGTACTTCATCGGCCACCACGGCAAAGCCTCGTCCTGCTTCTCCTGCGCGGGCTGCTTCAATGGCAGCATTCAGTGCAAGCAAGTTAGTTTGTTCTGCAATACCACCAATCTCGCTTAAAATGCCTTGAATAGCAGTGCTCGAATCGACCAAGTTTTGCGTTTGTTGCTGCGCATCATTTACTTGAACCGCTAAGCTATCTACCGCGCTGGCGGCATTGTCCATGCGTGCCATACCATTAAGGCTGTTGCTTTGCACTTGGCTCGCAGCTGCGGCCGCTTGAACGGCTGAACTTGCCACTTCTTGTGCAGTCGCACTCATTTCATTAATGGCTGTTGCAAGTGAGTTCACCTCGTTAACTTGAGAATTCAACTGATCACGAGAAACTTCAGCGCGAGCTTGGCCTTCAGCGGCATTTTTATCTACTTGGTCTGCTGTTACCATAACGGTTAGGAGCATTTCTTGTATGCGAGATAGGAAGGTATTGAACCAATGTGCTAGCTGAGCAGTTTCATCCTTACCTTTCACTTCAATGCGATAAGTTAAGTCACCCTCGCCTTGTGCTGCATCTTTGAAACGTTCCACTAAGTTGTTCAGAACCTTGCCTAAAGAGTTGGCGATAAATGCCATGGAGGCAATGCCTAGAAGAGCTGCGATGATCCCCGCCCACACACCTTTTTCAAGTGCTTTTGAATTCTGCTCATCACTCCACTGGGTGTATTCGTCGACACTTTTTGCAAGGTGACTACTGGGAACCGACACCATGACTACCCACGGTGCGTCGCTAGTCTCGATAGCAGTAATGGCGTACTCATCTCCGCCAAATGTAACCAACCCAGCCCCAGACTGTTTAGCGATAGACTGAACTCGCGACCACTCTTTTTCTAGCTCTGGTGAGACTTTCTTACCAACCATTTTTCCAGCACTGCTGTTGGCCAGTGTAATGCCTTTCCAGGAAGTGATGAGGATCTTGCCTTTGCCATCAAACAGGTCACGCGCAAACAATTCACTCTGGCTTTGAAGCTCGAACAAAGACAAATCAAAGCCAATTGAGCCAATGATTTTCCCGTCTTGTTTGATTGGTTGGCTGATGGTGGTGATGAGCTCTTGCTTACCTCGAACCGGGTAGAAATACGGTTCCATCACAAATGTCTTACCGGTTTGGTAAGGCATTAAGTGCCAGTCGTCTTTTCGCTCCCCGTTGCTGTTTAACTCGGTATTGCTGAAGCTTTCCATCGCGACTGCATCAAAGCTGTTTTGGTCATTGGGAGAGAAGAACGGGGCAAGGTAGCCTTGGCTGTTAAAGCCTAATTCGGTGTTTGAGCTTTCTTGGGAGTTTGAGTTACTTTCGCTGTTCAACGTAGCTTGCTGTGGCCATGTTTTGTTTTCCCAAACCATGTAGCCCGCAAATACAGCTTTGTTTTGTGCTTCCAAGGCGGCAGTAAACTGTTTAACAACAAGGTCTGCGCTTGCGTTGGTTTCTGAACTCAACTCAATGATTGAGCGTGCTTGTTTTAGGTTGGCCAATACAGGGTCAAGCTGGTTAGCGATGTTTAAACCTTGTTGAAGTGCTGTGTTTTGTAAATCCGATGTCGTGGCGTCTGTCAGCTGCGTTTTGACTTTTTTAGTGACTTGCTCATTCACATCGGTAAATGCGTTGGTCGTCATCCCCATTGCGATTAACAGGGTGAAAGCCATTGCCCCGCCTGCACTTACCGCAATTCGTGTACGTATACTGTTAAACATATGATCTCATGCCAAATATTTTAAATTTGCTGAGATTTTAAACAAGATAAATGAATGAAAAATTCAAAATAATGAATACAAAAAGAATAGACAGATTAAATTTATAAACAGGATTGCATTGGGCTTGTATTTATATTTGATGTGTGGGTTATGAAAGATAAATAAATGCTTGCTTAAGGTTAAGTAACCAATTGTATTTATTGATCTTTAAACCTTATTGATAAAGTGGTCTTTTGTTAGGTGAGAACTGTGTTTTTTTCGCTCGTTACTGAATGTGGATTATTCATTATATGACAATGGTCACACTTAATTTTACTCAAAGTCATTCATTCCCCCTATTTATACGAGTGTTTATGTTTGTTTTATCAATTTAGGGCAGCCAAAGCTTGGTTCATTTCCTTCATTGAAGAATCCCCAAACTCTTTAGTTTTCGATAAATAGTATTGCGGCTGATGCCGAGTATTCGAGATGTCTTACTGATATTGCCTTGGTTGGCTTGATACGTTTGCAACAAGGTTTCTTCAACGGTACTTCTTAAGTCAGCATTTGACTTACCTTCGATGATACGAGAAGCAGTAATCTGATGATGACTATCTTGAGCTAAAGAGGTGAGGTGCTGAGCAAGGTGGCTTGGTACATGTTCTAGAGTGACTTGTGGTTCGTCGCTCGCGAGTAGGGCGGCGACCTTAAGTAAATTGTCTAACTCGCGGATATTACCCGGCCAAGAATAGGCGCACAGTAAGCTCATTAAGTGCGGGCAGATTGTCTGTCCATCTTCTGCGTATTTTCGGTGAATATTTTTGATTAAAGCGTGCTTGTCTTGTCGGTATTGCAGGCTTGGTAAGGTGAAGGCCAAGCCATTTAATCTGTAATACAGATCTTGCCTAAATTCTCCTGTCGCAACTAACTGCTCGAGGTTTTTATGTGTGGCAGCGATGATCTGACAATCAACTTGGTAACTCTGGTTTGAACCTACAGGTACTACGGATTTGTCTTGCAGAACATGCAGCAGTCGACACTGAGCCTCCAAAGGCATGTCGGCGATCTCATCTAGAAATAGAATCCCTTTATCTGCTTGGCGGATCTTACCTTGGAAGCCCTTGTGGCTTGCTCCCGTAAAGGCGCCCGGCGCGTAACCGAACAATTCAGATTCGATAAGATCTTTCGGTAGTGCTCCACAATTGACGGCAACTAAGGGTGAGGATTTACGCTGGCTCTGTTTGTGTAAGGCTTTAACAAACTCACCTTTTCCAACGCCAGTTTCACCTAAGATCAGCAAGCTGATCCCTTTATCGATGACCTTATTAGCTTGCTGCCAAGCGTGTTCTATCTGTTGTTCGCCATGGTGCAAATCACACGATGCTGAAATAGAACGTGTGCGTTTGGTTGTCGTGCGTTTGAGGTGCTGTTTTTCAAACACAAATGAGGTGTCTAATGAAGTTCGATTGAAGAGGGTATCAATGCATGCACCAACGATCGAGGTTTGATCCAGCAATTGAGAGGCGACTTGATTATGCGCCACCACCTCACCAGCCTCATTCGCTATTACGATCCCTTGCCAACCACTGTGCAATAACGATTTCTCACACGCGAGATCAATACGAGTCGTGCCTTGTGGGATATGACTCAATAGCTGGTTTTCAACAAGCTGAACCATACTTTGAACGAGTAGCTGCACCGAACTGTCGTGTTGTTGCTGTTCACTGGTGATGTCCAATATGCCAACCATTTGGCCTTGATGATCAAACACAGGGCTTGCTGAACAACTTATAAACCGATGCTGGTGGATGAAGTGCTGTTCGCCAATGATCGATACTGGCTTGGCTTCAACAATCGCGGTGCCAATCGCGTTGGTGCCTTTAAGTTGTTCCTGCCAACACGCCCCTGAGCTGAGTGCAATTGACGTCAGTTTCTCTTTAAACCGCTCCTGTCCCCAACTTGCCAGAATGACGCCCTCAATATCGGTCAAAATCAAACGACTGTCAGTGCGTGCAAACATCTGATTAAACAGAGGTAGCGCATTACGTTCGACGATTTGAATCAAGCTCGATGATTGATGACGTCGCTGTTTAAGAATCGATTGTGGCAGGCGAATGTCTTCGGGAAGTCGTCTCTGTTTAAGACCCGCTTCTGTGCTGCGGTGCCAAGAGGATGAAAGCCAATCTGAGGTGTTTGCTTGTTGAAGGTGCATGACTGTTCCATGTCGTAACAGTGAGGGTGTACCAATTTGGAACAGTTGAACACTGGAGTGCTTTCCATACGTCCGTTCAATGCCAACTCACTTTGGGTTGTAAACGTTTGGTAATCATAGTTTTACAATTTATTAACAACAAGTTTTGAAGTTCTGGCGTGTGATTTGCGTTGTTACTGTTGTGAAGAAAACACGAAGTATCAGTGTTTTAAACAGAAAGTATAAACATGGCGGCTCTTTTTTTGAGTTCTCTTCTCGGGTTCTCTTCTCAAGGGAAGCCGCCATGCTAGCTCGACAACATAAGCTCAATAACGAATGAACAACGACTAAAAATCTAAGAAGGATCTAACTATGATTTACGCACAGCCGGGTAGTGATAACGCAGTGGTGAACTTTAAAGCTCAATACGATAATTTTATCGGTGGTGAGTGGGTGAAGCCTGTCAGCGGCGAGTATTTTGATAACACTTCCCCAGTTAATGGTCAGGTGTATTGCCAAGTCGCGCGTTCAACCGAGGCAGACATTAGCTTGGCACTCGATGCAGCGCATGCAGCTCGTGCGAGTTGGGCAGCAACGAGTGTGACTGAACGCTCGAATATCCTGCTTAAGATTGCCGATCGTATTGAAGCGAACCTAGAAGAAATCGCGGTTGCTGAAACGTGGGAAAACGGCAAACCTGTGCGTGAAACTTTAGCGGCAGATATTCCTTTGGTTGTCGATCACTTCCGCTACTTTGCGGGTTGTATTCGAGCGCAAGAAGGCAGTGCAGCTGAGCTCGATTCAAACACGGCAAGCTACCACTTCCCAGAACCAATTGGTGTGGTAGGTCAGATTATCCCTTGGAACTTCCCGATTTTAATGGCGGCTTGGAAACTGGCACCCGCACTGGCTGCGGGGTGTTGTGTAGTGATGAAGCCAGCCGAGCAAACGCCAACCTCGATTTTGGTGATGATGGAGAAGATCGCTGACCTTCTGCCTGCTGGTGTGGTCAACATCGTCAATGGTTTTGGTAGCGAAGCGGGCCAAGCATTAGCAACCAGCGATCGTTTGGCGAAGCTGGCGTTTACTGGTTCAACAGAGGTCGGCCACCATATCCTGAAATGTGCCGCAGAAAGTTTGATCCCATCAACGGTTGAGCTTGGCGGTAAGTCTCCAAACATCTACTTTCCAGATATCTTTAACCACGAAGACGAATACCTAGATAAGTGTGTCGAAGGTATGTTGCTGGCGTTCTTTAACCAAGGTGAAGTGTGTACCTGTCCTTCTCGTGTGCTCATCCATGAATCGGTATACGACAAGTTCATTGCGAAAGTAGTCGAGCGTGCTCAAACCATCAAACAAGGTAACCCGCTAGATACCGATACTCAGGTTGGCGCACAAGCTTCTAAAGAGCAGTTCGATAAGATTCTGAGCTATCTTGAGATTGGCCGCCAAGAAGGCGCGAAAGTGCTGACAGGTGGTGAAATCGCGCAGCAACCAGATGATTTAGGTAATGGTTACTACATTCAACCAACCATGCTCGAAGGCAACAACAAGATGCGTGTCTTCCAAGAAGAGATCTTCGGCCCTGTTATCGCGGTGACGACCTTTAAAGATGAAGCGGAAGCGTTAGAAATTGCCAATGATACCGAGTATGGCTTGGGTGCAGGGGTATGGACACGTGATGCAAACTTAGCGTATCGAATGGGGCGCAATATCGAAGCGGGTCGTATTTGGGTTAACTGTTACCATGCTTATCCAGCACACGCGGCGTTTGGTGGCTACAAGAAATCAGGCATTGGCCGTGAGACACATAAGATGATGCTCGACCATTACCAAAACACCAAGAACCTGCTGATCAGCTACGATACCAATCCGCTAGGTTTCTTCTAATACAAAAAGTATGAGAATGAATCATGGGTACAAAGAATAACTAACAACGCAGTTGGCTTAATTAAGAAAACAAAAGCTAGAAACCAAAACGCCCAACTCATTTGAGTTGGGCGTTTTTATGTTTGAATTGGTCTAGTTTTGCGAAAAGAAGATCTCTGGCTTGTGGGTTGGGCCTGAATTGCTTTCGAGTTGAGTCAGCTCCAAGCCTTGTTTACCAATCAAAGACGCAACCATTTGACGGTTGAACGGGTAGTTCTCAGCGTTGTTGATGAACTCTTCTACATCTACCCATTTGGCTTCTGCAATTTCATCGGTGTCTTGAATCGCAATCTCTTGATTTTGAGCAATCAGGTGACAAACGAAGTAGAGGTTTGATTTGCCAAATTGATATGGGTGGCGCGTTGCCATGCCAACCACCGATACAAACTCCGCTTTGATACCCGTCTCTTCCAAGGTTTCTCGAACCACAGACTCTTCAATACCCTCGCCAAGTTCAATGTGGCCGCCAGGTAATTTGTAGCCTGTCATGCCATGCTCTTTTATCATCAGCACTTGTTTGTGTTCGTTGGTGATCAATGCACCTGCGCCCAAGGTGTGAGTCGGAATGAAAGGCACAAACTCAACGATTTCGGATTTATGGATCAGCGTGATTTCATCTTCTAGGCAGTTGTGAAACACAAAGCCTAGCTCAGTGGCTACTGGGATAAGATGCGATAGCGAAATAGGCAAACTAATCCAAATAATGCCTTTGTTGTTTTGTTTTGAAAATTCGGTGATTTCATTAAGTTCGGCACAAAATGCATCAGCATCTTGAGGTGCTGTCGCTGGGTCAATGATGATGCCGTTAAATTTGTCGAGCGTAAATTCCACGGGTGGTCCTTTATTATTTTTGATTTATTGGGCGTGAGCATTGGATGAGCTTATCGTATCTAAAGAGCTTATAACACCTTGAGAGCAGGGTAGCAGTGAATCAAAAGTAGGCAATGCAGTTTATGTCGACTGGGTAGGGATAAGTGGAGAGTGTTGTTAGAAACAAAAACAGCGCTTGGAAGCCAAGCGCTGTCTAATCATAGATTCTATTGTGTACCGACTTTAACGAACGTAGTTGGCATTAATACTCACATACCAGTGCTGCAGTTTGCCATCGGCTTTCTTGATCCACAAATCGTTGGTGTAGCTCTCAATCTTGCCGTTAACCGTAAGGTTGAATGTGTTCTCGTCGAATTCGCCAAGCTTCACAAACTGGTCTGTCGTAATTAGAAACGGGTCCATGTCGTCCACGCCAACCACATCGGAAATCACATAGTAGTGATAAGTCAGCGGCTTGCTCGCATCATTCGGATTACTGCGATACGCCACCAGCTTGAACGGTTCTGTTAATGGAACATCGAGTGTTTGTTTGTCCATGGTCGCTGGAATCGGGATAAACAGCCAAGCGGTAAACAGACCACTCAATAAAACCATCAGGAAGAAAAGAGTTTTAATTGCTTTCATAGCAACCTTCAAAATAGGTAATGTTGAAGGCGCTATGGTAACAGGTTTGATTTGCTGATTGTAAGAGTATGAATAAGTGAAGGCATCACCTGTCTGTTAGGAAGTTTGAACGAATTGACTCACTGTTCATAACTTATTGCTTGTAAATCTGAACTGGTGAGCCCCTTACGCTCATTAATTGTTTAATTAATGAGCGTGCCCTTGTGATAGGTTGATCAACATGACGCCTGCGGCAACAAGCCCCATGCCAATCCAAACTTTAGTGTCCAGATGTTGGCTGTAAACGAAGGTAGAAATCAGGCTCACTGTCACGATAGCTAAACCTGCCCATAAAGAGTGCACCACACCAACTGGCATCCCTTTCATGGCTTGGCTCAAAAATAGAAATGCCGCTAAGTGTCCTGAAATAACCAGCAAAGCAGGAACAGGTTTAGACAAACTAAAACCATCGGTTGCCTTAAGTGCAACGTGAGAAAGTGCTTCAGCCATTACGCCCATCATCAAGAAAAACCAGCTCATATTCGTACCTTTATCGTTGTATGGTTTGTGTTGGTATAGCAAGAGTGTTTGAAAGTGGTATTCGATGCTAATCGCGGATTAGCTCATATTGCAGGCACAAAAAAGCCCACACCTCACGCTTTTGCAAGGTGTGGGCTAAATAGATGTGACTATTTGTTTAGGTAAGCAGCGTGGAACTCAATATGCTCATCAATAAAGCTAGAGATAAAGTAGTAGCTGTGGTCGTAACCTGGCTGCATACGTAGCTCTAAATCGGCATTCGTTACCTTAGCGGCTTCAACTAATTGTTCAGGCTTTAGCTGCTCAATTAGGAAGTTATCAGCTTCGCCTTGGTCTACTAACATTGGCAGCTTAGTGCCTTTGGTTTTTAAAAGCTCAGAAGCATCGTACTGTTTCCATTCTTCAATATCTAAGCCTAGATATTGGTTGAATGCTTTCTGTCCCCAAGGGCATTGCATTGGGTTCGTTATCGGGCTGAATGCAGAGATAGAACGGTAGCTATCTTCGTTCTTGATGCCAATCGTTAGTGCACCATGTCCGCCCATGCTGTGACCAGAAATCGATTTTACTGATGTTACAGGGAAGAACGATTCAATCAGCGCTGGGAGCTCTGTTACTACATAATCGTACATGTGGTAATGGCTGTCCCACGGTGCTTGAGTCGCATTCACGTAGAATCCTGCACCTTGGCCTAGATCGTAGCTTTCATTGTCGGCAACGCCTTCGCCACGTGGGCTAGTATCAGGTGCAACAATAGCGATGCCTTGCTCTGCCGCGGCTTTGAAAGCGCCGGCTTTTTGCATGAAGTTTTCATCGGTACAGGTTAAGCCTGATAACCAATACAAAACAGGAACTGGGTTTTCTTTGCTTGCATTTGGTGGCAAGAAAATCGCAAAACGCATGTTGCAGTCAAGCGTTGCTGAAAAGTGGGTGTATTGTTTGTGCCAACCACCAGCAACCTTTGCTTGGCTAATGTTTTCGATTGTCATTTATTGTGCTCCGTTAGGTTGATGGTTTCGGAATTGATGTGTTTGGGTTGTTTAATACTAAAGCCAAAGTTATAGCTAAAGGTTTCACCACCCACCGGGCAGGAGGTGGTGAAGACAGTTTCGCTCTGATGTTTAAGTCAGAACTGTGGTCTCGATACAGAGGTATCGAGACCAAGGGGAGTTATATCAATCACAGTAAGTAGATGGTCATAAATAGCGCAGGAAAAATGCTTGAGAACAAGGCAGAAATTTTCGATAAGTAGTTATTATACAATCAAAATTTCTAACGCCGTTATCGAGTGTTTTAACAAGCTAGAATGACCAGTTATTTACTACGATTGGTATTATTTATCCATGTGTAGAACAGTACGGATAGATTCACCTTTGTGCATTAGGTCGAATGCTTCGTTTACATCTTGCAGACCCATAGTGTGAGTAATGAACTCTTGTAGACCAAACTCACCCGCCATGTAACGGTTTACGATTTCTGGAAGCTCTGAGCGGCCTTTAACACCACCGAAAGCAGATCCACGCCATACACGACCTGTTACTAGTTGGAACGGACGAGTTGAGATCTCTTGACCTGCACCTGCAACACCGATGATTACAGATTCGCCCCAACCTTTGTGGCAGCACTCAAGTGCTTGACGCATAACGTTAACGTTACCGATACACTCGAATGAGTATTCAACGCCACCGTCTGTCATCTCAACGATAACGTCTTGGATTGGTTTGTCGTAGTTCATTGGGTTGATGCAGTCAGTCGCGCCAAGTTGTTTCGCTAGCTCGAATTTGCTTTCGTTGATATCAACACCGATGATGCGGTCAGCACCAGCCATGCGAGCACCAATGATTGCAGATAGACCGATACCGCCTAGGCCGAATACAGCAACGTTGTCGCCTTTTTCAACTTTAGCTGTGTTAAGTACCGCACCCATACCTGTTGTAACGCCACAACCTAGAAGACAAACTTCTTCAAGTGGTGCGTCTTTAGCTACTTTCGCTAGTGAGATTTCAGGAAGTACAGTGTACTCAGAGAAAGTAGAACAACCCATGTAATGGAAAATAGTTTCGCCATTTACAGAGAAGCGGCTAGTGCCGTCTGGCATTAGGCCTTTACCTTGCGTTTCACGAACGGCTTGGCAAAGGTTAGTTTTACCAGACTTACAGAATTTACATTCGCCACACTCAGCTGTGTAAAGTGGGATAACGTGGTCGCCAACTTCAACACTTGTAACGCCTTCGCCGATCATTTCAACGATACCACCACCTTCGTGACCAAGAATTGAAGGGAAGATACCTTCTGGATCGTCACCTGAAAGAGTGAATGCATCAGTGTGACAAACGCCAGTAGCAACGATACGAACTAGAACCTCACCAGCTTTAGGAAGTTGTACATCAACTTCTTCCATTTTTAGCGGTTCACCAGCTGCCCATGCAACCATTGCTTTTGATTTAATATGAGTTTGACCAGGTTTAATTTCGATTGTCATTGGATATTTCCTATATATGTCAGTACAGCGGATAACTGTTCAATTAACGTTAACTCGTTAAGAGTAGTTGAGCTTAATTGTTTCCGCTCTCTCGTTTTGTTGTGGCTAGTATAGGTGTGAGTGCGGGTTTTGATAATCCCCCTAAATGGAAAATGATTATTACACATGTGTAATAGTAGGGTGTTGGGAGAAATGTACAAAGAAGTGCGAATAGGTGGGAGAGCTATTTGTAAATGTCTCCTGTTACGTTCGTTACACGGCCTTACCAATGGCAGTTTAGAAAGTTGATAACCTACTTCAAGTTTCAATGCCCTTTAAATTTTTGTGTGAATAGGGCATTCCAATTGATGTTTTAACTTGAGGTTCATATGAAGAAAACGCTTTTAACTCTAATGCTTGTGTCTGTTTCTAGTTCAACATTTGCGAACGGATTTTATCTTGGTGCAGCTTATTCTCAGCTAGGGCACGGTAAGGTGGCCTATTCAGAAGAAGTAAGCAGTGATGATGGCTTTGCTGTTAGTGCCGGATATGATTTTGAGTTAGGGAGAGTTTTCACTTTGGCGGCTGAAGTCGAGTATAAAGATTTGGGGGGCGTTGTAGAAAGAGAGTACGTTGGTCAGGGGAGCTACGCTCAAGTTGACCTGTCAGCTACTTCCATTGGTATCAATGCTATCCCTAAATTTTACGTTAGCGACAATTTCTATCTTCTTGGTAAGGTTGGTCTGCATAATGTTAGCTATACAGCTAAGATAACGACAAACGTGACTAATCAGTTCAACAGCACAATTGAAGAGTCAGTGGTCGAGCTAGGTTATGGCGGCGGTCTAGGCTACCACTTTGGCCCATTGACGGCTCAAACGACCTATGAAGTTGTGAGCGTTAAGAATTCAGACATTAGCTCAATCAATATCGGTGCAAAATACAACTTCTAGTCTGTGGAGGTTGGACTCAATGATTAGTGAGGTGCGAATGTCAGGCTCGTATCTCACTATGTTCTTACCTGAAAGAGTGCCGCAAGCTAGTTAACGAGACTAGTACGATTCTTAAAAATGCTTGATGAACCATGGCTTCGAGCTAGCACTAGGTTACCCTCAGCTTCATACCATACATGCTCTATCGTATTGAACTTACTGAGCTCTGCGATTCCTGAACTGAGTGTCACTGCAATTTTCTGCTCGTTGACGGCGAAAGGAGTAGCGGAGACCGTTTGTTGAATATCGTTGACCAAACTGAATTCATTCACTGCACTTTCTCTAAATCTATCGCTTTTGATTAGTACAACGAACCGTCCTTCACCCAAGTAATATAAGTAATCCCGATTAATGATGGTATAGGTTCTTTGAACGACTTCTTTAATCAACTTATCCGAATATGCGTAACCAAACTTGCTACTGATCTTTTTTAGGTTGTCGATATCGAACATAATGAATGAATTGTAATCATTGAAATCATTATTGAGTGTTTGCAGTAAAGAGTTACGGCTCAGTGCTCCTGTCAGTAAGTCATGACTGCCAAGGTATCGAGCGTAGAGCTTAGAGCCTTCACGCTCCTTCTCATATTTACGACTCACAGCTGTTATTACCAAGTAAACACACAAAAAATTGACGACTGAGAGTATGTATTCGTGCTTATTGTAGAGGGCTATTTCATGCAACAAGATCGAGAGTTGGATAAACAACAGCCCCATCGAGTATGTGAATGAGTTACGACTTCCTAACAGTAAATAAAAGAGAAGAGGCACACTGCAAGACCAAATGTAGATGCCTTCTTCGATGGGCTTAGCGTATTCGGCGAAACAAATTGCCGCAGCAATGAAGAAGACGTGAAGGTGAGAGTGCAGTGTGACGTTTTGGTTATCTCGAATTTGATAGAGAGTGTATCCACCCAATAAGATATAAAATACTTCTATTATTGATAACGCATAAGATTTGTTAGGAAATACAAAGCTGTTACCAATGGACATGGGAATAGCCATAACCATCAGTGTTATGCATAGAGCACTTAAAACTTGTTTACGCATGGTTTCATTGGAATCAATCATTAGATCTCTCTGGATAAAGGGATAAGATTTTAAATATTCCAATTGTAGCTTAGACAAAATAGTGGATCTTAACCTGTTTTGTAATCGTATGTATGCGATATGGGAGTATTGGCTCTACTCATGCGTCAAATTCTATAGTCGGTTTACATCGTGAATTGAACACCTAAATTAAAGGCTTTCTCGGAGTACCGGCGTTTAGATGTTTCGATGCCGGCTACTAACCCAAAGACGCGTCCAAATTGAAACACGTTATTCATTTTGAACGTGTCTTTATCTACGTCTAAAAAATCGTGTTGATAGGAGAGATCGATCAGCCAATGTTTTGCTGCTTGAACGCGAGCTCCGGTTTTACAGTAGGCAGCTTGTTCGCTGTATGAATTACTGTAGTCACTGTCTGCTCGATAGTTGACTGCACCACATGAAGTAGGTATCGAAAAATGGTCGTTGATCGATGCATTAAACCCCGCCCCAAGTTTCCAAGTATCAATTTCTGAGCTTACGCGAGTAACAAAGTCAGCATCGCCTTCAATAAATAGTGACTCGGTAATATTTACACCAAGGTTAAGGTATAACCCACCGAGTGCTTTGTCTTCATTATTGGAGTATTGGTTATCCAAATAATCTGCAAATGCCCCTTTCTCAAGAGTTGCATGTTTATATCCAAAGCCTATGTAAGTGAGTTCGTGAACGATGTTACTGCTAGCTAAGACAGGAGATACCGTCAATAAGGTGGCTAGCGCAGTGAGCATTACTTTCATACATTAAATCCAAAAATGAGACAGTAACGGTATATTAAATCTGTTTTATAGCTCGGTCGAATAAAGAGATGTAAGTTTTGTAAGGGGCGTGAGTGTTATGAAAGGAGTGAAATTTTGGTGATTATATTTGGGCTTTTATACAGTGAAATTCCATGGTTACTTATTAGGCTATTAAACAGCAATTTTCCGAATTGAATTACTTTAGAGTGATACAGCTGAAAATAATAGAAAATAAGTCAAATTATTACAGGATATGGCATCAACTATTGGGATGATGAGATCTTGAGGTATGAGTTTTGTAAGTTATGTATCCATTTTACTTTTTTATTGAAGCTTTAATTTACAATCACTGGGTATATATTTAGTAAGTAATCTTGATTTATTTAGGTGAGATTTTGAGTAAAGGTAAAATTCTAATCGTTGAAGATGACTTAGAGATTCGTCGTCTTGTACAGATGTATCTAGAGGCCGATGATTATGAGGTCCATGCGATTGATGATGGTGCTGATGCAATACAAATGATTCAAGATGTACACCCCGATTTGGTTTTACTGGACTTGATGCTTCCTGGGATGAACGGAGCCGATATTTGCGTGAAGGCAAAGCAATTTTATCAAGGGATGATATTAGTTCTCACTGCATCTGAAGAGGAAATGAGCGAAGTCAGTTTACTCCGGTTTGGCGCTGATGATTACATGACGAAACCGGTTCGTGGGCATGTTCTTTTAGCCCGGATAGAAGCACTGCTAAGGCGTAAGGAAGGAAGGTTATTGAGAAGTGGTAAACCTGAATTTTCGTTGCCGAATAAGTTCCCTTATGCTTTTCAAATCGATGAAATTAAAAAAATAGTGGCTTGCCAAGGTCAAGACCTTCAATTAACAGCGGCACAATTCGAGATTTTACAAATATTAATAGATAACAAGGGGAACATTGTAAGCAGGGAGCAATGTTGCCAGTTGTTGCGAGGTATGGAACATGGCTTTAATGACCGTTCAGTCGATATGAGAATATCAGGCTTGAGGAAAAAATTAGCGAGTGCTAAGTGTTCTGGAACCATGATTCGAACTATTCGAAATAAAGGGTATATGCTTGTCGATGATTAACAAATGTTCGAGTATGTTTTGTCGGCTCTATATCGGAATTGTCGTTTCGATTGTATTGATTATTACCTTTACTTTTGGGGTAGGAGAAAGCTACTTATATAAGAGTAACGTAGAGTCATTTCTCAGAGACAGCCATCTATTTTTAGAGAAATATATAGCGAGTGAACAGAAAAGTGTTGGGTTGTATGCCGATTTACAACTACAGGATAAAATTCATTCCTATACAATGGAACTCGAGCTTATTAGACAATGGGACGGTTCTCCACCTTGTCCTTCGTGTCAGGAACTAACTCAAATCGATAGTTCTGTTATTTACGATCGTGAACAGTACTATACGGCGGTAATGGCGATCCCAAACAGCTCTGATTACCTCGTTTTTTCCAAAGATAAAGATTACTTCACCTATACAACCCCTTGGTTTAAAACCACGTCTATTCTGTTTTTGTTTTCTTTGATATGCGGTGTTATTCCGATTTTTATTTTTGCCATTTACCTTCCTACAAGACAATTACAATATCAGGCGCAGGAATTTCAGAGCACTCAAGCTCAATTTGGTGATGGAAATTTTTCGAAGAGAGCCGATCCTAGTGTGCCTGACCCTGTTGGTAATGTGGCTAAAAACTTTAACCGCATGGCTGATGAAATTGAGAGCCGCCTTGTTCAAAGTCAGGTGTTTGCTCAGGCTATTCCTCATGAAGTTCGTACTCCTTTGAGTAGGATTCAATTGGTCAGTGATCTTATTCGTATAAAAAATCCCTCTATCGATCCTAAGTTACTTGATGATATTGACCTATATATCGAGGATATTAATACCTTGACCGAAGATATTATTAAGCTGTCTCGGTTAACTTCTAAAGAGTCGTCATTCTACGAAGCTCGTAAAATGGAACTCGAGTTCGTGGGGTTTGTTCGATCTCGTGTCGAGGCATTACCTCATGGTGAGGTGAGTGTAGAGTGCAACTTTGTCGATGAAGCGATGATTTTGTGTGACCACACTATGGCTCGTTTAGTTGTCGACAATTTGATAAAGAATGCCATTAAGTACGCGAGTCAAAGAGTTTTACTGACTATAGAGGTTAAACCCAATGAAGTTTGCATGGCTGTTGAGGATGATGGGGAAGGCATTCCCAAAGACAAACGAGAAGAAGTTTTTGTCCCATTCTCGAGATTAGATAAGAGTCGAACTTCAAAGACGGGAGGTTTCGGATTGGGTCTTGCAATTACTCACGCGGCAGTGAAACGTTCAGGTTGGTGTATAGAAGTAGAAGAGAGTCGTTTTTCCGGTGCGAAGTTTAATTTTTATATTCCATATCAAGGACACTCAGAGTTGCCTGAATCATAACACACAGATTTTTGCCGTGAGTGATTCGGCTAAGTCACTATTAAAGCTAAAGAGAGCTGCAACATTGACTGATGACTGGTTACATTAAGCCGACACAAACAGGGCGTAAACTGCCGTTCAGTTTATCTTAGTGGACTCAAACATGCTTTTATTTTTCCCTTCACCGGTGATGCTCTCACTTGCCATCGTGCTTGAAGTGGTCGCAAATTCTCTATTACCAAAAATGCAGCAATTTACTTCCCTTCTTGCTACCGCCGCTGTTCTAGTCGGCTACGGCTGTGTCTTTTATCTGTTGTCTCTCACCGTGCAAACCATGTCTTTAGGTGTGGCGTATGCGATTTGGTGTGCGGCAGGGATCGTGTTAGTCGCAGCTTTGTCTTGGCTGGTCTACGGGCAAAAACTCGATATCTTCGCGATCATCGGCATTACTTTGATTCTGTCGGGTGTGGTGATCATCAACCTGTTTTCAACGTCGGTGAGTCACTAATTTTTCCTATTTTAGGGAGGGTTGAATACTTAGGTGGTTTAGCTCGCTAAGGTGCCATTCGATTTAAAGTCGTAAGAAGCCGTTAATAAACCAGACATAAACTTTATTTAAATATACCAAAATATCTGTTTGACTGGTTCGCACTATGTCAGTTTTACAAACACTTGGTTTATAAGAGCTGTGTAACGTAAAAAGGGGCAGCAAGTTAAACGTTTAGTCGCGGCCAGTTTTTCTCTCCATTTATTTTGAAATATACCAGCTTGAGCTTTATAGCACTTAGGGCAGCTGTGGTGCTTTGCTGCAAAATGCGCTTTTGGTGTTTGTTCAAAATCTAAACGGTGTTTCTTGCAATGAATGATGACGCTGGTGCGACTGTTCACATAGTCCACTTTGCTGTAATCGTATTTGTGTTCCCAGCGTTGTTGCGCTTTCTCAACAAATGCTTTCTTTGTGTTTTTGGGTATAGCCATAATCCGCAATCGTGTTTATTAAATAACCTCTGCACCGTTGCACATCTGTTTATCTTTGTGCTGCTTCAGGTGGGTTTGAAAGGTTATTAATCAGTTATCTTTATCTATTCAAAGTCGAAAAAGAAGGCTAGCCGGAGTGCACTGGCTAGCCTTTATCAATTAGGCTTGTATCTCTTATTGTGGATTAAGACCTAGTTTTTCTAGCACTAACTTAAAGTTAGTACGACGTTCTTCTACATTGTGGACAGGGCCTGTATCACACGTCAGATCAGGACAGCCACGGTTAACGATACCCGAAACGTCATCAATAAACTGATTGCCTTTCATACCGCCATCAACGTAGTTTTTAAGTTCATCGTAGTAGTTCCAACTAGGGTACTGACCGTTTTCATCAGGGTATGCCTGTACAGAGGTTACCCAGTAAAACAGACCTGCAATCCATTTGATTTCTCGGTTTTCTTCAGAGCTACAAATTAACCCTGGGTTTGAACAGAAATCTAAGCCAGAGTACAGTGGGTTCTCTGGTGGCGCTTCCACAACCACACCATCGACTGTTTTACCAATAGTATCTGGGTCTACATGTGAACGACCCATGTAATGGTTGAGCGTACCGAAGTTTTGGCGACCTGTGGTTTGAATTACACCACGACCCCACCAACCACAGCCTTGAACACTTTCTTGGCTGCTGCCGTCCCAAATAAACTTACCTGCCTTTTGGCCTTCGTAAACTTTACACTCGTCACGCTCCCAAACTTGCTTAGAGCCGTCTACTGTTTCTGGTACATCGTTACAGTGACCGTTAATCGACCAGCGACCAACATGACCGTTAACAAGCAGGCCTCGTTCTTCAAGCACAGAATCTGGAGCAGCAAATACTGGAGCTGGAGCGCCATACCATTGAGCGTGAGTTAAAGCGCTCACTTCCATTCTGTCGTCACGAGGGCAAGAATATGCGTGATCCAAGCCTGAGATTGGGTTTACACCATAATCAGCGTATTTTTGGTCTAGCTGACCACAACTCGCTCCCATAGGGTAATCTGTTGGAGCTCCCCATCTTGTTTCTGACCAGTTGTTTTCATCACAAGCGTTGTAGCGAATCGTCTCTTGCATGCTTTGTGCTAAGAATGCGGCAATAGCCACTTTCGCATACTTGCTGTTGGTCGCATCATCCTCATTTTCATCGAGTAACCAGAACTTATTCCCGGCAACACCAATGTTATGCATCGCGTTCAAGCCATCTAAGAAGTCGGCCCATTTGTAGACGGTTGATGGAATCCATTGTGACTGAGGCGTTTCAAATAAGAATGCCTCGTTGTCCATCACATATTCTGCGTCAGCCAGTTCGCGGTTTAGGCTATCAATAATCGTTAGCGGACCTTCATGTACATCTTCACCGTCATAGTAAAGAGGTACTTTTGCACTCTCATAACGTTGAATCTTAGTGTTTAGGTCTGCTGAATCGCTGTCAAATAAGATAGCGAAGACGTTGCTAAACGAAGCTTTTCGGATATTACTTTCACCTATGGTGTTACCCATGAAGTAAGTCGATGCTTGATCAGTTGGCATTGGAGCGAGTAAAGCAGGAGCTTGAACGTAATCAGTAACCTGTTTTACATATTCCAAAGCGTTATGCCATTGGTCACTTGATAGAGCTTCTGTTGAATCAGACTTAGTGAATACAACAAAATCTGCCTTTGTTGATGCTTCTACTTGGTACAGTTCAAGCTTATCAAGCAGGTCAGCGGTTTTATTGGATGCAGCGTCCCATACTGACTGACGGCCTGAATGTGTATCGTAAGCAAAATCACCAACCTCTAAAGACCACCCGAAAGTTGCCTTGGGAGCCAACGTAGACAGAACCAAGTTTTGAGCTTGAGCCCAGCCTTTAACATCGTTGCTAAGCGCGTTGATTTCTTGGATATCAATAGTATTACCCGTGCTATCAAGTGCTTGAGTTAGGGCTTCTCTTACTTCGATAGTCTCTAAAGATGCACCTTGGTCTGCTTCAATACTGCTCAGCACATTGCTACTGATGATGATCGAAGAAGTATTAGCCTGTTCTGCTGCAACGATCATCGATATGAAGGCATCGGTAAGTTTTGCGTAATCAGAAAGCTCTTCAATATCGATAGTATCGACAATAGATGTTGCTGGAGCTTCGGTCGACGGGCTCGCGACAACAAATTTGTTCGGCCAACCATCAACTTCTAGTCGTAATGGATCCAGAGGGTTTGGTAGTGAAAGTAGTGGTGCTGTACCTGGAGGAGTACCATCACAGTTTAGGTGGTGGGCCCAAGAATCATCACTGCCTGGTGTTGTTTGCGTCCAATATTTTGCTGAGTAAGCAATATTATTGTTCACCATGATGTCGCCGTTGGTTGCATGATCGCCACGCGTCCAGTCTGGGTATACATTGAAGTCTTTACATAACTCGCCAGGTGGTGGTACGGGTGGTTGATCAATGTCGGTCACTGTGATTTGAATCATTGCTTTTGATGATAGGTTTTGAGCATCTGTTGCGATTGATTCAAGTTTCACATTGCCTGTTTGGGACGCCTCCCAGTTACATAAGAATTGATCTTCTACTGTTGCGTCAAAAGAACAAATTTCTTGGTTGTTCGCGTTAATCACAACTTTAGTCAAGTCGTCATCAGCATCCGTTGCGCTAACCGATATCGCAACGATATCTTCTTTCTTAAATGTTGAACCTGTTTTAGGAGTGATGAATTTCACTTCAGGTGCAACATAGTCCTCTTCTGAATCAACGAGGACAATGATAGATTGATCTAATAAACGGTTATTCTGTTCGTCCAATAGGTAAACATTGATAGCTGTATCGCCATCTACCATTGGTGTCCAAGCTTGAGAGTATGTCGCTTCTTCACTAAGAGGTTGTGTACCAATCTTTTCGCTGTTGACCCAAAATTCGATCTTAGAATTTGGTTCGCCTTGAGCTTGAACAGTAATTAATGTTGTTTCATTTGTTTTTACTGTTTGGCCGTTCGTCGGTGAAGTAATAGAAAGTTCTGGCTCTATAGGGTCGACACCTTCGTCTCCCTCTACTTTGACGGTGACAGATTGTTCTAACAACGGATTGTTATCTTCGTCAAAGAGAAAAACGTTAATTTTCGCATCACCTTCTACGCTCGGTGTCCAAGCGTGAGAGTAATTTGACTGTTCACCAATCGGTTGAGTGGCAAGCTTGTTATCGTTAACCCAAAATTCGATCTTAGAATTGGCTTCGCCTTGAGCTTGAACGGTAATGAGCGTTGCTTCTCCTGTCTTTACTGTTTGGCCATTAGACGGAGCTGTAATTGAAAGTTCCGGATCGATAGGATCTACTGGTGGAGGATCAACCCCTTCATCAGGACATTCAGTCATATCCCAAAACCATGAGGTTGGGTTTGGCGTTTCCCATACTCCGGGGTTATTTTTCGCAACATAGCACTCTCCTTCATAAGAGACCATATCACCATTGTTTACACTTGTTTCTCCAGGAACAAACGGAATAACATCCCCTGGGCCTGGGCCTGGGTCGGGATCCGGATCAGTATCGCCTAGTAATTTCCATGGTGAATCCCATACGTTTGCATACTCATCGGTTGGACTCTGCCCTGAGTTTGCCCACCACTTTGCTTCATAAAGCTTGCCATCCGCAGAGACTTGCTCGCCCTTTGAATATGACTTTGAACTGTCATAGGGTTCAGTAGCGTATAGATATCCACTAAAGATCACCGTAGCTATTGCCGCTGCTATTTTGTTCATTTTACGCATGTAAATATTTCCCACTGAGGACACGCTCTTTTGTAATTCTATTGAGCATGCGTTGTTTAAGACCTGTCTTACTCATAAGCAGACAATCGTTACTTTTCATGGACCGATTATCTAATCAAATGCCACAGAGTTAATGTCAGAAAATTCCGACAAAGCTTTTAAAATCGAACTATTTATTTGTCTAGACTTTCAGTGGGGGTCGATTCATTTATGGAACAGTTGATTGATTTCGTGAAGAAAGTTTCGTTTATTGGGGAGTGGGAAATGAAATTTAGTGCGCGATGTGTGGATCCTCATTTTAAGTCGTTGTGTGGCGTAATCATCATTAACCCTCAGCCCTCAGCCCTCAGCCCTCAGCCCTCAGCCCTCAGCCCTCAGCCCTCAGCCCTCAACCCCAACACAGCCACAAACGCCTCCAAATATTGTTCGATAGTTAAATCTGCGGAAACGGGTGGTAGTTCTACGGTAATACACGGTAGGTTTCTTTCTTGGCACCATGTGCCGAATGAGCCTGGGGTTTCGTAGTCTACGTCTTCAACGAGCGGTAGATTGAACTGCTTGCCTAGCCAAGTGGCGAGTTCGGACTTAGCTGGGTCATCGACCATGGCGAGTGGTTCGTGGAAAGAGATGACGAACTTGGGTTTGCGCTGTTCGATGAGGTTGATGAGCGATTCCACTTCTGGTTCCAGCTTATCGGCTTGCCCTGTTTTTACTTTTACATCTCTGACTGGGGTGTGAGAACTCCAGCGATAGACGGTGCCGTTTTCTGTCCAGTTTTGCGTCGGGAATGCGCGGTTCAGATCGACTTGATTGGCGTTGGCGCGAGTGCCTAGCTGGTTACCGTCTGGGTTCATCGACAAGATCACATCATGTCGCAAGTTGGCGGCAGGTAGGCTTCTTAGTGCGCAAGACAAACCCGCGATAGAAGCGGTTTCATCGCCGTGTGTGCCCGCTAAAATCAGCCCACGAGACTCGCTTTCTACTTGCGCGGGGAAATAGAGCAAGGGTGCGCCCAATACCGACTTTCCATATGGCAGCGGCTTTATTGAAAATGCAGCTCTTTCCGTTCTTGGAATTAAACTCACCTTTATCTCCTGATTGATCAAGTACTATCAAGTATTAACGATTACACAAACTTACTTAAATAAACTAAAGCGTTAAAACTCGTCAACAGTCGCATTGTTAATTTTATTACTTGCTTCAAAGATAGGCTAGGAGAGCAAAAACATATGGATTTTAAGAAACATTCAACGGCTTTACTCATTTCATCTCTATTGACCCCTTTTATATCAGTAACTGCCGTTGCTGACACATTGCCTGCGGGAACTTCTCTGGCGAAAGAACAACACTTAGTGCGCGCGAATGATGCAGAAGCGGCGACACTAGACCCTGCAAAGGCTGAAGGCCTTCCTGAAATGCACATTCTACGTGACCTCTTTGAAGGCTTAGTGATTCAAGATCGCAATGGCAACATTACTCCCGGTGTGGCGGAATCTTGGGAAACCGAAGACAACCAGACGTTTGTATTCCACCTGCGTAAAGATGCTAAATGGTCGAATGGCGATCCGGTGACGGCTGATGATTTCGTGTATGCGATAAGACGTGCAGTCGCCCCGAAACTTGCTTCGCCAAATGTGTGGTATCTCAAGCTTACTCAAATCAACAACATTGCTGACGTGGCTGAAGGTAAGAAGCCCGTTGAAGAGTTAGGCATTTCCGCCGTCGACAAGCACACCGTGAAGTTCGAACTCGATAGCCAAGTACCTTACTTTGTGGCGATGACGGGCCACACATCCATGATGCCAGTACACAAAGCAACCTTAGAAAGCAGCGATAAGCCGTGGAGCGATCCTAAGCAATTTGTCGGTAATGGCGCGTTTGTGTTAGATGAATGGGTGGTGAACGAGCGCATTGAACTGAAGAAGAATCCGAAATACTGGGACAGCTCCGACACGCACTTAACCGAAGTGACTTACATTCCGTTTGAGAATCAGAATGCGTCGATTAACCGTTATGCAGTGGGCGAGGTCGATATCACATCTGATGTGCCAACTCACATGGCGCAGCAACTTAAAACTAAATACCAAGATGCGTTTACCACCGTGCCTTTACTGTGTACTTACTACTATGCGTTCAATACTACTCGACCACCATTTGATGACGCGCGAGTGCGAAAAGCTGTGTCTTATTCAATGATGCGTGATGTGATTATCAATGGTGTTACTCAGGTGGGTAACCTACCTGCTTATACCTTTGCTCATGAATACACGGCAGGTTTTGATGCGACTCAGCCTGAATACAGTGAATGGACTCAAAAGGAACGCGATCAAAAGGCGAAAGAGCTGTTGAAAGAAGCGGGCTACGATTCGGCTAATCCATTGGATTTCAAATTGCTCTACAACACCAGTGAGTCGAACAAGTCGATTGCAGTGGCTATTGCGTCGATGCTGAAAAGCAATTTAGGCGCGCAAGTTGAGTTAGAAAACCAAGAGTGGAAATCTTACCTAGTATCACGTCGCCAAGGTGATTTTGATGTGATGCGAGCGTCTTGGTGTGGTGACTACAATGAAGCATCGACTTTCTTGAGCCTGCTACGCTCTGAGTCTTCGGGTAACTTTGCGCGTTACAACAATGACAAGTACGACGCAGCAATGGACAGCGCATTAGCCGCAACCAGTGAACAAGATCGCCAAGGTTTCTATGACCAAGCAGAACAGTTATTGGCTGAAGATATGCCTATCGCACCAATCTACTATTATATGCAGGCTCGTCTAGTACGACCAAGTGTGGGTGGCTTTGCTAAGAACAACGTAGAAGGGAGAATCTATTCAAAGGATCTTTACATCAAAGAATAGATAGCCAAATGCGAGTTCAGATATAGCAGGTCCAAAATATGATAGAGCTAGTAAATAGCGCATAAAGGTTAAAAATAGAAGAAAAGGGACGTTGAACATAAATATATGATTAACGTCCCTTTATTATTGCCATATTTGTAATGAATCTAATTATGGGCGATTTAAATTTTCGATAAATGAACAATTGAGCTTGAAGTTGGTACTAATCCCTATTATTTGTAATTTTATCATTGATACCTGAGATAAGGTTATTGATATTTATGATGTTTGTTTTTCTTGATAATAAATAAATCCCTATTTATCGAGCTCTATATGCCTATTTTTCTATTTGTGTTTAAGTTGATATCGATCAATTGAAATAAACTCATTCATTCCTACGCTTAATTGTATAAACAGATCAATGGAAGTTAGGAGAGTAACAATGAAGTACTCAATAATTACACTATCAACCGTGGCTGTACTTACGATCATTCCAGTCAGTGCTGTTCACGCAAAAGATAAGATACTAGAGAGCAGTAAGCTTACCTCAAATATAGTTATCGATGGCAATGTTGATGCCGTTTGGGAGCAAGCTAAACCACTGACACAGAAGGTGAACAAATTACCGTATAAACCAAATAATGGCTATGAAGGCATTAAAAAAACCAGTGTGGAAATGAAGTCGATGTATGACAGTGAATACATTTACTTCTTGTTTACTTATGCCGACCCGACCAAAAGTATTGACCGCTTTCCTTGGGTTAAACAAGAGGATGGGTCATGGAAGCAGTTGAAAAATAAAGATGATACTGGGCACGACAATACTTACTACGAAGATAAATTTGCGGTCTATTGGGACATCAATGCTGAAGGCTTTTCTGAGAAAGGGTGTAATGCTGCATGTCACAGAGCTAAAAAGGGTAAAAACGCAGGGCGTGATGATAAGAACCCAGCACGTAAATACACCAAGCAGGAAGGCGAGTTTATTGATATGTGGCACTGGAAAGGTGTGAGAACTGC
>NZ_JAUJED010000025.1:0-75063 GCF_030442075.1 Vibrio sp. TMPB1044 | reverse complement strand
GGGGGGGGCTACGTTAATAACGTAAAAGACGGCCAGCCAGCATATGTATCAGATAACTTAACCAATGAAACATTACTTATTTTAGACTCAGAGAAGAAGCCGTTTACAACTGACTACAATAAGTTAGACCGAATTCCAGGGCTAACAGGTAAGCCATTTACCGGTTCCCGTGGTGATATCGAAGTCGGTGCAATTTGGAAAGCGGGTGTTTGGACTCTGGAAATGAAGCGTAAGCTTGTAACTACGGGTGAAAATGCAGAAACGCAAGATGTGCAATTTAACGATTTGAGCCAATCATATCCATTTGGTGTTGCGGTTTTTGATAACTCTCAAATTAATCACATATACCATCGTGGTGTGTTAAACCTTGAGTTTAAATAAGTATAACACTCGTAACTAACTGAAATGATTTGTGTCGAAATAATCGGCTCAAATCATTTCTTCACAGAAGAGTACTATTATGGTCAAAACAGTTACTCAATATGTTTCTTATTTATTTGTGTTGACCACGTTGAGTATATTCTTTATGCCGCTATCGCTCTGTTCTGAGTCAACAGTTCAGGATTCCGCTTCTCATAATGTAAAACCGTTTTCTAGCCAAATTACCAATGAAGCGGAAATGCAGATTTTAGTAAAGGAAAATAAGCGTTGTATACGGTGCCATAAAAAAAAGCGTCTGCTTAAAAATATTGATGCCATCGCTTCTGTAGGAGCACATGCCAGTACCGAGTTTTACAACAACTGCACAGCTTGTCATGGCAGAAAAGGTTCTCACCCCAAAGATTCTGATGTGGTGAGTGTTATTCCATTCGATGATCATATCGACTTGCCAATTTTCGAGCAGAACCAAAAGTGTATCGCCTGTCATTCTCCTGAAAGCTTGAGGGCCAGTGAGTGGACTCACGATGTACATGCCACCCAATTGACATGTTCCAATTGTCATAATTTACATCGCGATTCAGACCCGATTATCGGTATCAGTAAGAAGTTTCGCATTGGGTTATGTGCAACCTGCCATGAAGCTATTCTGCGTGAGAAAGAGTTTAAGTCGCATCAGTAAGAAGGAGCCAGTTTTATGAGTATGACTAAATATTTAATTGGTGTGTTACTTGCTGGAGTATGCGCACTGGTGGTCGCTGAGGATTTACCTAATCCAGATGAGCATAATCTTGCGAATATTCACCTAAAGGATGAAACATGTGCGGGGCAGTGCCATCTAGACGAAGAGCCTTCTGACGATCTTGAGTTTGAATATAACAGCTGCGTGGAGTGTCATGATGATTTTGGCCACCTCGAAGGGAGTCAGCATAATCTAAAGCACAAAGAGAGCGAAGAGATGGAGTGCGTTGAGTGTCATCTTCCCCATGAAGAATTTGATCCTAAGGACACTTGTACCGATTGTCATGATGAAGAAGACGAAGAATTATCAGACTTTTATTCAGTTAGGCTAGAGCGCTATTTAAACACGTTTAGCCTTGATATTAGGCCGTAAAATGACGGAAGGTTTGAGCTAGTAAAAATAAAAATCCCCATTCGTTGACAAAACGAATGGGGATTTTTCTTAGTAGGGGGTAGTTACTTTATCAATAGTGAGCATTCACTAATTTATTGATTCTTTTAGATAGCTTTTGGCTTTAGATAGCCACCATAGTTGCAGCTCTCTTCATTGCTTCCTTCGTTGAACACTCAATCACGTTCGCATTGGCAAATCGGTGTGCGTCTTTCACTTGAATATCGTGAGCCAAGATAACCAGTCTTGCGTTCGCTACATCTAGGTCAGTGATGCGGTTCTGAATACCGTTTTGACCTTGAGTTTCTACCTTAATCTTAAGGCCTGCGGCTAAGCCTGCTTTCTCTAGTGCTTTCGCTGCCATGAAGGTGTGTGCAACACCAGAAGGGCAACATGTAACTGCTACGATGTCGTACTCGCCTTCGCCTGCTACAGGAGCTGCTTGAGCTTGTACTGGTGCTTCAACCATGTCTTCTTCTGTTTCTACCGCTACCGGTTTCCAGAAGCCTACGATAACGGCTGTGGTTAGCGAGCCAAGTGCAATACCGACGACGTACATTGGAATGTTGCTTGATACAGGCGCAGTGATTAGGCCGCCCCACGGAGCGTGCAGTAGAACGTCTGTCATGAAGCCGAATACACAGCCCACGATACCACCGGCAACGATTGAAGGAAGTACGCGCATTGGGTCATTTGCTGCGAACGGGATAGCACCCTCAGAGATACCGATAGAACCCATGATTGCTGCTGCTTTACCTGCTTCTTGCTCTTGTTTAGAGAACTTGTTTTTGAATAGGAACGTCGCCAGAGCCATACCTAGAGGTGGAGTACAAATCGCGATGCCTACACCGCCCATTAGCCAAGGTTGCGTGTCTACTTGAGTTTGAGCAAATAGGGTCGCGACTTTGTTGATAGGGCCGCCCATATCAAACGCTGTCATACCGCCAAGGATTGTGCCCAGAACCATCTTAGATGCGCCCGCCATTGAAGCTAGGAACTCGTTCATTGAAGACATGAACAGTTTGATTGGCTCGCCGATGCCCCATAGTACGATACCTGCAGAGATTAACGTGCCTAGAAGCGGGTAGATGAAGTACGCACCTAGCGCCGTCATGTTCGCAGAAAGTGGGATCTTCTTAAGTTGGAACACCACGCCACCGGCGATAAAGCCAGCCACGATACAGCCAAGGAAGCCGCCGCCCATATCAGCCATGATGCCAGAAGATATCATCGCTGGCGCTAGTGCTGGTTTATCTGCAATTGAGTAACCAATAAAGCCGCCAAGAATGATTGGGAAAAGAACAAGGCCTTTGATACCGATATTAGAGATGTCTGCCAGCAAACCGTCTGCTGGTACTGCACCTTTACCTGATGCCATTACCGCTAAAGCCAACAGAACACCACCGGCTACGATGAAAGGCAGCATGTGTGATGTACCGAAAAGCAGGTGACCTTTCATGGTACTAAGGATTTTTTTAAAGTCGCTACTACTGTTTTTATTATTGGTATTCGTAGCTTGAGTTGTTAGGGTGCTCATAATTTTCTACGCCTTATGAATTAATTAAAATATTAAGGATTTGCTGTTCGTCTTTTGCGTTATGGATATCTTGAATAAATTCATCACTGAATTTTCCAAATAGTTCTTGTAGTACATAAATATGATGGTCAGCACCGTTATCTGGTGAGGCAATCATAAAAAACACGGTTGGATTAATGCCGTCTTCATCGCCATATTCAATGCCTTCACGCTTTACACCGACAGCAATCGCAGGCTCTGTTACTGACTTACTTTTCGAGTGTGGGTAAGCGATGCCGTCCATCGAGGTAATGCTTTGAGATTCACGAATTTCGATGTCTGCCAAGAAGGCTTCTTTATTGCTGATTCGGTTGTTCTCAAATAACATGCCTGCCAATTCTTCAAACAGTTCTTTTTTATTATTCGCTTGAAGGTTGTTATTAATTAAGTTGACGTTAGTTAGCTGTGTGATCATTTATTAACTCATTCACTATTGAAGTTCTTGAATTAAAATTAATGGATTAACCCGATTCGCGAAATAGCAAATAAAAGCCCTTCACTGTACATTTGTACCAAGCAAAATTAAGTGTGATTTGCATCATTCATCCAATGTGAGGTGAGTCATATTTGATGGTGTATTTCGGTGTTGAAATAATTTTCGTTAGGAATAAAAGAGCTGTAGGGACAAAAAAGCTCTAGGAAAACAAAAGCTATAGAAACAAAAATGCCCCGCAAAAGCAGGGCATGAAGAGTGTGTACTTAGTTGTGAGAGAGTTAACTGTAAGCGCGCGCTACGCGTCCAACGCAATCCAGTTTGTAGCTCTCTGCGTAAGCTGGAATGAACACCGATTGGCCTTTCTCTATTACGCAGGTTTCACCACATTGATGGGTTAGCACCATGGATTCATCAAGTGGTAGTAGGATCTCGGCACCTTCGGTGGTGATTTTTCTCTGATGAGAATTCTGCACGATAGAGAACTTAAAATCTTCGACTGGAATTTGGTATTCCATCACATCACCTTGCTCTATCGGGCTTAGCAGTAATCTATCCGCGGGCTTTTCATTAAATCGAGTACAAGAAACCAGTTCATTTACGTCCATGTATTTAGGCGTCAGCCCTGCACGCAACACATTGTCTGAGTTCGCCATGATTTCTAAGCCTGTACCTTTGATGTAAGCGTGGGGCGTTTCGGCATCCAGATACATGGCTTGCCCTGGCTTTAGGGTAATCACATTCAATAGCAGTGGAGCGAACAAGCCGACATCACCTGGGTATTGAGCTTCCAGTTCTGAAATCAATTGGAATACATGTTTATCTGAAAGCTTAGCCTTCATGATCAACATGGTAAGTGCCATTCCTTTTTGCTCGCCTTCTAAAGACAATAAGCTCGCAAAAAAGCATGCTAAGCCATTGGGGGTTTGGTCGCCCGCGAGATCGTTAACCATCGAGTGCAGCTCTGGAATATCGAGGTAATGGAAGTGCTCAAGGATCTCGCTGATTGATCTAAAACCATTCATCGCCGTGTAGTCGGTTAGGGCATACACCAGTTCTGGTTTGTGATTGGCATCTTTGTAATTACGGTTACCAGCTGTCATCGGAATGCCTTGCTGCTCTTCTAGAGCATACCCAGATTCAGCTTGTTGTTTGTTTGGGTGTACTTGTACAGACAGTGCTTTTTCAGCCGCTAACACCTTAAAAAGGTATGGTAGCTCGCCAAAACGACTCGCGACTTTCTCGCTTAGAAACAGGTTTAGATTCTTAGAAATCAAGTTCGACAACGTGGTTTGCTGACCATTGTCGGTCACCATCGAGCAACCATTCGGGTGAGCGCCCATCCAGATCTCTGCTTGCGGCTCACCAGACTGGTTATCAATACCAAACAGTTGGCTGAATGAAGACGGGCTACCCCATGCGTAGTTTTGAATGACGTTAGTCATAGGGTAGAAAAAGCGTTGTGCGAACGAGTCGTTCGCTAAAGAAAAATCAGACATCGAAATCACCATGAAGGGAAACATGGCTTGAGCTCTATTCGTTAGTAAAAAACTATTAACTACTAAAAACAGTAGAGTCGAAGGGCTCAAGCCATTGGAGTTGAAATGGCTTAAGCCGCTGCTGCTGTTAGCTTGGCTTTACGTAGATTTTTAAGCGCGATACAAGTAACCGCAGTCACGCCCGCCCCTGATGCCATGCACAGAAGTGCCAGCATTGGGTAGTTCATTGCGCCAAGCAGAGCGACTACTGGACCACCGTGAGCAACACTGTTGGTGATGCCGAATGAGAACGCCATAACCGCTGCAGTCATTGAACCAAGTACGTTGGCAGGGATAACCGACATTGGGTCTTGAGCCGCGAAAGGAATCGCACCTTCAGAGATACCCACCAAGCCCATCGCACCTGCTGCTTTACCCGCTTCGATTTCAGAAGATTCGAACAGGTCGAACTTACGGCCAAGTCTGGTTGCGATAGCCATGCCTAGTGGAGCGACAGGGATAGCACACGCCATTGCACCCATGAACTGAGTTTGACCGCTGGCAATCATGCCGACCGAGAATAGGAACGCCACCTTGTTGAATGGACCGCCCATATCAAAGCCGGCCATACCACCAAGGACAATACCAAGCAGCACCACGTTGCCTGTGCTCATGCTGGTTAGTAGTGCAGTAAGAGCATCCATCAGTCCAGCGATAGGCGCGCCGATAACAAAGATGAACAGACCCGCGATGAATAGAGAGCCAGTGATCGGAGCGATCATGATAGGCACAAGCGGTTGAACGAATTTGTGGTAGTTAAACGAGGTAATCCACTTAACGAAGTAACCAACCAATAGGCCGGCGATGATTGCGCCAATGAAGCCTGTACCTGCATCAGCACCGTAGAAAGAACCGTTGTTGGCAATCCAACCGCCAATCAAACCTGGAGTTAAGGCAGGGCGGTCTGCAATCGCGTAAGCAATGTAGCCAGCCAAGATTGGGATCATCAGGGTGAACGCAACCACACCGACTTCTAGAATTTGGTTCCACATGCTACCAGCAGGAATTGCCATACCGGATTCACTTGGTTCGCCGCCAATCGCCAATGCTAAGGCAATCAAAAGGCCGCCAGTCACCACGAATGGAATCATGTGTGAGACGCCATTCATCAAGTAACGATAAAGGTCAGAACGCGCTTGTGATGCTTTCTCTACAACAGATTGATTGGTCGGCGTTTGTTCGGCTTGGTAGCTAGGTGCGTTGAGTGCTTGTTTAATCAAGCCTTGCGCGTCTTTGATTGGTGCTTTTACGTTGGTTTTGATAACGCGCTTTCCAGCAAAGCGAGCCATGTCGACTTGTTTGTCACAAGCAACAACGATAGCGTCCGCACGTTCGATTTCTTCTTGAGTTGGGCTGTTTTTAACCCCGATAGAACCGTTGGTCTCTACCTTGATGTCGTAGCCAAGAGCCGCAGCGCCTTTCTCTAGTGCTTCGGCTGCTAAATAAGTGTGTGCAACGCCAGCAGGACAGCCAGTCACGCCAATGATGAAGCCTTGCTTCTCAACGTTTGTTTCGGTTGCTGATGGTTCAGGTTTGGTAAGCAGCAGTTCCAACGCCGCTTGTTCAGAGTCAGCATTCATGAAGTTTTCGATAAAACCTTCTTCAATCAGTTTTGAAGAAAGCTCTGCCAGTACTTCGATGTGATGGTTGTCGCCGCCATCGGGAGAGGCAATCATAAAGAACAGTTTTGATGGCTGGCCGTCATCGGCACCGTACTCAATGCCCTGCTTGTGGACGCCGATAACAACGGCGGGTTTGATAACCGCGCTGCTTTTCGCGTGTGGTAGAGCAATGCCTTCTTCAAACCCGGTATTACCTTGCTCTTCTCGCGCTTTAATGTCGGCAAGGAACTGTGCTTTGTCTGAAATTCGACCTTGTGCATAAAGCACGTCTATCAGCTCTTTGAATACTTCTTCTTTTGAATCAGCGCTAAGCGAAAGCTTAATCAAATCTTGATTGATCAATGTTGTGATCATAATGAACCCCTACTCTTTTTTATTTTGTTAGGGGTATTCTGGAATCTACGGCTTACCTTCTGTAGTGAAGAAAAAATGCATTTACTGGATGATTGATGCGTTCTAAATGGAGTGTGATTTTGATCGGTTAGTGGTGCGTTTTTCGGTCACTGTTGACAGCGATTTTGAGGGGCTTAGGCTTTTATTTATAAGGGCTGCAGCGTGTTGGGTTCTCAGGGGGGGTACGTGCTATATCAGATTTGTGACTGGAGATTTATTTCCATGACTGGATTTTTGTAACCTAGATCTCAAATTGTGATTTTGCTCAATAGCGCTATGTTTCACTAAGGGGTATATCTATTCCCGTAGCCTTATTGCTGCCCACTAGAGTTCGAATAATGATATTTCATGACTTAATCTCGTCTGTGTTAAATGAGCGAGAACCGTTTCATAACATCTGGTTTGCTGGAGATTTTCATACACCTTCAGCATGCAGTTATCAGGTGAACTTTCCGCGCTTAGAGCTGGTGCTAGACGGAGAGTATATTAATGAAATGGAAAGCCATGACCGCAAGATCACCAACGTTATAGCCAAAGCCGGAGACGCGATTTTCATCCCACCCAACTGTTGGAATAAACCCAATTGGGACACTGACTGTTCAGTGTTAAGTATGTTGTTTGGTCGTCGTCAGCTGGGTTTAAGTTTGGTGAGCAAACGCAAAGGTGAGGAGAGTTTTTACGATATTCAAAAGCACAGTATTCAGACTCGCTCTGGCTTTGCGATTGATAACATTCTAGAAGCGCTCAGCTCACTCGCGAGGGAGAGTAACAAGCAGCCTATGGATGAGTTATTGCTGCAAGCGCTACTTCAATACAGTAAGACGATGTTGGATGCGCCTGTCGAAAAATCTCACAGCCGAGTTCAGGATGTGTATCAGGGGATTTGTATCTACATTCAAGAGAACTTCCACCGCCAAATCACCCGAGACAGCATCGCCTCGCGCTTTAGCATTTCATCGAACCACTTGTCGCGAATGTTCCGTCAACAAGGCCATATGACATTGGCCGAGTACATCACTCGTGTCCGAGTCGACCGCGCTAAGTTCATGCTTAAGAAGTATAACTTTAAGCTCAATGAAGTGTCGGTTCGTTGCGGCTTCAAAGATGTGAACTACTTCTGCCGAGTATTTAAAAACCGAACCGGAAAAACCCCAACCGAATACCGTGGATCTATCTAGTCCAAGCTATTTGATGAATCAAATAAGGCGAGATGAGATGTACATCAAGAGGGCTTGTAGATCGACACTGCTGCGGGTCTTCTGTAAACGCTCATTGACCTGATCGTGAAGCAGGTTTCTGGTTAGGTTAGTGGCGGCCACAATGTGCTCTCGTTGCGGCTTGGTTGGAAGCACTAAAGCGATAGCAACGTGTACTTCGCCGATACGTGATGCCCAATCAATCGGATCGTCACTGACGATGACCGCAATCGAGAGATCTTGAGTCGATTCAAACATCACATGTGGCAGCGCGATTCCCGGTGAAACGCAGGTAGAGGAGCGTTCTTCTCGTTTAATAAACGCCAGAATCAGTTCATCCGGATCTTGTGGATACACCAGATGAGCGAGCCCTTTTAGGCATTCAAATTTAGTCAGTTGGGTTTGAGCTTTAGCATGATGCCAATTGATCTCACAAGGTGGACATATCTGCGGCATGCGCTGGATTAGATCCTTGGAGAACTCATGATTCACTTGCGAACCAACCATAGCGTAATGCTCGGCAATCACGTCTTTAAGAACGAAACAGGCCAGCTCTGCATCAATACCCACAGCGGTAATCTGGCACAAATCCCCTCGGAGTAAACCCACTTGTAACATCGCGACAGATTTGGAGAGATCGGCGGTTCGGTTTTGAGTGATGTTGATAATACGGATGGTACTTTTGAATTTTTTAGCCAAGCGGCTAAGTGGCTGCGCGACGTGTGAGTTCGCGGCAGGATCGTCAACGAAGAAGGTAATCTGATATTCATTCATGAAAGGTTTAAGCTCGACAATGCTTAATAAAAACCTTGTCGACGCTTAACAGCACCTCTTCCATAGGAATGAATAAGGTTTTAGCAGGGTCGAAGCGGCTTGGTTGTTCAATGTCGATATCAGAGACGATCAACACCTTGTCTGCGAGGCT
Source organism: Vibrio sp. TMPB1044 (assembly GCF_030442075.1). Classification (NCBI taxonomy): domain Bacteria; kingdom Pseudomonadati; phylum Pseudomonadota; class Gammaproteobacteria; order Vibrionales; family Vibrionaceae; genus Vibrio; species Vibrio sp. TMPB1044. The sequence goes on along the minus strand of NZ_JAUJED010000025.1, from coordinate 65,870 downwards.
AATGTCCTGTGCAGAGAGTAAGTTTTCAATACCCATAGCGCCTTGTGTTTCAACCTTGATTGAAACGTTGAATTTAGGGGCTGTTTTATTTAATGCATCAGCTGCCATATAGGTGTGCGCAATGCCTGTAGGGCACGCAGTTACCGCTACAATTTTCATTATTATTCTCGGCTTAATCTCGCCACTTTACTCTCTCGTATGGGAAAACCCAGTATAGACCGGGAGCATACAGTAGGGGCGATACGTTTATGGGTTCTGTGGATTTTATGGATTGGCGTTTTTTATTCTAAGGTGGACGTCACACTCTGAGTTCTTGGTTACAATAATCCAGTTAATGCACCTTTCGTCCTATATGATGATCGCTGACACACCGCTAATCTTTTCATCCTATTAACATCGAATTTTAATTTAGGTCGGAAGAACCTAATTACTTCAGTCTGAAATCAGGCGAGGCAGAGTAAAACATGGATATCACTAACATTATCGAGCCCGAGATTATCTGCTTAGATTTGCAAGCAGACTCAAAACAGGCAGTATTTGAAGAGCTAGTCGAGTTACTCGATCGCGCTGGTAAGCTCTCGAATAAAAGTGAATTCCTTGATGATATCTGGAAGCGTGAGGCTATTGGTAATACCGGTTTTGATGATGGTATTGCGATTCCACATGCGAAAAGTACTGCCGTTGCAAAGCCTGCTGTTGCTGTGGGCATCAGCCGAACGGGCATAGATTATGGTGCTGACGGTGGTGAACTGTCTGATGTGTTCTTCATGCTCGCTTCGCCTGACAACAATGATGGCCATCATATCGAGGTGTTGGCACAGATTTCTACCAAACTGATTGAAGATGGCTTTGTTACAAAATTAAAGGCAGTGGAGTCGGTTGAAGAGGCTCAAGAACTGTTTCTCGAAGTCAATTCTGACTCTTTCGATAGCTATGCCTCTAGCTATCATGAAGTGTATGTCGAGCCGCTCAGTCCTTGGGCGCAGTCTCTGAATCGTCTCAAAGAACACTTGTTATACGGCACCTCGCATATGATTCCCTTTGTGGTCGCGGGTGGGGTGTTGCTGTCTTTGTCGGTGATGATGTCGGGTCATGGTGCTGTGCCTGAAAGTGGTGTGTTAGCAGACATCGCACAGATGGGGATCGCAGGCTTAACCCTGTTTACTGCCGTTCTAGGCGGCTACATCGCGTACTCAATGGCTGATAAACCCGGTTTAGCTCCGGGCATGATCGGTTCTTGGGTGGCGGTGAATCAATACAATACCGGCTTCCTCGGTGCGATTGTGGTCGGTTTCTTTGCCGGTTTTGTGGTTAACCTACTTAAGAAGATCAAACTGCCAGACAGTATGATCTCGTTGAGCTCTATCTTCATCTATCCACTCGTCGGCACTTTCGTCACTTGTGGCGCGGTGATGTGGGTGATTGGCTCTCCGATAGCTCAAGTAATGCTTGAGATGAACCAAATGCTAACGGGTATGGCAGGTTCTGGAAAAATGGTGCTCGGCAGTATTTTAGGCGCTATGACGGCCTTTGATATGGGTGGCCCAATCAACAAGGTCGCAACGCTGTTTGCTCAAACGCAGGTAAATACCCAGCCTTGGTTGATGGGTGGCGTTGGCATTGCGATTTGTACGCCACCACTGGGCATGGCTCTGGCGACTTTTATATCGCCGAAGAAGTTTAAACGAGACGAACGCGAAGCCGGCAAAGCCGCAGGCATCATGGGAATGATCGGCATCAGTGAAGGTGCGATTCCATTTGCTGCTGCCGATCCTGCACGTGTTCTACCTGCAGTTGTGGCTGGTGGTATTGTCGGTAACGTAGTTGGTTTTATGTTCCATGTGGTAAACCATGCACCATGGGGCGGTTGGATTGTTCTACCTGTTGTGGATGGCAAGATTGGCTATATCATTGGCACACTCGCGGGGGCTCTTACCACGGCTTTAATCGTAATATTGCTGAAAAAGAATGTGGTCGAAGGTGAGGCTCGCTCTAATCAGTTTGCGGGTGGTTCGGTGACCGAAGAAGGGCAAGCGGATGTACTCGCGATCACTTCTTGTCCGTCTGGTGTTGCTCACACTTTCCTAGCGGCTAAGTCTTTGGAAAAGGCGGCACATCATCTCGGGGTTAGAATAAAAGTTGAAACGCAGGGCGCCAGCGGGATAGGCAATCGCATCACACCTAAAGATATTGAAAGGGCGAGGTTGGTGATCTTTGCTCATGACGTGGCGATTAAGGAAGTCGAGCGCTTTGCGAATGTGAAAACCTTAGATGTCAGCACCAAAGAGGCGATGCTTAATGCACAGGCGCTGATCATGAGAAAGGTATAACCCTTAAACACTAAAGTTAATCATCTATAAAGTTAAGTAGATCAAAACTAAAAAGACTCCGCTCTAGCATTTGGCTAACAGTGGAGTCTTTTTGTATGGCTTCTAAAACAAGCTCAGCTTTTAGAAAGGATGATACTTAAATACGTCTTCAACCATTGAGTTAAGTAAATCGATGTCGTCACAGGTTTTCGCGTAGGTACGCAGGCCTGCGATTTGAACCTGAACATGACGAGCTAGTTGAGTCGGCTCGCGCTCTTTGCTGATCTCACCAAGATCTTGTGCTTCTGCAATCAACTTGGCGAATTCGCCTTCCATGATCTTAAGTGATTTCTTCGCTTCTGCTAATAGCTCTGCGTGCTCATCGGTCAGCTCGGCTACCGTTTTAGCCAACATACACATGCCGTTTGGCGCGCTTTGTTTAGATTCAACCACCGCACGTTTTACGAAGTTTTCTAGCGCTTTGATTGGTGAGTCAGTTTCACTGCGGAAGCGGTTCAAATTAAGAATGCCAAGTTCGGTATAGCGAGCCAGCGTCTCTTTAAACAAACCTTCTTTGCTGCCAAAAGTCGCGTAGATGCTACCCGGACGCATATCTATCACGTCTTGCAGATTACGCATAGAAGTCGCATGAAAGCCTTTTTCCCAATACAGGTTCGTTGCTTTATCTACTACATCCTGTCTATCGAACTTCGCGGTCTTGGCCATAACATCTACTTCATTAGTCTGAACATATGTTCAATATTTTATGCTGAACGTTCGTTCCAGTAAAGGTATGTTTTGCTCGACTTAATTGCCGGTCTTGCACCTTACTGGTGCATAAGGCGCTTGATTGAATGCAATTTATGACGAGCTTTGACAGCTTCTACGGTGAAATATTTCTCAATGTCTGATGAAGGCTAGTCGTCGACAACTTCGACGGTTTTATGTTGCGCACCGTAATAGGTGCCTTCGTCGATGGTGTACATCAAAGTTGCTTCACATTCAGGGCAGTCGAACTCTTCATTGGGCTCGATGGCTTCCTCTTCTACCCACTCCCATCCAATGTGTTCTTCGCAAGCTGGACAGTCCATAAATACCTCAGGTTATGCTTTTTAGTTGATTGAATTGTTAACTTTTCGGGGCGGCATTATACATAGTTGCTGCTTAATATGTAGTGAGTAATCAGCCGAACCTGAGTGTTTCCCTACCCCTTTAGTATTAATAAAAAGCGTCATTTTTCAGTCACTTGTGTCGGGAATATGTTGTTGCACGGTTTTTGTGTTCGATAAGGTTGCATAGCTAACAGATTTATAAATAAACCAATGAATTTTGTAAGGTTAAATGCTAGCGTTATCGATTGCCGATAACATGGCACGGTAATTGATAAAACTAAAGATTATATGATCTTAGTAAAAGTACACCGTTTTAGAAGTGTGTCTAATTACATTACAGATAAAGATTCGTTAGCTGCTAGGAAATAACAATGAAATTAACCGATATGTCTTTTAAGCAAAAAATCATCGCTTTGCTTATTTTACCGATCTTAGGGTTTCTATGGCTGAGTGCTTCTACGATTTCTAAAAGCGTAGAAACGACCAGCGAAATGTCGTCATTAAACCAACTGACTCGTTTGTCGGTTGTGTACAGCGAACTTGTACATGAGCTACAAAAAGAACGCGGTATGACGGCAGGTTTTATCGGCTCACAAGGTACGAAGTTTGTTAGTGAGCTGCGAGCGCAAAGAACAAGTGCGGATAACAGACGCAATCAGAGAGCTGAGTACTGGCAGTCTGCAGAAATCGACTTACCCCAGATCTCCCGTCTGAACACTGAAATCAGCCAAAGCCTAAATCAAATTACGTCTATTCGTAATCGTGTTGATTCTCAGTCGATCCCACTTTCAGAGGCTTTAGGTTACTACACTAAACTGAATGCAAAACTGCTCAGCGTATCAGCTTTAATTGCTGAGTTAAGCTCCGATGCTACCATCACTACGGAAACCATCGCTTATTACAACTTCTTGCAAGGCAAAGAGCGAGCTGGTATCGAGCGTGCTGTCCTAAATAACACTTTTTCTAAAAATGAGTTTGGCCCAGGTATGCTGGTTAAGTTCATCTCTTTGGTGACACAGCAAAACACGTATTTCTCGAACTTTGAAGTTCTGGGTAACCCAGACAACGTTCGCTTCTTTCAACAACAATTAAATGACCGTTCGGTCGCGGAAGTCGAGAAGCTTCGTGATGTGGCTGAATCAAAAATGAGAGGTTTTGATGTAGACCCTGTGTATTGGTTCGCGCAATCAACTGCTCGTATTGTTCAGTTAAAGAAAACGGAGAATCAACTGGCTGAATCACTTATCGCGTTGACTGAAAACAAGGCGAGTGAAGCTCAATCTGCGATGTTTGCAAGTATTGCGGTATTTGTTGCAATTACTTTCTTTGCGACCTTTGTTAGCTTTAAAGTGATTACAGACCTAACGCTCCGAGTAAAAAATCTAACCTCAGTACTTTCTGTTGTTCGTGATGATAATGACCTAACGGTGAGAGCTAAGTATTTAGGAGAGAGTGAGCTAGGGCATATCTCTTCGTCTCTCAACGAAACGTTAGAGAAATTCTCTCAGGTAATAGATAACTTGTCTCAGTCTAGCTTGACACTTGCTTCTGCAGCTGAAGAGACGGCGCAAACTTGCCAATACAACTCCAACACCTTGGTTGAGCAGCAAGACCAAATTGGTTTGATTGCGACAGCAACAGAGGAGCTATCGGCAACGGTGAACGAGGTCGCGGCTAAAACTCAGCAAACAGCAAGCTCAGCTAAATTGGCTAATGAACAATCACAAGCAGGTTTGAGCACGGTTCAGCACTCTTACCAATCGATTGAGATCTTGGCTTCTGAGATTAACGGCCTCGCTGAAAAAATCACTCATCTACACGAAAGTAGCAATAACATTAACAGCGTGATTGATGTGATTAAATCGGTTGCTGACCAAACCAACTTACTCGCACTAAACGCAGCGATTGAAGCAGCACGTGCTGGTGAACAAGGCCGTGGTTTTGCCGTGGTTGCAGATGAAGTACGTACTTTGGCACAACGTACCCAAGAATCTACCTTGGAGATTGAAGGCTTCATTAGTTCTCTACAATCAGATGTACAAACTGCGTTTAATGTAATTGATAATAGCAAGAAGATGTCTTCAAGAGCGGTGGAGGATTCTCGAGGCGTAGAGCAGACGCTGCAAGATATTTCAGGCGCTGTGAGCGAGATATTCAGTATGACAGAGCAGATTGCGACTGCAACCGAAGAGCAAGCGGTAGTGACTCAAGATATTGCTCAGAACGTTGTGGCAGTCGAACAGAAGTCGACAGAATCTACGACCGGTGCAACGCAAATTGCTGCGACAGCGAAAGAACAAGCTGAATTGGCAACATCGCTGAAAGAGCTCTCGAATACGTTTAAGAGTTAACCTTTTAAAAACAGCCAACGGCGGTTCGATTAGAGCCGCCTTAGAAAAAACTAAAAAGCCCGTGAATCCTAAGATTCACGGGCTTTTTTATCAGCAATGTTTGGGCTAACCCATAAGCTCTACCCCATAAACCAAGAGATAAAAATCAACGCCCCAAAGCCGAATGTTGCCATCAATGCCGTGTCGCCACCGGCTGCGGTATAGCTGCCTTCAGTTTGTAGATGAGGGAAGTCAGGTCTACGAACTTTAACTACCATTGCGAGTGGGCCCCAGATAGCTAGGAACACCAGCACCATACCTGCGTAGTCCAACATGCTTACAAACTGGCTAGCGAACAGCTCGGCTAATACCAAAGGTAAGATGAAGGTTAGAGCATAAGCCAACGCTTTATTGTTGGTGACGGCGTCTTTGTTTTGGTCATACAGCGCCATAGACACGCCAAGGAAAGAGGTCACCAATGCCAGTGCTGAGAACAGAGCAATCACTACTTTTAACCAAGCAGACTGTCCGCTAAACGCAGAGATCAACTCTGAAATGTTGTGGAATTGGCTGATGGCGTCTGTGCCAAGGTTACCGATAATCGCGAACAACCAAGTTAGGTAGCAGATTAGTGGAATCACCGAGCCTAGCAGAATCATATTGCGGATCTGCTTTTGAGTCGCTTCTCGGTTGTAGATAACCAGTGATGGGATCACCACCATAGAGGCAAAACTGGTAAAGATAACCGCACTGTATTGAACGACATCGTTGGCTGTGTAGTTGCTAGTTTGAGTTAGGTAATCCAAACGAATGTTGCTAAATAGAGAAGCAATCACAATAAACAACATGACTACCATCAAGATGAATAGTCCGCGATTCAGTTTGTCGATGTAGGATTTACCCGATACTACAATCACACCCATCAATAGGCTGAAAATGGTATAGGCAACAGATGAAGATATGTCTACGCCAACATCGAGTAGTAGCTTGTGAATGATGTCACCAACACCCAAGATATAAGCGATGAGCATGCATACCAACAGCAGGTAGAAGAGTGCATTGATAAAATGTTTCCCTTTGCTGCCCAGAGTTAGGTAAGCAACACTGCTCATTCCACTGTTGTCTTTGGTTTTTGTACACGCTTCTGCCAGCAGAAGTGCAGAGTAGGTGGTGCCAATAAAGATAAGTAGCATCAGCACCGAGCTGATCATGAACCCAAATTGGGCCAACACCATTGGGATGGCTAACATACCAGCCCCTAATGCAGTTCCCGAAAGGATTAGGGAACTGCCGAATAATTTCATATTCAAGAAAAACAACCTCTAGCTATCCAATTAGTTTTTATTTGGATTGTAAATATTTGTTGCCAAGCCTAACAAATTACTCAGTAAAATTAGGGGTTAATTTCTAATAAATTTTGATTTTTTCTAAAAAAGTTACGAAGAGATTTTTACTTGTTATTGGTGCTCCCTGTATGTATTCGTCTGGTGATTTTATTTAGCGCTTGGTTAACATTTGTTAATTATTGAACGATTTAGAAGTAGATCCACTTAGCTAGTAAAAAGTATGTTTTTTGAATGGTTTGTTTTTCTTTCATCAAGTTCATATCTTACTTTTTCTAAGTCTGGTTGAGTAATGTTGGTAACTAGCCTTCTATGGTTGAAATAGGTACTTAGAGACCTTTCCAATTTGAGCTTAAGGGCGGGAAACTAGGAAAAGAGGGGCATGAAGTATAATTTCGTATTGACCTGACTATAGCTTCATAGTTTACCTTATAGATAGAAATGAGGGAGAAGTGCATGTATCGCATATCTGAATTAGCTGAACTTGTTGGCCTGAGTCGCTCCACATTGTTGTATTACGGCAAGCTAGGTTTGATTGAAGCTCAACGCCAGAGTAATGGTTATCGCCTTTTTTCTGAAAAGGATCTGCAGCGTGTTCGCTTGTTACAGCAGCTGCAAGCGGGCGGGTTAACGCTTAAAGAGTGCCAAGCTTGTTTAGATGCAAAGATAGAACGTGGCTTGTTGGAAAATCGTCTTAAGCAACTGGACGAAGAGCTTGTGCAAAAACAACGTTCACGAGATTTATTAGCAGCAATGCTGGGTGAGAGCGGCTTAGAAGAGTGGCATGAGTCGATGGACAAAATTGCGCCAGATGCACACCTCGATTGGTTAATTAAGCAGGGTTTTGATGAGAAACAGGCGCTGCGATTGAAGTGGTTATCGAAAGACATGAATGAACATGAACAATATATGGCGGATTTTGGCGCCATCTTCGAGGGCTTAGAGCGCTTAGGACCAGGAACGGCTGAAGATACCTTAGAGGTATTGGTCAAAGTGCCTAGTTCACCGGAACAGGTACTTGAGATTGGTTGTGGCAAGGGCATTGCAACAACTGTGTTAGCGAGAGCCATTAAAGAACATCAAGCGGATGTGCAGATAACAGCGGTAGACAACGATCAACCTAGTTTAGATATTCTGACTCAGCAAGCACAGGCATCTGGCTTAGAAAGTAATGTTCAAACCGTGTGCGCAAGCATGATGGATTTACCGTTTGAAGCGAAGTCGTTCGACCTGATCTGGTCAGAAGGCAGTGCCTACATCATGGGTGTCCAGAAAGCACTTAAACAGTGGCGAAAGTTACTTACTGATGACGGCATATTGGTCGTGAATGATTTGGTGTGGAACACCGAGAACCCGAGCGAACCAGTCAAAGCATTCTGGCAGAAAGAATACCCAGACATGACGACGGTACCTGAGCGAATTAAACAAGCAAAAGCAGAGGGTTATCAAGTATTGGATGACTTCGCGATGAGCGACGCCGGTTGGCTCGCCTATTACCTGCCTTTACAAAAGCAAGTCGAGGCTTTGAAAGCGACGATGCCGAATTCTAAAGCGCTCACAGATTGCGACAATGAAATTAAACAATTCTTCAATAACAGTAAACCTAAGAGTGACCTTTCAGAAGGTTCTCAAGGCTCTGGGCTGCGTGATTTTGATTATCATTTTTTTGTGTTGAAGAAAGTACATTAAGTGAAGAACACCATGAAATTTAGACAATATGATTCAAGCGAGATCGAAACTATCACTCGCCTTTTTACTCAAACCTTTACGGATTAAGAAGGCGAGAACGAAGGTAAAACAGTGGGTAAGCTTGCCAACGATCTTTTAACGATCACGGATTCGACAGAGCTACTTTGCTTTGTTGCTGCAGATGATTCTAGTGAGTCAGATACGGATAGCACGATTATAGGCGCGATTATCTTTACACCACTTTCATTTGACGATTAAACGAAGGCATATTTGCTTTCACCAGTAGCGGTGAGTACTCAGGTTCAAAAACGTGGTATTGGCCAAAAGCTGATTAACTTTGGTTTACAGGTTCTTAAGGAGCAGGGCGTTGAACTTGCTGTGACATACGGTGACCCTAGTTACTATTCCAAAGTTGGCTTTGGGCAAATTACCGTTGAGCAGATCCCTGCGCCATTTAAATTGAGTTTCCCTCACGGTTGGTTGGCTCAGTCGTTGATTGGCGGTGAAGTTAAAGTAACAAGTGAAAAATCGAATTGCGTTAAAGGCTTGGCTCATGCTGAATATTGGTAGTTGCTTGAAATAAAAATTGAGAAGTAGAGAAAGCCCAATAGGTGTTTCCTATTGGGCTTTGTTGTATTGATCGGATTAAGTAATTTGATTGCCTATTAATTGGCGTTTAATGCTGCCTTAAGTCGTACCAATGCATCATTTAATACTTCAGCAGGACACCCTAGGTTCAAACGGATAAACCCAGAACCTTCCTCTCCAAAGGCACAACCCATACTCGGTACAATTCCGGCTGCAATGAGTTTTTTCTCAAGCTCAGTGTCACTTATTTCCATTGCTCGGCAGTCAAGCCATGCGAGGTAAGTCGCTTGAGGTTTTACAAAGCGAACATGAGGTAGTTCTGCTTTCAAGAATCCATGCAGCGTTTCGATGTTGCCTTGCAAATATTGCTTTAAGTCCGCTAACCAAGTATCACACTCTTGATATGCCGTGGTCGCAGCGGACATTGATAGGTTGTTGAAGCAATCCATGCCATGAGCATCTAAACGGCGAACAAACTGCTCTTTCAATTCTGCATTTGGAATGATGAAGTTAGAGATTCTTAATGATGACAAGCCAAAAGTTTTACTGGCCGCAGTCGCCACAATAAGTTTGTCGGTTAGCGAACTTGGTAGTTTCAATGTTGAATGGAATATGTTGGATGCTAGCGCTAGGTCGCTCCAAATTTCATCACTGATTAGCCATACACCGTGTTTTTGGCAAAGCTCGGCAACTTGCAGGATCTCTTGTTCGCTCCATACTCGGCCTGTTGGGTTGTGTGGGTTGCAGAAAATCAACGCTTTGGCTCCACTCGCAAAGCAGTCTTCCAAATGTGCGAAATCAAGCTGGTAATGACCTTCTGATTCAATCAATGGGTTGTTCAACACCTTACGATCATTTAGTTCGATGATCTTACGGAATGAACCGTAGCCCGGGCTTTGAATAACGATTTGGTCATTCACTTGTGTGAGCATTTGCAACGCCATAGCAATACCGGGCAAAACACCGTGTACCGTGGTGATCCACTCTCGTTTGATTTCTGTTTTATGTTGTTTTTTAAACCAATCAATCGCGGCTTGGTAGTAGTCGTCTTGACGTTCTGAGTAACCAAAAATACCATGCGAAATATCTTGAGCTAAGCGATCTAATACTTGTTGAGGTGCTTGGAAATCATAGTCAGACACCCACATAGGCAGCAACTCGGAGCCTTCTAAGCCAAGCTTCTGCTCCATAAAGTCCCACTTTACCGACCCTGTATTTCGGCGGTTAATTGTATTGTCGAAAGAATTCATAGGATGTGAGCCTTACTTAATGCTGTGAGCTAGAGAAGTTTCTGCGGAGTCTTCTGACTGTTCTGGTTTTGCAGGGGCGATACCAAACCCAGTGAAGCCATAAATCAGAGCGAAAACGACACCGGTGTAACATTGGATTGCCCAAGGTAGGTAATCTAGCGTCGCTACACCTAGTGTGCTTGCCATGTAAATACCCGCAGCAGTCCAAGGAACCAGTGGCTCAATAATCGTGCCCGCGTCTTCGATGGTTCTTGATAGGTTTTTAGTATCTAGCCCCATTTTACGGTAAGCGTTTTGGAACAATTCACCTGGAATAAGAAGAGCTAGTTTGCCATCTGATGTCGTGAAAACTACGGTAATAGTCGCGATCACTGTTGATGCGATAAGCTGTCCTGTTGAGTGGATAAGATGCAGGAAACGACCCAGTACCACATTTAACGCGCCCGTCAGGCTTAAAATACCAGCGAAAGAGAAGGCACAGAACACCAGTAGAATGGTGCTCATCATTGAGAACAGGCCACCACGGTTAAGCAGTTTTGATACGTCTGGGATTAGCCCATCAGTCACTGTTCCTTTTGCTTCAAACAATGAAACATTGAAGCCGTCGACATAAGCTTGGAAGCCTTGTTGTAGAGAGAATCCTTGTAGAACCATTCCCAGTACAATCGCTAGTGCTGAAGCTCCTAACATTAGTGGTAGAACGGGTTTCTTAGTTAATGCACCCCATAGGATCATAACTGGTGGGATGATAAGGAAGATACTGAAGTTATAAAGGCTATCTAGCCCCGCAAGGATTTGCGTTACTTTCTCTGGCTGACCAATGTTTGCCACATCAGCGCTTTGTCCTGCAAAGAAGAAGACAACAGAAGCAATCACAAACCCCGGTAGTGTTGTGTAAAGCATGTGCTGAATGTGTTCGTACAGTGTGGTGCCTGAAACGACAGGTGCAAAGTTTGTGGAATCAGAAAGAGGCGAGATCTTGTCGCCAAAGTAAGCACCAGATACAACAGCACCCGCTGCGGCAGCAAGTGACACGTCTAAACCTGCCGCAACTCCCATCAATGCAACACCAACCGTACCTGCAGAACCCCATGAAGTACCAGTACATACCGAGACGATAGAAGTTACGAAGAATGCGGCGATCAGGATGTATTCAGCACTGATGACTTTAAGCCCCCAGTAAACCATGTATGGGATGGTGCCGCTGATCATCCAACTGGCAATGAGGCCGCCTACGGAAACTAAAATCAAAATGACGGGCATGGCTTTAGCAAGTTTCTCAACAATGGCGTTGATGATGTCATCCCAGTTATAGCCCATTTTCCAAGCAATGCATGCAGTGAAAGTTGCAGAAATCAGTAGTAGCACTTCAATGCGAAGTCCTAAAACACCGTATCCAATAGCAAGCAACGCAAACATAACGGCTATAGGTGCTAGTGCTAATCCGAACGATGGTAGAGGCTTTGAGTTATTCATATTTGTTGTCCTCAGGTGAATGTAGGGTTTGTTCGGAGTGGATAATAAGTGGGCTCTAGCATTGAAAGTGAGACTTCAATACTGTTTTCATGTAAGCGGTTACATGAGGTTCGTACATGAGATTTCGGTCACGTTTTGTCTAATTTTAGCGCTTGATTGGCTTAACGGTCTGCCTTTCAACCAAGGTTGTTTCGAATTTATGTTGTGTTGGCGGTACGTAACCCGCTGACTTTAACTTAATTGCGAGGTTGGCTGCGTAGGTCGACATTTCATCAATAGGATTGTGCATTGTGGTTAATCGAGGATAAAGGTAGCGAGCGAGTAAGACGTCGTCAAAGCCGATCACCGAAATATCGTTGGGTACAGAGATACCTTGGTCTTGCAGGCTGGTCATTAAGCCTGCGGCCATCACATCATTAAAGGTGACAGCTGCGGTAACCTCAGGACATTGACTCGCCAAGATGTCGCCAGCCGCTTCACCGCCTGACTCACTAAAGTTTTGGCTGATGATCCAGTTGGGTTGTATTTCGATATTGGCCGCTTTCATGGCCTCTCGGTAGCCTTCCAATCGATCGGTTCTGTCTTGAATGGGCAGGTCGCTGGACACATAAGCTATTTTTCTGTGCCCAAGCTTGATCAGGTGTTGCACTGATACTTGAGTGCCTAGTCTATTGTCTACCCATACTGAGCGGTTCGATACTTGGGCGATGGTGCGGTTGAGCAGTACCATCGCGGGTAACTGAGCGGTGTAGCGTAATAGCGTCGCGTCATCGAGCATTTTTGAGTGAACCACCATCGCCTCGCAGCCTTGGCTGATAAGAAAGTCGAGACCTTCTTTCTCGCGCTGAGCATTGTGGCCGCCGCTAACTACAACCAGTTGATAGCCGTTGGTTCGGGCAACTTCTTCAACACTTTTTGCAACCAGTGCAAAGAAAGGGTCAGCTAAATTGCCGGTTAATAAACCTAAGGTGTTGCTACTTCTATTCGCCAGAGCGGTTGCTCGTGCATCACGATGGTAATTGAGTTCTTTGATTGCTCGTTCTACACGTTCTAACGTGATTGGTTCGACATAGCAGGTACGGTTCATTACTCGTGAAACGGTTGCTGTTGAAACTCCGGCAAGTGCCGCTACATCTTTGATAGTTGCCACGTCGGACTCCGCTAGGCATAGAAAGGCTGAGAGTGTAGCGAATCTTTGCTGTTAAAAATGTTAATAAGGTCAAACCTTATTCATGATTATCACGGTATCTAGGGCAGGCCTGACACTCTCTAGTGTGTATGCTTAGCGATTATCTTCGCTAGTGTCACTACCCCTTCTTTCCACTCTTTGCTCTCTTCAATATTGGCGACAGTGAAGCGAAGGCAATGTTTATATTGGTCATTCGTCCCAAACACTGTGCCGGGTAAAATCCCCAACTTATGCTTTAAACAGTCTTGATAGACCGCGTAGCTATCGACTGACTCAGGCAGTGTTATCCAGTTTAAAAAAGAGCCTTCAGGTCTTGATAAGTGGTAGCGCTCGACAAGGTGAGGGTGACTATCCAATGCTTGAATTAAAAGGCTTTGGAATTGCTTTTGATTGGTTTGGTAAAGCCGTTTCATTTTCGAAAGGTGACTGCGGTATTTGCCTGTGGTGAGGAACTGCCCCACTGCCGATTGCATTAGGTTGGAACTCCCCATGTTGTCGCACAAGAGGTACTTTTCGATCAAAGGCTGGTAACGACCGGATAGTAGCCAGCCGACTCGCAAGCGTGAGTCTAAGGTTTTAGACAATGAGTTGACGTAGATAACTCTATCTTGATCATCAAGCTCTTTGAGGCTGGCAATTGGTGCGTCAAACGCTAAGCTGCCGAAAACATCATCTTCGATAATAGGCAAAGATCCGGTTATCTCCAACAAGGATTTTCGATTAGCAAGAGGCATTCTAGAGCCTGTCGGGTTGGTAAAGTTTGGCGTTAGCAGTAAGGTTTTCACTTCCCATTTGTCTAACGCGCTCTGTAGTGATGGAATATCAATACCGTGGCTAACACTGCTTGGAATTTCAAGGACTTGCAAGCCAAGCGATTCAAGTAAAAGTAGATTACCGAAGTAACATGGTGACTCGACGGCCACTATGTCGCCGGGCTTGGTGAGCGCACGCAGAGCCAGGCTGATCGCCTGTTGAGCACCATGAGTAATCGCAATCTCTTTCGATCCCGCAGGCACACCAAGATCATGGGTGATCTTTAACAATTGCTTTACTAACTGCTCGTCTCCAGGAGGCAGTTGGTAATAACCGGGAAGCTGAGTTTGCAAACGGCTATGCCGACCGATTTCGGCGTACAAGCTACGAATCGCAGGGTTGTTGATGTTCGGGTGTGCTGAGCCTGCCAGCAACTTCAGACGACCTTTTGGACGAGAGAGTACAGACTTGGTGACCGACAACAGGTCAACTTTTTGAGGTTGGTTTGGCGAATCCCAGCTTGTGGTGTTGGGTGCTTTCACGCGATAGCCAGATTTAGGTACTGAGTAAACCCAGCCTGTCGCTTCCAGTTCTTGGTAGGCACGAATCACGGTATTTTTACTCACGCCAAGCTGTTCGCTTAACTGACGAATTGAGGGAAGGCGATCGTCTGGATGAAAGAGTCCTTTATCGATCTGAGCCTTAATATGTTGTTCGGTAGCAAGGTATTTATTGCCGCTGACTTCTGCTTCCACGTTATTCTCCCTCGTGCTCACTTTTAATCTGTAACCATTTAAAGTGTTATATCTGTGTCTTTATTAGTTATCTGTACCCAACTAAGGTAGCAGCATTGATGAAGAGTTGACCAGAGGTTTGTAATGCTGATTAAAATGATTCCGTTTGTGTTTGTAATATTGTGGTCGTCAGGCTTTGTCGGCGCACGTCTTGGTGTGGAATACGCCGAACCCGCAACATTACTTTCACTGAGGATGGTAGCCAACGTGGCGCTGTTCTTGGTTTTGATTGCAATCCTTAAGCGTCGTATCCCTCGTGGTCGCGCATTCTTCCACGCTTGTGTGGTTGGCATCTTGATTCATGGTTTCTACCTTGGTGGCACCTATCTGGCGATTGATATGGGTATGCCCGCCGGGCTGAGTTCTCTACTTGTTGGCTTGCAACCGATTCTTACCGCATTGATTATGATCAGCTGTACTTCGCAGCGTTTTAATTTTGCACAGTGGTTGGGATTAGCGCTTGGTTTTGCGGGTATCAGTTTGGTGTTGATGGGCAATATTGAATGGCAGTCAGACGACCAAAAAGGCTTGGCAACGTTATTGTGTTTGGTTTCTTTAGTGGGTATTACCTGCGGCACTCTGTATCAGAAGCGCTTCTGTCAGGGGACAGATATGGTCGGCGGTGCGATGGTCCAATATTTGGCTTCTGCTGCTCTGTTTCTACCGTTCGCAATGCGCTACGAAACGATGCAAGTGAACTGGACTGTAGAATTCACGTTGACTCTAATCTGGCTGGTGGTAGTTCTGTCTTGTGTTGCCATCCTTTTGCTGCTTTACATGGTAGAGCACGGTGCATCTTCAAGTGTGGCATCGGTGTTTTACTTGGTGCCACCGACGACAGCAATTCAAGCCTGGCTCATCTTTGGGGAATCGTTCGACTTCTACGGGGCAATGGGCTTCGCGTTGTCAGCAACAGCTGTGTATTTGGTGGTGAGGAAGCCGGAGTTAATTAAGGTCCGCAGACGAACAGCATTAGAGAGGTAGTCTGTATAGCAAACTAATTCTACTTAAAGCTGATTACTAGAAACAAAAAAGAGCCTGAATATTCAGGCTCTTTCTGTATCAAATATTGGCTAGCGACTTTTTATTAGCGCTTCATCAAGCAAGCGTATGCCGTAGTAAACGGCGCTTCTTGGTATTGTTTAAGGCCAGTTTCTTTGAACTTCATCATTAGAGGGTTACGTTTAAGGCTCTCTTTGATGTCAGCCGGTGATACAACGGTTACGTCTAGGCCGTCGATCAGTTGAATTGCTGCTTCTAGTTTGAAACCAAAGCCACCACCAGCAAATTTGCCTTTAGTTTGGCGCTGACGAATTACAACTTTATCTACTTGGTAATCTTCCATTAACTTTGCAAAAGAGAATTGAAAGTCTTTCATATTCTGTGTGTCGTTTGCGTCGCTAATTGAAACTTTAGAAACTCGGCAATCAGGAATGTTAAATACACCATCTGATAGAGAAAGAAGACAGATGACTGCATCGTTACCTTTGATTTCAACACCACAAATTTTCATGTTCTTACCTACTTATTTTAGAGCCCTACATTATGGTGTTATTTCTCACACTTCTCCAGTATTTGCGTGTATCAGCGGAAAATAAGTCTAAATCAGAGCATGCCTTAACGTTTGGGAGTTGAGCTATGGTCGAATAATTACCACGAAATTTGACGATATCGTTTGCTATGAGATGAGGCTCACAAATCCTTAGCGAGACTTCATATGTGTGCTGTATATTGCGCGCGCATCCCTATTTGAAGTGTGGTTATTAATCCCAATGAATATCAATAATCTTTCGATTAAGAGTAAAATCGCGATCCCGCTGTTTGTGATTGTGATTGTTTTTTCTACTGTTACTGTGCTCAACGTTATCAGATCAAATGCTCAAGCTGCGATTAATAACGAGCTCAATAATGTGGTTCAGCCAGTGCTAGATAACCTAGAAGATGGCTACCGAGATATCTACCAGATTATCGCTTCGGCACAAGGTCTGTTGCTTGCTAAAGACCAAGCGGCGATCGAGTACCAAAAGTTTGAATTTAAAGACAACGCTTACAAAGCGGTTCCTCGTTTTCAAAGTGTTGAAACCTTATATCAAGCGGGCGTGTTGGATCCATCTTCACGTGATGAGTTATCAAAGCTTGTTAATGCGATGAGCAAGTGGGTGGCACTGCACGAGCCAATGTTCGCTGATCCAGCAAACGCAGACCAATACAATATTGATTACTCACCTGCATTAGATGCTGAGTTTGCAACTATTCGTAAGCAACTGCGTGATATCCGAACTCTGATTGAACTGAAGCAGAAAGAGCTTCGCCAACAAGCCGACGATTCGATTGAATCAAGTAAGTTGATCATTGAAGTGGGTATGGCGGTTGCTATCTTAGCGGCGTTGTTTGCGATGTGGCTGTCGAATCGTTTTATTATTCGTCCAATTCAAAATGTCGAAAAAGCGATGAGCGAGATTGCTTCTGGCGACGGCGATTTATCACAGCGTATGCATGTTGAGGGCAATGACGAAATTGCACGTTTGAGCTCTGCGTTTAATCAATTTGTCGGTAAGATTCACGTGACAGTTGAGCAAGTTATCTTAGCGTCAAATGCGGTTCGTTCAGAGATGGAAAACATCAAATCATTGACTCAAAGTGTTGCTCTTTTCTCTGCTAATCAACAACAAGAAAGTGAAGTAGTGGCTGCGGCAGTACATGAAATGCAAGCGACCAGTGAAGTGGTCAGCGGTAACGCACTGGATGCGGCTACAGCAAGCAATGTAGCAAACCATGAAGTGGAATCTGCGGATACTACATTAGGTTTAACTGTCACTTCAATTGAGCGTTTAGCGCAAGATATTGAAAATGCGGGTGGTGTGGTTCAAGAGTTGGATACCGATGTGAAGAACATCGCTTCTATTTTGGGAGTTATCAAAGGCATTGCAGAGCAAACCAATTTGTTGGCATTGAATGCGGCGATTGAAGCGGCACGTGCGGGTGAACAAGGTCGTGGTTTTGCGGTTGTGGCCGATGAAGTTCGTGCGCTTGCGAGCAAAACTCAAGACAGCACCGGTGAAATCCAATCAATGATTGAACGCTTAGAAGTGGGTGCGAAACATGCGGTTGGCGTGATGACTGAAAGCAAAGTGAGTGGCGAGAAAACCATTGTTCAAGCCGGAACGGCGGCGTCTTCCTTGAGTGAGATTCGTAACTCAATTGGCAAGATGAATGAGATGAACACGCAGATTGCCACAGCGGCTTCCCAGCAATCTCAAGTGTCGGAAGAAGTGAATCAAAACGTCCAACGTATCGCAGAAAGCACCGTGCAAATGGTAGAGATGGCGAGCAGTGCTGAGAACGCATGTATGGCGTTGGCAGAACAGTGTGAAGCGCTTGATAGCCTTGTTTCTCAGTTTGAAGTTTAATTTTCAAAGCTAAACAGACGAATATGAGCTGATACTGGTTGTTCGTTTGAATTCCATTAATCAGCGCTGAACGACAAAAAAGCCCGTGCTCAATGAGTACGGGCTTTCTTTTAGATGCTAGGTCGGTTTTGAGACCTAATTAATCGTTCGGTATTAGCTGCTACGGCCGTCTTTATATGTGTAACGGTAGTCAACTTTTACGTTCGCTTGGTAGTGGATGTCGCCGCTCATGTTAGTGATTTTCTTCACTTCCATATTCGCATCATCAATCTTGAACGAATCGTATTTGGTTGTTTGTTGGAACTGTGGCAGTTCTCTTGAAAGCTCAAAAGGTGTTTTTGCGCTTAACTCATCCATAAGGTTCGTGCCTGCATCGTATGCTTCCGCTTCAGTAACAAATGTATCAGATTTTAGCGTTGTTTCTTGAATCGTTGTTTTAGTTGCTGCAAACGCTGTAGTGCTGAGAACAAGAGTTGACGCAAGTATGATTAATTTTTTCATAGGAGTACCCCTTACTTTATTGAAGTACCTGTGTTCCGGTACAGAACCAACTTACCAATTAAGTGGTTGGATGAGTGTCAGAGGACAATACGATTTTGTTAGTGTTCAGTAAGGAGTTTTGAGAAATGTCAGGTATTGGTTGGCGTTATTTTAATCAGTTGTGGCTAGCGAATATTTATGCGTAACGCATATCAAGTAAGGTGACACTGATATATATCTTCAATACACTGTATGGGTAACCATCGTTAAACATAGGGTAAAAGTATGGCCAATTGGGAAGGGGTAAGTGAGTTTGTTGCCGTGGCGGAGCGTGAAAGCTTTACGGGAGCGGCGCAGAAGCTTGCTACGTCAGTTGCTCAAATCAGCCGAAGAGTGGCTAACTTAGAAGAGCGCCTAGCGGTCAAACTATTGAATCGAACTACACGTAAAGTCTCTCTAACTGAAGCCGGACAACTTTATTACCAACAATGTAAATTATTGGTTGAAGGATTAGAAATTGCTGAGCTTGCTGTTACTCAAATGCAATCCACCCCAAAAGGGCTTTTGAAAGTCACGGCACCAGTGACTTATGGTGAACGTCAACTGGCTCCGATTCTGCATAAGTTTTTAAAACTGTATCCGCAAGTTGAACTAGAACTTATGTTAACAAACCAAAAGCTTGATCTTATCGACTCAGGTGTTGATGTAGCAATTCGTCTCGGTCGATTAGAAGATTCTAGCCTCGTAGCCAAAAAGCTATCTCAACGACAACTTTATGTGTGTGCTAGCCCTGAGTACATCGAACGCTATGGTGAGCCTCATACCCTCTCGGAGCTGAGTAACCACCAATGTCTAGTGGGTGGCTTTGAGCATTGGCGTTTTAAAGAAAACAAACGCCCACGAGCAGTGCGAGTTAATGGACGTATCAAGTGCAATAGTGGTTTGGCTTTGCTAGATGCAGCCAAGCAAAGCATCGGTTTAGTGCAATTACCAGAATATTATGTGAGTGAAGACCTTGAGTCTGGTGAGTTGGTTGAAGTGTTGTCTGATTATCGTGATGACAAAGAGGGTATTTGGGCACTTTATCCACAGAATCGTAACTTATCTTCTAAGGTGCGCTTGCTGGTGGACTTCCTTTCTGAGCAGTTGGATTAGTTTATGACCTAAAGCCTCCACCGATAAAAAACGGGCTTCAGAATAGAGATTCTGAAGCCCGATTACTTTAGAGAGGATAGCTTTGAACGTTGAGGAGTGTTCACCTGCTCGACATTAGACTGTGAAGCGATCCACCAAGTGGTACAGCTCATTGGCACGACTGTTGAGGTTTTGGCTACCTGCACGGTTTTGGTTTGCTAGTGCAGCCGATTGCGAGCTTTGATCTGAAATCACCACAATGCGTTGAGATATCTCTTGGCCCACAATATTTTGCTGTTCAGTTGCTGTAGCAATAAGCGAGTTCATGTCCATGATGGTATCGATTGACTCTTGGATTTTCGCCAGCGCCGCGGCAGCAGCGTTTGCTTCTTCCACCGTTTGAGCACTACGGTTTTGGCTTGAATCCATTGCTTTTACCGCGGCGTCTGAAGCGGCTTTGAGCTGCTCAATCATCTTGTGAATGTCGCCCGTGCTCTCTTGAGTTCGGCTTGCCAGCTTACGAACCTCATCCGCAACAACTGCGAACCCACGACCTTGTTCACCTGCTCGAGCCGCTTCAATTGCTGCATTCAATGCGAGTAGATTGGTTTGCTCTGCAATGTCTTGAATTACCGCCAACGAAGAGGAGATATTCTGCACATCGCCTTCTAAGCGCGATACCACTGTGTTGGCTTCTGATACTTCGCTCGCCAGGCCTGCAACCGAATCGGCAGCTGCGTTTACTATTTGCTGCGCTTCTTTTGCGTTGCCTTCGGCAAGCTTGGCTGAATCCGCCGCTTGGCTTGCGTTGCTTGAGATCTCTTGCGCAGTCGTTGTCATCTCAGTCATCGCAGTTGCAACTTGCTCTGTTTCTTCACGTTGACCTGTGGCAATTTCGTCGACCTGCGCGGCGCGAGAAGACATGCTAGATGTTTCGGCTACCACTTGCTGGCCTACATCGCTTACGCTGCGAATGATGGTTTGCAGGCTTGCTACAAAGGCATTGAAGTTCTCGCTCAGTTTAGTGAACTCTGGCGCTTTGAAGGTTTCCATTCGTGCAGTTAAATCGGCTTCGCCACTTGCGAATGCGCTAATTGAATGATCAAACTGTTCTAGCGGCTTCATGATGGTACGGTTAACTGCTACTGCGAACACGGCAACCACTAGGGCGATCAAGCCACAGAAAAGGGCGATAGCAGTCAGTGAACTTTGAAGTGCTGCATTCGAACTCTCTTTCATTTCTGCGATGACAGCATCAATGTCGTCAGTATAAAAACCAGTGCCCAGCATCAAATCCCATTGTGGGATGAATATAGAGTAGCTCAGTTTTGGTAAGGCTTCAGATTGACCAAGTTTTGGAAAGTAGTAAGTGGTGAATTCGCCAAGCTTCGAGTTCTTGATTAGGTCACGAATCAGGTAATTACCTTTTTTGTCTTGCAGGTCATAGTAATTTTTACCAATACCATCGTTGTTTTGCCCAACCACTACTCGAACGCCTTTAGAGTCGTAGCCAAAGATATAGCCAGATTCGCCATATTCGAGTGTTCTTAAGGTTGGCAAGGCTTCTTCTAATGTTGCACCTCTTTCCAAGAACGGGCTGATAGAAGATTGAGCCATTTGCAGATACGCTTTGAGTTCCTTTTCTTTCATCGCCATCATATTGCTACGCGTCGATTCTACTTGTTGGGCGGTTAGCTCGGTGCTCTTCATATACGTCACGCTCATCATCCCGATTGCCATCAATAGCAGTGGAATGAAAGAGAGAATATAAAGGCGGTTTTTGATGGTTAGGGTCATGTCACGCTTCCTGTGTGATTGTCTCATACAATTTTCAACACATTATTAATGTGGTTTCAAAATGTAAATGGGCTTGTTGTTTAATTGTTACCCTAGCGTGTTTTTGTTTTATAAATATGATGACGGTTAGATTTTTTTGGTGAGAAGCCTTGCAACTAGAGGCTTAAGGGCGAAAAAGTGAGTTTGTATCGATGCTTTTGAATTCGACTCTGCTTTGTTAGAATGCGACGCTTTGTAGCACCCTGCTATGTCTATTCGTTAAGTGAGAAAGATTCATGAACAAAAGCCATGTGACTATTGGTTTAACTAACCCAAAGAGCCCGACAAACGTTGGTGCTGTTATGCGTGCGGCTGGTTGTTACCAAGTCGACGAAGTTAAATACACAGGGCAACGCTACGAAAAAGCCGCTAAATTTCACACCGATACCAAGAGTGCTGCGCGAACCATCCCGTTGACCGGTGTTGAGTCGTTTTTAGACAATCTTGATCCTGAAACTAAGATCGTTTGTGTGGAACTAGCAGAAGGTGCCACACCACTGCCGCGTTTTAAACACCCAGAAAACGCTATCTATATCTTTGGCCCTGAAGATGGTTCTATTTCTCAAGATGTTGCCGATAGAGCGGATCACGTTGTGTACGTTCCAACGGTGGGCTGCATGAACTTGGCTGCGACGGTGAACGTGTTGCTTTATGATCGCCTTGCGAAATCCGATGAAATGGATGAAAGCAACGAGTTAATTAAAAAGAGCCGTGATAACCGAAATCATCTGCTAATCAAAGAAAAGTAAATCTCTGCTTCTAGTGTTATCTATCCCGTACGCAATCGGATATTATCTTGAGTTCATCACTAGATAATTGAAGGGTTAGATAACGCCATGGAAGACAAGCAATTACTTGCCGCGCTACAACAACACCCTGTTCTCGATCTATATCAGTTATTCCAGGAAGTTTGTCAAAACCACTCTCTGTACACATTACTAGAGAGGTTATCTTCCCTTAAAGAACACCATCAGCTGAGTACTCGTCTTAGCCCTTTAAAGCCACATATCGAAGGGTTGCTAGCTCAATTCGATAGCACCACACCTGACAGTGAAATCCTCAAGGCAGTTGCTCTCCAGTCTGAGATTCAGCAACGAGGCCACAGCATGAGCCGTTACATCATGACATCAGATAACCATCGTCATTTTTCTCCGAATGCAGACTTAGTCATGTTTGGTGATTCGATCACTGAATGGGCTCCGTGGGCGGATGTTTTCCGTGATATCTCTATGGTCAATCGCGGCCTCGCGGGGGATACCACAACCGGCATGCTGCGACGTATTGATACCACGTTGAATGTGAAGCCAAAGCTGGTGTGCTTTATGGCAGGGATAAACGATTTGGCTCAGGGGTATGATGTTGAACATATCTACCAGAACTACATTGATATGCTTGAAGTGTGGCAAGAAAACGATATTCGAATCTTGGTGCAATCAACGCTTTATGTTGGCTCTAAACTGCAAGGGTTGAACCCGTTAGTAGAACTGCTCAATAGCAAAATAAGCGAGTACTGCGATCAGCAAGGTATCGCGTTCTTAGATGTGAATTCAGTATTGTCGCCGAATGGACTTCTTTCTAATGAATACTCGTGTGATGATTTGCATTTGAATGCTAAGGCTTATCAAGCTTGGGCTGAGGTACTTCAATCTACGATAGAAGAGTTATTAAAATAAACTCATGTAAAGTAGCTAATTAAACAGATAGACAGCTTAGCCAATACCAAAAAATCTAACCCCTATATTTGTTTCGCGAGCTATAAGGACATTAATTTGAACCTAAGACAACTGGAAGTCTTTTACGCCATTATGCAGACCGGAACCGTATCTGAGGCTGCGCGCAATCTGCATGTTTCTCAGCCCAACGTTACTCGTATTCTTGCTCATACTGAGCAGCAGCTTGGGTTTGGATTATTCGAACGGGTGAAAGGGCGTTTAGTTCCTACCATTGAAGCCAAAGCGCTACTGCCAGAAGCCGAGAAGGTGTATCAGCAATTAGGTCAATTTCGCTCTTTGACCAATAAAGTTAAACAAGGGCAACAGCACTTACGTATTGGTGCGCCTCCTATCCTTGCCACCAAATTGCTGACTCCGGTAGTAGCCCAGATGTCACGGGATCAACAGTCCGGAACACAAAGACTTTCGTTTGAGTTGCTGACCGCAAATCGAGATGAGTTGTGTGAAGGTTTACTCAAGCATGAACTTGATATTGCGATTGCTTTTGGCGATGAAACGCCGCCCGCGATATTAAGTGAAGTGTTGTTGGTTCAATCTCTTAAGGTGCTAGCTCCTGCAGGTATGGTTGAATCGTTATCTGAAGCGCCGACCCTCGAAGAACTTATCGAACACTCTTTGCCTATCATTGGGCTTGATAGCAGGGACCCTATTGGTTTGCTTCTCCATCAGAATCTTTCTGCTCGTGATAGCCGTTATCATCACCCTATTTTAGTTCGTAGCTATAGCGCAGCGGCAGAGCTCGTCAAGCACCAAGCGGGATTTGCGATTGTCGACCCTTGGACTGCGGAGCACTATCAAAACGATGAGTCGATTTGTGTGTTGCCATTGCAACCTGATATTCAATTCTCGGTTTCTATACTTTGCGCAGAGCACACTCCTCAGTCTATTTCTGTTAAGCAGTTCATCACTTCATTCAAGAGCAATATTTACCCTATAACCTAAGGTTATAGGGTGCCGATAAATAGGTATTCGGCAGCCTTTAACTTCTTAATTAAAGTAATTCCACACAAGGACTTATTAATTAGGAATGCTCATGTCGATCGCTCAACCTTACCTTCTTTTTCTTGGGGATGTTACTGACCCATTAGCCGCAAAAACAGCCCGTGGTATTCACCAATGGCGACCAGAAATCTGCCTCGGCCAACTGCGTTTAACGAACGAAACTGTTTCTCTTGGCCTAACGGATATGACCTTACAAGAGGCACAAACGCAGGGTGCTAAAACTCTAGTGATTGGTACAGCAAACCCTGGCGGTGTTATTCCTGACTCATGGCAACCTACGATATTAACCGCTGCAGAAATGGGATTTGAGATTGCATCTGGAATGCACCAACGACTGAGTGAATTTTCACCGCTTGCTGACATGCAGCAGCGAGGATTGACTAAGCTTCATGATGTACGCCATTTTGATGGTGTCCTAAACGTTGGTAATGGCAAGCCTCGTCAAGGTAAGCGCCTTCTCACGGTCGGTACCGATTGCTCTGTAGGCAAGATGTTTTCGGCGTTAGCAATTGAAAAGTCGCTTAAAGAAGCGGGCACATCAGCTCAGTTTAAAGCGACAGGCCAGACAGGTATCTTGATTGAAGGCAGCGGAATTTCGATTGATGCTGTGGTTGCGGATTTTATTTCCGGCGCGGTCGAAGCGATTAGCCCCGATTTTGCTGACCACGAGTGGGACATCATTGAAGGGCAAGGCTCTTTGTTTAATCCGTCTTTTTCCGGAGTGAGTTTGGGTTTGTTGCATGGTGCACAAGCTGATGCTTTGGTGTTGTGTCACGAAGTAGGGCGACCACATATTCGCAACCTTCCTCACGCGCAATTGCCAACGATGGAACAGGCCATTGAAGCTAACTTACAAGCCGCGAGACTGACAAATCCAGATGTGAAGCTGGTGGGTATCTGCCTGAACACATCGGCGATTAGCATTGAAGAGGCTGAGACATTGTGCCAAGAATGGACCACACTTTATCAAGTACCAGTGACGGATCCAGTTCGTTTTGGTGTACAACATATTACTGATCATTTGCGACATTCACTTTAACGGTTTCATCATTTCTACGTTTCCATTTGTTAAAGCGAACATCAACCGAGTGAAATTATGAAGATTACAGCAGAACCCATTACTATCGCGATGCAAACGCCTTTCCGAATATCTCGAGGCAGCCGTACTGAGTGTCACGTTGTTCGTGTTTACATTGAACATGACGGCAAACAAGCGCAAGGTGAATGTACGCCTTACCCACGCTATGGCGAGTCATCGGAGTCTGTACTGGCGCAAATCCAACAGGCGTCTAGCGCACTTGAAGCCATGTTTGAGCGAGGCATGACCGATCCCGCAGAGCTAAGAGAGCACCTTCTGTCTTTATTATCTGGAGGGGCGGCGCGTAATGCTGTCGATTGTGCGCTTTGGGAATTTGAAGCGAAGCAAAATGATCAGTTATTCCCAAATAGCTTGTTTGAGTTGCCAGAGCAAATGGTTACCGCAATGACGGTCTCTATCGGCACGCCAGAAGCCATGGCAATACAAGCGCATGATTATGTCGAGAATGGCGCGAAATTACTGAAAGTAAAGCTAGATGGCGAGCAGGTGATTGAACGTGTTCGTGCGGTACGAGAAGCTGCCGAAGGTGTTCAAATTGTTCTGGATGCCAATGAAGCGTGGACAGGGCTCAACCTTGAAGAGCTGTTTAATCAACTGGTAGAGTTTGACATTGCGATGATCGAACAGCCTTTACCACAGCAGCATGATGCCTCGTTGGCACACATCAAGCATCCGATTCCGTTGTGTGCTGATGAAAGCTGCCATACCACTTCACAACTGTCATCGTTGGTAGGTAAGTATGAAATGGTCAACATCAAGCTAGATAAAACCGGTGGTTTAACAGAGGCATTAGCACTCGCCGAAGAAGCGAAAAGGCTCGGATTTACTTTGATGTCGGGCTGTATGCTTGGTACCTCATTGGCGATGCGTGCTGCGCTGCCTATCGCGGTTCAATCTGAAATTGTCGACCTCGACGGCCCTGTATTACTTGGGCAAGATGTTTCGCCAGCACTGACTTATCGAGATGGGATGATCATTCTCTGAGATGGTTTAGCACTGTCTAGTTGGAGCAACAATCTAAATGAAATCGCATGAGTGAAAGCTTGTGCGATTTTTTTTGGCGTCAATAATCCTTAACTGACTAACTACATGAGAGTTTTATTATTTGATCGAGAGTTATTAATTATCCTCTACTGGTTAGTATTGATAGAGTAATCACGTTTCTGTCGGTGCGGTCACTTTCTATTATCGCAAAATAGACCATGCAAGCTTTATAAAATAATTGTTATGATATCTTATGTGAAATGTTAATGATTAATCTTCATTTAATAGTTTCACTAAAGCTATTCGATGCAAGCCTAAGTAAGGTTCATGCCATAACTAATTGAATCATTGACCTTTCCTAATGGTTTTTGATGAGAAAAAGGTGGGGCGAGTGAGTAGTCGTGTCTCAGAGGTGATAGATAGCAAGGATCGTTTTGAACGTCCATTTCCGATCAAAATTCCGCGTCGTAGGTGGTTTGGTTGGAAAGGTATAGAGCTACGGTTAGTGTTGGCATTGGCCATGCTATCGATGACTACCATCTTTCTCTCTGTTGTCTCCAGCTTCACCTTTGACAACCTAAATCAAAGGCTTGTCGAATTAAAAGAGAGTGAAATCCCTGCTTTAGATAACGCTGCTCGCCTGAATGATATGGTGCGAGTGATTATCACAACGTCTTCTCAGCTCAGTGATGCGGAATCGAATTTAGAACGCAAACAAGCGATGCTAAAAATCGAAGACGCTATTTCCGTGATGAATAGCGTTATGGTGCAATTCCCTGATTATCACGCCTACTTTAAAGATCTTATCGCCCAAGTTAATAATAGTCTGAGCCTGTTGTATCAAAGTGAGATTGAGTCAGAACAACTCAATCAAGAACTTCGTAATTTGCTTGAAGGCTTTTATCCTCTATTGCAACAAGCCAGTGATTCACTCGATAGCTTACCTGAATCAGCCAAAGACCAGATCCAATACACGCAGTTAAAATCCCTGCTGTATTACCAATTAGGCTTGGTCGAAAAGCTGTATAACGACTCTAGCTTTAATGAGTTGGATTACACCAGCTTACGACTAGGGCAGGTTGGAGAAGAGTGGTGGCAGCTTTGGGTAAATGGTGATTTAAGAAGCAAATTTCCCCAATTAGATCACCAACTCACCGTAATTTACAACCTAGCCTCAAGTGATAGCAGCTTGTATGGGTTGAAAAACAAAGCGCTCGATCATCTTTACCAAGAGCAGTATTTCCTGCAAAACAGCCGTGAACATCTTAACCAATTAACTGTGCAGATCGAGCGCAATACTAGCCAAGTGAACCGCAATATTGATCAGTCGATTCAGCAGGCTCAGCTGTCGTTACAATCGAACCAACAACTCTCTCTTTTCCTTTCTTTGTTCAGCGTACTGGCTGCAGCGGCTATTTCATGGTTCTACGTGCGTAAGAGCATTTTGGAAAG
Source organism: Vibrio sp. TMPB1044 (assembly GCF_030442075.1). Taxonomy (NCBI): domain Bacteria; kingdom Pseudomonadati; phylum Pseudomonadota; class Gammaproteobacteria; order Vibrionales; family Vibrionaceae; genus Vibrio; species Vibrio sp. TMPB1044. The sequence continues at coordinate 37,907 of NZ_JAUJED010000025.1, read as the reverse complement.
GCTTTTACAGCTTAAAGACAACATGTTTGCAATTTCTACCGGCCATTTAGATACCGAAGTTTCGATTCGTGGCAAAGACGAAGTGACACAAATGGCCAAGTACTTAAAGGTATTCCAGACAACGGCCAAAGTCGTGAAACAAACAAATCGAAAATTAGAGGCCGAAGTAGAAGAGCGAACCCTAGCCGAAGCCAAACTGCGTGTTACTCAAGATGAGTTAATCCAAGCAGGAAAACTGGCAGCGTTGGGGCAATTAAGTGTTGGAATCACTCACGAGATCAATCAACCATTAACTGCGGTAAACAGCCATGTTCGAAGCGCTCAATTGTGGTTAGGTAAGCAAAGGCCAGACAGAGCAGAAGAGAACCTGAAAAAGATCGAGATCTTACTAGATAAAGTGGCTGCGATTACACGTCACTTGAAGGCATTCTCGTGCAAGAGTGACGGCAAAATTGATAACGTCGAGGTGGATACGGTTATTGGTGATGCGATCGACCTCTTTGAAACTCGGCAAAGTAGGGTGTTGATTCATTATACGCCACAAAGCGATCAAATGGTTCGAGCCAATAGCATTCGCTTGGAGCAGGTGTTGGTGAATTTGATCAGTAATGCGTTGGATGCCGTTGAACATAGAGCTCTGCCTCAGCTTAACATCTCCACTCAAGAGCACCTGAATACCATTCAGATATCAGTTAAAGACAATGGATTAGGGATACCTGAAGAAGATATTCCTTACCTGTTTGATCCGTTTTATACCCGCAAGACCACAGGCAAAGGACTCGGACTCGGTTTGTCTATTGCATACAACATAATTAAAGACTTTGGCGGCTCGATTCACGTCGAATCGGTTGAACACCAAGGCACCACTTTTATCGTCACTCTACCAAAAGGCACAGACTCATGACTTCAGAAAAACACATAGTTCTTATCGACGATGAAACCGACGTCGTTGAAGCCGTGAGTGAAATGTTGGAACTCGAGGGTTTTAGTGTCACGAGCTTTACTGACCCAAACCTTGGCCTAAAGTCCCTCAAAGCAAACAGTCAGTCGGTGGTGTTGTGTGATGTGCGGATGCCACAAGTGGACGGGCTTACGTTGTTGAGCTCAATCCAACATCGCGCAGCCAATATTCCGGTATTACTGATGAGCGGGCATGGTGATATTCCGATGGCAATCGAGGCGATGAAGTTGGGTGCGTTCGATTTTCTAGAAAAGCCTCTTAACGCCAGTGAGCTGGTGGAAAAGCTCGATTTGGCGTTGGCACAGTGTCAGCACAACAGCCCTGCAACGTTAGACGACGATCAGGATACAGAACTACCGATTGAATCTGTGGTTATCGGGCAATCCCAAGCGATGGACACCATACGTAAGCAAGTGCTTGCGCTCTCTTATACTGGCGTCGATACCATCATTAATGGTGAAACTGGAACTGGCAAAGAGGTGATTGCTCGCGCCTTGCATCAGTTTAGTCGTCGCAAGGCAAAGCCGTTTGTCGCAATAAACTGTGGTGGCATGACAGAGAGCATTATTGAGAGTGAGCTGTTTGGTCATGAAGCGGGCTCGTTTACCAGTGCCAATAAGAAACGCATCGGAAAAATAGAACAAGCCAATGGTGGCACTCTGTTTCTCGATGAAATTGAAAGTATGCCGATTGCAGTGCAGATTAAGTTGCTACGCGTGATTCAAGAACGAGTGATCGAGCGTGTGGGCGGTAATGAATTGATACCTGTCGATATTGTGGTGGTTGCCGCGAGTAAAGCAGATCTCGCAAGCCTCAGTGAATCCGGTCAATTCAGAGCTGATCTCTTCTATCGTCTCAACATTGCGAGCTTAAATCTTCCGGCGCTGCGCCAACGCAAGGAGGACATTCAGGTGTTGTTCCGTCATTTTGTGATTCAAGCGAGCCATAAATACAAGACACGCCCATCAACGATTTACCCTGAGCAGATACAGCAGTTGTGTCGACACGAATGGCCTGGGAACGTACGTGAATTACGCAATGTTGCCGATCGATTTGTGCTCGGTATTGTGGGAGATGGCTTTGATCTTCAATCGCCAATTTGTGAATCAACAGGAGAAGACTTCGCCTTTGAAAAGCAGATGGAGCAGTACGAGAGAAATGTACTGACCGAAGCGTTGATAGAGAGTGCTGGCAATATCAATGAGGTATCGAGCAAGCTGAATCTACCACGTAAAACGCTTTATCGAAAAATGAAGAAACATCAATTAGATAAAGAGAGCTTCAAGGCTTAACTCGCGAAGTTGGTTATCAAGTAGCAAATTAAAGCCAAAACCAGAAGAAAAAAGCACAAGACAACAATGACCCATTTATCATTTAGTTGAATGACTAACGGTTTCAAGTAATTGTAATAAAAGAGTTTTAATATTTGGCACAAAGCGTGCAATCCCTACATTGTGGCATCAGCCCACATGAGGTCATCTAACAGAAAGTAGAAATGACCGGATTAAGGAAATTAGAAAAATAATTGCTTGTTGCAAGGAGATATAAACATGAAGCAAATACTGAAAGGTTCGATTGCTCTGATAATTGGCGTTAGCTCAATGACAGCATGGGCAGCTACAGAGTCAGCAAACCTAGGACCTCGTCCCCTCTTTTTAGTCAACAATATGGATGAGAGCCCTTTGAAAACCAAGCTGCTGAGTTGTAGCGAAGGGCCTTTTCATCGTAGCGATTTTTCTATTGGGCACCGCGGAGCTGCAATGCAGTTTCCTGAGCACACTAAGGAATCTTACTTAGCGGCGATTCAGATGGGGGCGGGTGTCGTTGAGTGTGATGTCACTTTTACTAAAGATAAAGCGTTGGTATGCCGTCACTCGCAAAGTGATCTGCACACCACAACAGATGTCTTGGCACACCCTGATCTCGCTAAGAAATGTTCAGTTCCATTTAAACCAGCGAACCCAGCGACAGGTGAAGATGCTCAGGTTGAGTGTCGTACTTCTGATTTCACGTTGGCAGAGTTTAAGACGCTCAAAGGGAAAATGGATGGCGCGAATCCGAAAGCGACCACTGTCGAAGAGTACATGAATGGCACACCGGGTTGGAGAACTGACCTTTACAGCCAAACAGGGACACTGATGACGCACGCAGAAAGTGCAGCACTATTTAAAGAGCACGGCGTGAAGGTAACGCCTGAACTGAAATCAGCAGCGGTCGAAATGCCTTTCAATGGTTTCAGCCAAGAAATGTACGCGCAAAAGCTAGTGGATGAACTGAAAGAGGCAGGTTTTGAGCCTTCAGAGACTTACCTACAGTCATTCAACTTGGATGATGTGAAGTATTGGATCAAAGAAACACCGAAGTTCGGAAAACAAGCCGTTTATCTTGATGACCGTGTTTATGAGCAAGCGGACTTTGTTGCATCTGTGGAGAACATGAAAGAGCTGCACGATGCGGGTGTGAATATCATCGCGCCACCTCTGTTTGCTTTGGTTGAGCTAGACAAGAATAACGAATTGGTTGCGTCAAACTACGCGAAGCTTGCTAAGGATGCAGATCTTGAGATTATCGCATGGACACTTGAGCGTTCAGGCCCACTCGCGCAAGGAGGCGGTTGGTACTACAAGAGTGTGAAAGATGGCATAAACAATGATGGCGATATGATGAAAATGCTCGATGTACTGGCACAAGATGTAGGTGTGATGGGCGTATTCAGTGACTGGCCTGCAACGGTAACTTACTACGCAAACTGCATGGACAGCGACGCCTAAGTTATCTGGATTATTGAAGAATAATAAGAGAAAAAGTAGTGAACCAAAGAGCCTCCGGGCTCTTTTTTTACCGTTAAAATTGATGGGACAGAAATGACCCAAATGTAATCTTTTGGGTTGGACATGAATGACTCAAAATAGATTGTTGAATTTGACTTCTTCATTAAGTTGTTGAATTTAAATAAATAAAAATATGGCATAAAGGCTGCAATAGTGAAGGCGACTTTCAACAATAAGTAAAAGTAAGGTTTGAATATGAAAATCAGTGTTAAAGGACTGTTAATCGCTAGCTCATTGTTACTTCCTTCAATGGCTATGGCAAGCGACTGCTCTAGCCGTGGTGTGTTAGACGATCGATACTGTGATGAAAACCAAGATTTAGTGGCAGATTCACCAAAGAACCCAGATGAGTGGAATGATCCAAGCACACTTGTGTTTACCTACACCCCGGTAGAAGATCCTGCGTTATACAAAGATGCGTTTGCCGACTTCCAAGCTCACTTAAGCAAGATCACGGGTAAGCGAGTGATCTACTACACCGTGCACTCGAACTCAGCGCAAGTAGAAGCGATGCGTTCTGGTCGACTGCACGTTGCTGGTTTCTCTACGGGTCCAACAGGCTACGCAGTTAACCTAGCAGGTTACGTTCCAATTGCAGTGAAAGGCGATGAGTCTGGTTTTCAAGGCTACAACCTAATTACTATCGTGCGAAAAGACAGCGGCATTAACAAAATGTCTGATCTGAAAGGCAAAAAGGTTGCACATACTTCTGCATCTTCCAACTCTGGCAACCTAGCTCCTCGAGCGTTATTCCCAGCAAAAGGCTTAGTGCCAGATGAAGACTACAAAGTACTGTACTCAGGTAAGCATGACCAATCTATCCTAGGTGTTTATAACGGAGACTATGATGCAGCACCTGTGGCGTCTGACGTGTACGATCGTATGGTAGCAGCAGGCCGTGTTGATGATTCTGAGCTTAAGATCATCTACCGTAGTCCACGCTTCCCAACATCTGCTTTCGGCTACGCGTACAACCTAAAACCAGAGTTAGTTGAGAAGATCAACGAAGCTTTCTTCAGTTACCGCTTCACACCAGAGATGAGTGCATCATTCAAAGGTGCCGACCGCTTCTCACCAATCAGCTACAAAGAAGAGTGGGACGTGATTCGTGATATCGCTCATGCGACAGGCACGGCTTACACCAAAGCGGGTTTGAAAAAACTGGCTGAAAAAGACGCTGCTAAACGCGCAAAGAAAAAAGCCGCTGAGCTAGCGAAACAAGCAAACAACGGTTAACTCTTCTCTCTGTTAAAAGATTAAGTTTTAGAAAGGCTTAGTCCTTTAAAAACACTTACCTCAACTAAAATCTATGCCCTCGCGGGTAGGGCATAGATCATTCTAAAATTCGCACAAGGAAATGCAGTATGGCCGTAGCAAGCTATGAAGGAATAAAGATCAACAACCTTTTCCACGAATATGTGGCAGGCAAGCCAATCCTTAAAGGCATTAATATTGATATCGATGAGCCAGGCATTATCGCGATTATCGGCCCATCCGGTACAGGTAAAAGTACACTTCTACGCTGTATCAACCGCCTTAACGACCCAAGCCAAGGGGAGATTATTTTTGATGGCGCAGACCTGACTCAACTAAAAGGCCAAGCACTTCGTAAACAGCGCCGTCATATCGGCATGGTATTTCAAGAGTACAACTTGGTAGAGCGTTTAACGGTTATCGAGAACGTGTTGAGTGGTCGTCTGGGTTACATGACCGCTTGGAATGCGTGGCGTCGTAATTACTCAGCTGAAGATTTAGCAAAAGCGTTTGAGTTACTGGAATTTGTTGGCCTGCAAGACTTTGCTAACCAACGTGCTGACAGCTTGTCTGGCGGGCAAAGACAGCGTGTCGGTATCGCTCGTGCGGTGATGCAAGACCCTTACATTCTTCTTGCTGACGAACCAACGTCATCACTCGACCCAAAAACTGCGGTTGAGATCATGGAGTTGATGGAAACTTTCGCTGAGCAGAAAAATATTCCAGTATTGGTGAACATTCACGATGTGAACCTAGCTAAGCGTTATGCTAAACGTATCATTGGCATGTGTAATGGTAAGGTACATTATGACGGTAGCCCTGAAGGTATTTCTGAGGAAGATCTAAAAATTATCTATGGGGGTGAATCATGGCTGGATTAAACCCAAGTTCATCGCCAAGCGTACCGTCAAACCAGTCGCCAGCGAAGCACGAAAACCCGTTCAAGGTGTCATGGACGAACCGTGTGATTATCGCTGGCATTATTGCTTACCTGTTCTACAGCTTTTCGACATTAGGGCTAACGTTTGATCGTTTGATCATCGGCTTTGGTGAAAGTGAGCGATTACTATCTAGAATGTTTCCGCCTGATTTTTCGCGTACTAGTTTGCTGTTAAGTGGTTTAGCAGAGAGCTTACAGATCGCGATTATCTCAAGTTTCTTCGGCATCGTTATCTCGCTATTTTTAGGCTTGCTTGCAGCGAGAAACATGATGCCGTCAATTGTATCAACACCAATCCGTGGTTTTATTGCATTGTGCCGTTCTTTTCACCCAGTGATCATCGCCATCTTGTTTGTGAAAGCGGTGGGCTTTGGTGCTCTGGCTGGGATCTTGACCTTGGTGTTCGCATCGATTGGCTTTATCGCCAAGTTGTTTGCAGAAGCGATTGAGGAGATTTCTTTTAAACCGGTTGAAGCAATTAAAGCGACCGGCGCTAACTTCATCAGTGTGATTCTGTATGCCGTGATGCCGCAGGTGTTTACTCGTTTTATTGGCTTCGCTAGCTACCAGTTGGACTCGAATTTACGTAACTCAACCATGGTGGGCATCGTAGGTGCGGGCGGCCTTGGCGGGACACTTTTCTCTGCCTTCCAACGTTTCGATTACGACTTCGTTGCCGCTATCTTGATCACCATTATCGCACTGATTCTGGTCGGTGAATTTCTTTCCAACATTGTTAGGAGAATCTTCTAATGACAACTGCATCTATCGATAGAGAGTGGCAGCGCTTTACACCCAACGAACGTGTGGCTCGATTTGCCGTTTACCTTAGTCTTGTGTGTGCCATCGTGTGGTCTTGGCAGACGGTGGAAGTGATTCCTGAGTTCCTTTATGACGCGCCCGCTCAATTTGCGGATATGTTCGAGCGAATGGTGCCAATGGACTACGGCTTCTACCCAGAATCGATCCACGCTGCAATGATTGAAACCTTACATATCGCGACGTTGGGCACACTGTTTACTTTGGTGTTTGCGATTCCTTTGGCGTTGTTGAATGCACCAAACATTACTCCAAATAAAGCGTTGAACTGGGTTGCTCAATTCTTCCTCGTGTCTTCACGTTCCGTGAATTCATTGGTATGGGCACTACTGTTTATCGCACTGTTTGGCCCCGGTGTTCTCGCAGGCATCATGGCAATTGCAATTCGCAGTATCGGCTTTGTAGGGAAGCTGTTAGCGGAAGCCATTGCCGAAGTGAACATGGGGCCTATTGAAGCTTTACGCGCAACGGGCGCTTCGTGGATGAGTATTCTGCTGAAAGGGTATTGGCCACAAGTGATGCCTGCGTTCTACTCAATCGTGTTATTCCGTTGGGACATCAACGTGCGTGAGTCTGCGGTACTAGGTTTGGTGGGCGCTGGTGGTATTGGTGTGGTGCTAAACGATGCGCAGAACCTTTTCGAGTGGCAAAAAGTGTCGATGGTATTGGTGAGTATTTTTGCAGTGGTTATCGTTGCAGAAGCGGCGGTGATCCACATCCGTAACAAGCTTATTTAGACAGATGGTGCAATGCAGCGTGTTTTGTGTGATGCGTCAAAGTTAAGAGCTTATCTAGCATTTTGAAGCTCAAACGACCCTAGGTACTTCGGTCTACCTAGCGGTCGTTTTTTTATGTCTATTGAGTGACCTGAGACCTTGTTAGAAGGGCGTAACTCGTTTTTAAGGGGTTAGCTTTTTAACTGCCAGTAGCGCATCCACAAATTCTGCAAACCCATAGCCACCAGGCTGCGACATGACCTTGCTTGGATGATACTCTAGTTTATCCCAATAATGCTTAATGTTTGCCACGCCAACGGTAAGTGGAAGTGATTCGAACATCTGCTGATCATTCATTGAATCGCCGACATAGCAGGCTTGATTGTGGATTTGTTCGAGCGATAAGCCTTTATTAGTCAGAAACCGGTGCACTGCGTTTTTCTTTGAGTGTTCGCCATACCAAGCGTTGATATGAATCGAACTTGCCGTTGCGTACGCACCTAAAGCGTGTATTCTTTCGAGTACCGCTTGCACTATTTCAGGATCAACAGGCTTACGGTTTTGGCCGATATCAATTGCGACCTCGCACAAGCGGTAAGATTGATCCAGAGTTAGGGATAGGTCTGGGTAACTCAGCAAGATAGCTTCAACTTGTTGTTTGAGTTTGGCTTGATTCTGGCGTACTTGCTCTAGCGGCGTTTCAAATGAGAGCTGTAATGCATTATCTTGTTTCTCTAGTAAGAAAGCGCCGTTCTCTCCAAGTACTGCATCGACAGGCCAAAGCTGCGCAATATGATCACACCAACCTGCACAGGCGCCCGTCACCGCGACCACCTTAATTCCATTATCTCGTAGTTTTTGTAATGCAATTAGGGTTTCTGGAGGCAATGAGCCTTGCCAAGTAAGGGTGTCGTCAACGTCGGTTAATAGCCATTCGATACGTTTCCAGTCATTACTTAGTTGGTGTTCCATCCTCAAACTCACTTATTCGGGGTTATTGTGTTGCGTGGAGTGCTCAGTTCGTCGTTGCACGTCTTTCACTTAGTGTCGTCAATTAACGCTTAGCAGTGTTTAGAAAACACAATGCTTAGCAAAATCACCGGCTTCATTGGCTGTCCAGTCACCTTTCGGCTTTTCTTTCATATCGGCACACCAAGCTTCACTGCCCACTTCTGTACAAGCCATTAGTTGAGTTGCCAGAAATACAATTAGCGCGATTTTTTTCATAATAAACACTCCGTTGTGGTCTAAATTTCAGTTTATAACTGTATCAAATACTACAAGTGATTGTTATAGCTGCTAAGAACTTAACGGAATCAAAAATGATGTGGGTTTGCTCTAAGTTCGAGAGGAGCAAAGAGGGAATAATTATTTGGCTTTTAGATCGAAAAAGCCAGCAACGTGTGCTGGCTTTGCAATTCTTGATAAGCTTCTATTCGTTAGTAAGCTCGAGCTACTTGAGTAATTATACCAGTTTCATCTCTTGGATGATGTCCGAAGCAATCTCTGGCTTGGTGCTTGTTGGTTTCTCGTGTAGGTCGGCTTTCAATTGTCCCTTACGGTTACTTAGGCCTGCTTCAAGTTTCTTGAGTGCTGAAGCGATAGCTGGGTACATAACATCGTCTGTAGATTTTGCTGTTACTCGTACACCTTCGTAGTTGGTGAATACTTCAACCTGATGTTGACCATGTTCTTTTGTAATGATGATGTCGCAGCTAATCAGTGATGGAAAATGGTTAGATATCTTTTCGAATTTACCTTCGATGTCTTTACGTGAGTCGTCGTTAATTGATACGTGATGTGTTTGAACGTTTATTTTCATAAATCATACCTTTCCAATGACTGTGTCATTTAAACGTAGCAAACATCGGATAGATTAACCAATAGAGAAAGTACACATGTGTGATTGACTTCAGTGTTATCAAATAATCTCTCCTTCCTCCCTTGAAAGTCCGAATAACTGATCGCATATTATGTTTCGTGTTTTCGAGACATGTTCAAAAATACTCCATCCTTGATAATTTGCTCTAACGTAGCGCTCAATTCCAGTGAATCTCTCTTTATCGGTTTTATAATTCCGAACTTGTCACTTGGCTAACCTCTTTCGTTTTTGATAAATAAGTTACCGATAGACTTTAATTTATAGACACTCAGCAGCCCACTTCATATTGAGGTTTGTCTCTAAACTCAAATAGATCCTAGTAACACACTAACTACTGATGATTTCGTCACTCATTATCACAATTACTAATATAGGCTGCAGTGGTTAATTGAGGTATTTGTTAGTGCGGGGTACTCTAACGCCTTCGTTAAACTTGGATTCGTTACCATGAAAATGCCTGTTAAATTTTCTGCGATCGCGGCTTCACTTTCTTTTGCCTTTAATGCTTTCGCTGCACCTGTTGAGTTTCAGAAAATTCCGGAGATCATGCAGCAATTTGAAACTGCAGAACTTTACGTTAAGAAGTCGGTGACGTTAGGCCGTTTGCCTGCTGATTCTGAAATTGGCGATGATTTTCCTACCTACGTTTCAGATGGAAAGGGTGGTTACAGTTTAGAAACCAATAATGTAATGACAGACGATGTGGTTATTGCAAGCATGCCGAAAGCGATTGTTGATGATGTTTTCAACCAATGGTTGGTGCCCAAAGAGACGTGGATCAGTAGCTATGGCTCACTGCCAACGTCGACCACTGAGTTCAAGCCGTTTAAGCGTATTAAAACCATCAAAGCCATTAAGATTGATGCAGAAATGCTTGAGCTGTTAGGCAGTGAAGATGGCAATACAGCGATGATCAAAGTGAGCTGGGATGAGAATGGAATGAAGGTCTATAAGGATGGCTACTTAGGGGATTATGAGTACGGGATTGCCCCTCATGAGATGCAAGAAAACTACGAGTTAGCACCTAAGTAGTTCGATTCAATTTAGAAAAGCGCCCTGTTTTTATGGGGCGCTTTTTTGTAGGTAAAGGGGTTGTTACTGAAGAATGTTGAGTGACCAGTATTAGAGTTAAGACTCATTAAACTCATAAGAAGATGGCACCACAATCACGCCTTGTTTTGATATGTGGAAGTGTTTCGCATCGGCAAGGCTATCAACACCGATCTGGGTTCCGTCAGGCACCTTAACATTCTTATCGATGATGCAGTTTTGTATGTGGCAATTTTTTCCAATCTCAACATCTTCAAACAGGATACTATCAATCACAATCGCCGCATTGTTCACTTTTACCTTCGGGAAGAAGATGGAGTTTTGCGCTGAACCACCTTCAATCACTACGCCATTCGCGATCATTGAATTGATGAAGATCCCTTGGTTACCTTCGACCGAAGCAATGGTTCGTGCGGGCGGGAGTTGCGGCTCATAGGTACGAATTGCCCAATCTGGTTGGTACAAATCGATAGGTGAGGCCGGTTTCAACAGGTCCATATTCGATTGGTAATAAGAGTCGATCGTACCCACATCTCTCCAGTAAGCATCTTGGGTTACGCGTCCTTCTTCATCACCAAATTTGTAAGCGTAAACACTGTTGTTGCCGACCAATTTAGGAATGATGTCTTTACCAAAATCGTGGCTTGAGTTCGGATCTTCTGCATCCGCCAATAATGCCTGTGTCAGTATTTCTTTATCAAAGATGTAAATCCCCATTGAAGCCATGCTTCGTGTCGGCCTACCAGGTACACATGCAGGGTAACGTGGTTTCTCTGTGAAGTTATTTATCTGATGCGATTCGTTAATTTCCATCACGCCAAACTCTTTAGCTTCATCAATCGACACCTCCATACAGGCTACCGTTAAGTCGGCTTCATTCTGCTTATGTTGCTTGAGCATTGGGGCGTAATCCATGCGATAGATATGGTCGCCAGATAACACCACTACATGCTTAGCTTCACTACGAGACAGCAAATACAAGTTTTGATAAATCGCATCGGCCGTGCCGCTATACCAGCTGTCACCTGTTCGCATTTGCGGGGGAACATTGGTGATGTATTCGCCGAGCTCGGGGTTAAGCACCGACCAACCATCACGTAAGTGTTTTTGCAAAGAGTGAGACTTGTACTGAGTCAGCACCAGTATTTGGCGAAGCCCAGAATGCAAGCAGTTCGCTAGTGTGAAATCGATGATTCGATATTTGCCACCAAACGGGACCGCAGGTTTTGCGCGGTTATCGGTGAGGGGGGAAAGCCGAGAGCCAACACCGCCGGCCAGAACGATTGTTAGAGTGTCTTGCATAGTCAGAACCTCAATGTATTTATGATTATGAACATAGACTTGCAAGCACCACGCCAAATGTAACTCATTGAATATTAAACGAGGTGATAATGAACTCTGCGAGACTGCACCAAATTGATGCGTACGGGATGTTGGGTTGCTCTATTTTGATCCAAAGAGATTAGAGCAAAGTGAAAAGGCATCATTAACAAAATGATGCACGGAAAAGTTGCATTACAAAACTGTCAATAAAATGAAGAAATAAAGTGATCGGGTCGATATAAATTTACACAAATAATCATAACCTTTCACAAATTGATTTCCATCAATAAAGTAGGGTTATTGTATGTTACCTTGCACGCAAAATAAGAAATGATTACTCATTCACCAATAAAGAATAAGCCCTCAAAAGGAAATAATAATGAAAAAAACAGTATGTGGTATTGCGGTTATTGCGGCTCTTATGTCAACGAATGTTCTTGCTCATAAAGAAGGTGATTTCATCATCCGTGCAGGTGCAGCAACGGTATCTCCAAACGACAGCAGTGACGCTGTACTTAACAATCCTGACCTAGAATTCTCAGTTGATTCTAATACTCAACTTGGTCTAACTTTCGGTTACATGTTCACTGACAACATCAGTTTTGAAGTCCTAGCTGCAAGCCCATTTTCTCATAGCATTTCTGTCAACGGTCTAGGCAAAATTGCTGATACTAAACACCTTCCGCCAACGTTCATGGTTCAATATTACTTTGGTGAAGCGAACAGCGACTTCCGTCCTTACGTAGGTGCGGGCATCAACTACACTGTGTTCTTTGACGAAGGATTGAATGCTAACGGCAAAAATGCAGGCCTAACGGATGTGTCTTTGGATGATTCTTGGGGCCTTGCTGCAAACATTGGTATTGACTACATGATCAATGAGGACTGGTTCCTAAACGCATCGGTTTGGTACGCAGACATCGGTACTACAGCGACATACAAAACGGCTACAGACACGTTCAAAACAGACGTTGATATAGACCCATGGGTATTCATGATCGGTGGTGGTTACAACTTCTAACCCACCTATTCAGTTTACTAAAGGCGCTCAAGCACCAGCCAGCTTGGGCGCTTTTTTTTGCTTGCTTGTTAATGAAACGCTCATTCCAACTTGCTGTTGTTATAGGTAAGTGGAACCGATTGTCGTCACCTATTGTTAACAAAAGGTAAAGATAACTGTCATAAGCGGCCTCTATGATCGCGATTCAAATTATGGAGGATATATGAATCGTAAATTTAATAAGCTGACTTTATTACTACCTATCGCAGTAAGCTCGGCTCTCGTTGGTTGTTCTCAATCAACTTCAAAGCCTGCAACATCATCTCAAACATCACTTGATGCTTTTAGCCTTCAATGCCAATCCATCCAGAAACCTATCGCGAACGATGCTGTGGTAACTGGGCTTATTCTGGTGGGTAGCTCTATTGCAGACGCCCCGTTTGATACTTCTGCAGCCGAAATCGTCAGCTACGATTCATGTACCGATAAGCTTTATGTGGTTAACGCTCAAGCGCAGAAAGTCGATGTGTTATCGATGAATGCCGATAGCGCACCGACATCTGAGGGCTCTATCGACCTTCAATCAGCCGCTGCAGCTTCGGGTATTAATATCGGTGCTGCGAACAGTGTATCGACTCATCAGGGCTTAGTTGCTGTCGCGATCGAAAATGCTGACAAGCAACAAAATGGCATAATTGCGCTTTATCGCTCAGATACACTAGAGTTGATTACCACATACGCTGCTGGCGCATTGCCAGACATGGTGAGCTTCTCGAAAGACGGCCGTTACATCGCATCAGCAAACGAAGGTGAGCCGAATGCGGATTACAGCATTGATCCGGAAGGCTCTGTGACGCTGGTTGATTTAGCTAATGGTCCTTTACAAGCAAAAGTGACTCAAATTGATTTCAAGGCATTCAATCAAGGTCAGCCTCGCCATGCAGAACTGACCGACAAGGTTCGAATCTCGGCTCCGAATGCTACCGTTGCTCAAGATCTAGAGCCGGAATACCTGACGTTTGCTAATTACGGCAAACTCTATGTTGCCCTGCAAGAGAACAATGCGCTAGCAGCTATTGATGTAGAAACCGCAGAGGTGGATGCGATTCTTGGATTAGGCGGCAAACCTTGGGATACCGCTCAATTGGATGCATCAAACAAAGACAAAAACATCGGCAATCTGCAAAGCTACGCAATGTTAGAAGGACTTTACATGCCAGACAGCATCACTAGCTACAGTGTTGATGGCAACACCTACATCGTGACGGCGAACGAAGGTGATGGCCGCGAGTATGGCATCAAGACAACGCAAAAAGTGTGTGATGATAAAGGCTTTGAGTGGGATGGTGATGACTATAAAGGCACTGAAAACTACACCACAGAAAAAGACTTTTGTATCGCTTATATTGATGAAGTACGTGGCAAGAAGCTAGATGTTGATGCTAACCACCCATTGGCTGGTGCATTGAAAGACAACAAACAACTGGCTCGTCTTAAGGTGATTAAGCCACAAGGAACACTTGCTGCTGACCAAAAAGTTCAAGCATTCGGTAGCCGTTCTTTCTCTATTTGGGATGAATCTGGCGAGTTAGTGTTTGATAGCGGCGATGATTTCGCTCGAATCGTTCTTGATCAAGATCCTGCAAACTTCAACAGCACCAATGATAACAACCAAAGTGGTGACGATCGCAGCGATGACAAAGGGGTTGAACCTGAGGCTATCGAAGTGGCTGAGATTAACGGTAAGCAGTATGCCTTTATTGGTCTTGAGCGCCAAGGTGGTATCATGGTTTACGACGTAACACAGCCTAAAAACGCGAGTTTCATCAGTTACTTGAACAACCGAGACTTTACACAACCAGTGTGTACCAAAGTTGATGAAGACGGTGATTGCGACAACGATACTTACAACTCAAAAGCGGGTGACCTAGGCCCAGAGTCAATCAAGTATTTCACTCGCTCTGGTAACCACTTTATTGCGGTTGGCAACGAAGTGAGTGGTAGCACATCAGTTTACCGCGTTGAGTTTTAATCACGGTTACTGCTTGTAGCTAGACTCAATAAAAACAAAAGCGCCACTACTGAATAAGTAGTGGCGCTTTCTATTTATGCATCACAAAGGTATGCGTGATAATTAGCTTCTATGGTTGTTGCTTAGTTGGTGCTAGAGCAATCTCACGGATACAAACGTTTTGTGGTTGTTGGTAAGCGAATGATACGGCGCGTGCAATATCGTCAGCTGCCAATACACCGCCCATGTCTTCTTTCCAAGAATCGTAACCGTCTTTGATCTCTTGAGATGTTGTGTGAGACAGAAGCTCAGTTTCTACAGCACCCGGTGCGATAGTAGTAACACGAACATTTGAAGCTGCTACTTCTTCACGAACGTTCTCAGAGATAGCGTGTACCGCGAACTTAGTACCACAGTAAGCAGCGTGGCTTGGGAATGTTTTCTTACCCGCAATTGAGCTGATGTTGATGATAGTACCTGTGTTGCGTTCCATCATCGGAGCAAGTACAGACTGCATGCCGTTTAGAAGACCAATTACGTTCACATCGAACATTGTCTTCCACTCTTGAGCGTCTTGAGTATCGATTTGACCAAGAAGCATTGCACCTGCGTTGTTGATAAGCGCATCTACAGGACCAAACTTCGCTTCACCTTGTGCGATTGCCGCATCAAAAGACGCTTTGTCTGTTACGTCTACTTTCACAGATAGAGAGTTTGGTAGGTTAAGCGCTTCAAGGCGGTCAACACGACGAGCTAGAAGTAGCAGAGGGTGACCTTCATCGCTTAGACGACGAGCGATTGCTTCACCAATACCAGAGCTTGCACCTGTAATTACGATTAGTTTTTTCATTTTATTTCCTCTGTACTTTTATTGCGTCGGGTGGTTACGACGTATTGTTTAAGTGCATTCGAATCAAGTGCTTGTTGCCTTGCTTCGTTGCGATGGAGGTATATTAAGGAAAATAGCATTGTTGATATATAACGCTTTACTTGAAACACTGTTGTTGTGGTGCAACAATTAATGTGTACATTTTATTACTTCATCATCTTAAAATCTCACAACTAAGCTGGCGACCATGCTCAATCAAATTAACCTGTCTGATATTCGTTCTTTCGTGCTTATCGCTCGTTTAGGTAACTTTACCAAAGCAGCGGAGGAGCTTGATGTGTCGCGCTCCCACGTATCACGCCAAGTGAGTAGCCTAGAAAAGCAGATGGGCGTGACGTTGTTTATCCGTACCACTCGAACCTTAAGACTGACGCACGCAGGGCAAGATCTGTACGTGAGATGTGAACAAGCCTTAGATAATATAGACCAAGCGCTGATTGCTGCTGTGGACGATGTCGAAGAAGTACGTGGCGACATAAAAGTAAACTGTGTCGGGGGTTATTTGGGGGAGGTGATCATTGCGGATCTAGTGAATGAGTTTATGCAGCTCTATCCCGATATCAGTATAAGTCTGGATTTCAGTAGTAACCGAGTCGACTTGATTGAAGACGCTTTCGATATTGCATTTCGTATGGGAAGCCTTGAAGACGCGGGCTTTATTGCAAGGAAGCTATTGGACATAGAGATGGGAACACTCGCGAGCCCTGAGTATTTTGCTCGCAAAGGAAAGCCTAATCACCCTAAAGAGTTGATCCATCATGACTGCTTAACCGGTTCGGTGCGTAAATGGAGTTTTCAAGCGCTCGATGACACCAAGAAAACGCTCGATGTACATGTGACTGGAAGGTTGCAATGCAAAAATGGTCGAGTGCTAGTACAAGGTGCGAAGTCGGGTAACGGGATTATTCGTGTGCCAACCATCTATTGCTTGCAAGAACTCAATGATGGGCAATTAGTGCAAGTGTTTAATGACTGGGTGGTGCCTAAAGTGGACTTTTCAGCGATCTACCACCGAGACCGCTATCAACCAAGCCGAATTCGAACCTTCATTGATTTTGTGAAAGGACGTTTTGAGCAAATGCCAGTCAGTTAAGCGCTGCGTGCTTCCTTCCGTCTTCCTTCTTTTGTCTTCCGTTTTTTGACAATAATTGGACTGGCTCGAACTTACATTTCGTCGATTTCGTTTTGCAGGCTTTCCAGTTGATCCAGAATCAGTAAAAACTTCTCACCAAAAGGCGTTACCTGATACTCAACTCTTGGTGGCAGTTCGTTGAACATTTGCTTGTCTAAAATCCCGAACTCAACATTTCGCTTCAAACATTCATTCAGTACCTTGGTCGATAACCCTTCGACCGAGCGCACCATCTCACCGGGGCGATTAATACCATTTGCCAATAATTGGTAAACCGTTAGCGACCATTTACAGCCGTAGATGGTTTCCACCATACGAGCGGAACGCTCTGGTGCTGATTTTCTTGAAAAAAAGTTTTCCTGATTTTTCATAAAGATGTACCAATAAGTACCTACCTAACCGATTTGTACTTACTATTCATAGTGTTAGTTCAAAGCCTAAGATTACCACGTTCACATGACTTAGGAGATAACAAAATGAACTTCACTAAAAATGGTATTGCAGTAGTAATCGGTGGCACAAGCGGCATGGGCTTTGAAACAGCGAAGCAGTTAGTCGCTCAAAACATCCATGTATTGGTTGTCGGCAATAACCCAGCTAAGTTAGATAAAGCGGTGTCAGAACTTCAATCATTAGGCCACGCTTCTGGTTGGCAAGCTAACCTTTATGATGATGCAAGTGTGTCGAACCTTATTGCGCATCTAGAGTCGCTTGAAGAGGGTATTGGTTACCTTGTTAATGCGGCTGGCTACTTCAACCCCAAAGCGTTTATTGAGCACCAAGAATCTGATTACGAGCAATACATGCAGCTTAATAAAGCAACCTTCTTCATCACTCAAGCGATAAGCAAGTTGATGATTAAGAACGGCGGCGGCAGTGTGGTTAACGTTGGTTCTATGTGGGGTAAGCAAGCAATCAAAGCGACACCATCTTCTGCGTACTCAATGGCTAAAGCTGGACTACACGCTTTAACACAGCATATGGCGATGGAGCTTGCGGATCACAACATTCGTGTGAATGCGGTGTCTCCAGCCGTAGTTAAAACGCCAATTTACGAATCTTTCATTAAGCCGGAAGAAGTAGATCAAGCGCTAGAAGGCTTCAATGCTTTCCATCCAATTGGTCGAGTAGGTTTGCCGAAAGACATCGCAAACAGCATCTCTTTCTTACTATCAGACAGTGCCGATTGGGTAACGGGCGCAATCTGGGATGTTGATGGTGGCGTGATCGCTGGCCGCAATTAATCAAGCCTAGCTTTCAATATGGGGGGATGCTTTGTTAGCAATTAGCAATTAGCAATTAGCAATTAGCAGTTAACAGCGAAGTCTCCCCCTAGCTCGTTATTCGCGTAGAATAGACATTAGCAAGACAATAATAATTAAAACGATAACAAGAGTAAGGTCGTCATTATGTTCAACATGGACTTTTCAAAGAGACTGGTTATCGAAACCGATAAACTAGATTGGGTTGCGAGCCCTGCCAAAGGGGTATGGCGTAAGCCCCTAGAAAGAGAAGAGAAAGAATCGGGTCACACGACTAGCGTGGTGAAATACGATCCTCAATCTTCATTCTCCGAACACCCACATCCGCAAGGAGAAGAGATCTTCGTGTTAGACGGTGTGTTCTCAGATGAAACTGGCGATTTCCCAACAGGCACTTATATCCGTAATCCGCCGGGTAGTGCGCACTCTCCATCGAGTAAAGATGGCTGTACGATCTTGGTTAAGCTTAATCAGTTTGATGTGAGAGACTTAACTCAAGTTCGTATCAATACTCAAGAAACGGAATGGCTTCCGGGTATTGGTGGTTTACAAGTGATGCCACTGCATGGTTTTGAACACGAAAATGTTGCCTTGGTGAAATGGCCCGTTGGCGAACGTTTTCAGCCGCATCGTCACTTTGGTGGTGAAGAGATCTTTGTGTTGTCTGGCACTTTTAAAGATGAGCATGGCGAGTATCCAAAACACACATGGATGCGCAGCCCGCACATGAGCGAGCATTTTCCTTATGTGGAAGAAGAGACCGTTATCCTAGTGAAAACAGGGCATCTGCCATTGGATTAAATGAATGCTCAGTAAAAAGATGAGAAAGCCGCATTGTTTTGAACAAGCGGCTTTTTAGTTTTTATATGTGAGCTGACTAGTAAGCGACACCAATACGTTGGCGTGGGAACTTGCCAGCTTCTAGTTCATCAATCATCGCGATAGCGTAGTCGCTGACGGATATTTTGCTGTTGCCATCTTCGTCAGTGAGCAGTTGATCACCACCTGTGCGGTAGGCTGATAGCTTATCGCCCGGGAAGATTTCCGCAGCAGGGCTAACGAATGTCCAGTTAACCTTGTCATTAGATTGTTTGAACACTTCAAGCGCTTCACCCTGTGCTAGTGCTTCGTTTTTGTAATCTGCTGGGAAGTCAGGAACGGTCACTAACGGTACGTTTGGCGCCACTTCTAATGAACCTGCACCGCCAACCCAAAGTAGGCGCTCGATACCAATGCTTGGCAGTGTCTCAAGCAGCTTAGTTGCTGTGCTTTTTACGATGTCGTGATTACCCAAAGCACGTCCGCCAATCGAAGTGATTACTGCATCAACGCCGGATAGTGCGGTTGCAAGGCTTGCTGCTTCATCTTGTAAATCAAATGAACGAACCTCAACATTGTTCATTTCTACACGGCTTGCATCTTTTACGACAGCAACCACGTCGTGACCACGAGATTGAGCTTCTTGAGCAATGTGATTACCAATCCAACCTGATGCGCCTAATACTGCAATTTTCATAATGTCTCTCCAATTATCTAATTTATTGAGTCGTTTTCTCGACAGCCATTGCAGTCTAATAGCTCACTAGGTTGCGATAAATATCGTAAAATGATGTAGATTGTATCTATATGGTGATCTAATAAGATTTGATTTGCTAGCAAGTAGTTCAAGGAGAGCGTGATGGATAGGTTGACTGCAATGCGCAGTTTTGTCGAAGTCGCAAATTGTGCCAGTTTCACTCAGGCAGCTGAGCATTTGGACATGAGCCGACTACAGGTTTCACGTCATGTTCAAGAGATCGAAGCGTGGCTAAAACAAAGACTTTTGCATAGAACAACTCGAAAGGTGAGTTTGACGGCGGCAGGGGAAATCGCATTACAACGCTGTGAAAAAATACTCCATGAGACCGCAGAGCTAGAGGTTACTGCGCTTAATCAAACCGATGATCTTTCCGGGACAATTCGAATCGCAGCGCCGATTGGTTTAACTCAAAACATGTTATTGGATGTGGTCGAGCAGTTCACTGAGCGTCATCCAAATATTACGGTAGAACTCTTTGCTTCGGATCGTTTTACTCAGTTGGTGGATGAGAGGATAGATATTGCACTTCGATATACCGATCAACCTGATGAAAGCTTAATTGCCAGAAAGCTAATGGAAATCGATTCCGTTGTGTGTGTATCTGCTGCTTATCTAGACAAGCACGGTGAACCTAAAACGATTGAAGAACTTCGACAACATAATTGCTTTCGCCATTTGAGTGTCTCTAAGTGGGATTTTGTTAAGGATAACCAACATTATTCGGTTGAGGTGTCTGGCACCATTAAAGCCAACGATGTTGGGGTGTTAACCCGCGCCGCACAGCATGGCAAAGGGATCGTGCGATTACCGTGTGACTTAGCCAATCCATTGATTGCCAATGGTAAGTTGAAGCGGATTTTGGAAGACTTTGTTTCACCGAGCAGTGTGCTTTGGGCAGTGTATCTATCTCGCAGCTATCAACTCCCTGTTGTACGTCAGTTTATTGATTTTGCAGCAGGAGCTTGGTCTAACGATATTAAATCTGGGGATGTTTGAGGTTATATCTTAAGTACACAAGTACACAAGTACACAAGTACACAAGGCATAAACATATAAATACAAAAATCCGATATCAAAGGTGATATCGGATTTGAACTCAATAATTCAGAGTTCCAGCACGCTCTCCTCTCACGAAGTCTTTACATGTAATGATGTACGGATAATCGGGTGTCTATCGCCTTTTCGTTAATGTCAGGTAAAGGTCGATACAAGCTTCTAGTAATGTCGGATAATACTTGGTCGTAAACTTGCGACACGACGCTAGAAATATCACTGGTTAATTCGTACATGCTATCTGCTGGTTGGGTCGCTTCAGTGCTTGATGCGATCTCTGTAAGTGCATGCATCGCTCGTGTACAAACCGGTGACCCACTGCTAATCGGGCAGATAATCGATAATTGGTTGAGTTTTCTGTGTGTCTGAGAGGCGTAGAATTTGAATCTCAAATACTCCTCAGGCTTCTCCATATCAGGTATGCACATGCGTAACTTGGTCAGGATTTCCATGCAGTCTAAGATCTGTTGCCAATTCATGTGATACTCACGGCTCATGTCTTCTCGTTCAGACTGAATCAGCCAAATGATCATCACTTCATCCATCAAGAACATGCTATGGCGAATTGTTTTGCCATGAATCGATTGGTTACGCACCAAGCTGCGGTTTTGCCAGTCACTGTGCATGGCAATGAGCTTAAGGTGATAGATGCGATACATAGGGCGACTATCAAACGAAACATGAGATTGAAGCAGCTCAGATACCTCAAGTATGTTGTCGTAAATCTCGTTCACTTTGCGAATCGAGTCGCTAGATAATTTATATGCTAGAGCGTAATGCGTTGCTGCGCGGTGTTTGCGTGATAGCAACAATAACTCTCTAAGCAGAACTAAGGTTTCAAACCTGTGTGATAGCGCTGTTTGTCTCTTCCTTGAGAAATGAAACAGGGCTGCAAGTACTAATAGGGATAAACCCACTGAAATAACTACAAACATATTCAACTCCTAATATTTGTATACCTACTTAGTGGTAGTGCAGGCACCGTGCCAAAATAAATAAGTGTTATATTTCATTGAGTTATGTTTTTAGTCTAATTATGGATGATCAATCATGGTGCACGACTTCACCATTCGAGTGAATGTTTCTCATATTTTGCAGGATTTTTTGAGAGGTTACGCTTCTCTGATGGTAGGTTGGAGAGGCTTCGGTAAGCAGGGACACTTTGGAGATCCATCTCTGGGTCGTTTCATGCTACGCAAATTAAAAAGGCCTCACTCCTTATATGCTTTTAATTATAACAAGCAGTAAGAGTGAGGCCTTTCAGTGTTCATTTCGCAGTGTAGTTAGCTTCAATGCTAAGTGTTTAGCATTGAAGGCTAAACGTTATGCAAGCTTGAGATCGAACTCAGTGCGGTACATAACCATATCTTCAATGGTCAGTACTGGCATGTTGTGCATTTTACCGAAAGCCACGATCTCTGGCGCTTTTGCCATCGTGCCATCTGGGTTGGTTACTTCACACAGTACACCTGCCGATTGAAGACCAGCCATTTGCATAAGATCCACTGTACCTTCTGTGTGGCCGCGACGAGCAAGTACACCACCTTTACGAGCACGCAATGGGAATACGTGGCCAGGGCGAGCAAGGTCAGTAGGCTTAGCGGTTGGGTTTGCAGCTGTCTTAATCGTTGTTACACGGTCAGCGGCAGAAACACCTGTTGTTACGCCCACTTTTGCTTCGATAGTTACGGTAAACGCAGTTTGGTTTGCGCTGTTGTTATCAACAACCATAGGTGGAAGTTCAAGTTGGTTCGCTTGCTCGTCAGTTAGACACAGGCACACAATGCCGCTGCATTCGCGGATCATAAGCGCCATTTGAGCATTCGTCAGGTGTTCTACTGAGTAGATGATGTCGCCTTCGTTCTCGCGATCTTCATCATCGAGTAAAAGTACGCCACGACCTTCGCGCAGAGCTTGCAGTGCGTTTTCAACACGAGTGATTGGTTCGCCAAATTCGGCAAGTAGTGAAGACTGATTCATGGTTAAACTCCTAAAATATCACCAGAATCAGGGCTGTATGAGGGATCTTAACCGAGCACAACAAAGCCGACTCATTACAAGTTGGCCTTAGCTCATTATGGTTTTATCCAAAACGAAATGCACCCGCCTAAGTTGGAGGCATGAACCCAATAAATAGGTACGCCTTTCCAACTTAAACGAGTGTGTTTTCATTCTCTCTCATCCGGACTATGACCGTCGGCTCTGGCATCTCACCAGATCTGCTGACCTCGACGAATCGAGCGCTCGCGGGCTTATCTTTAGATTTTGCTAAGGACATACCGCCGGTGGGGAATTTCGCCCCGCCCTGAGAATAAAAATTAATAATCTGTTTTGCTTTTGAAAGCAGACCAGATGGTAATCCTTTCAATAGTGGATTTAAAGGACTGACAGCAAAGTTTTTCAGATTCTGGCCTGATAACCCGGTGAGTGTTCACTTTATCAGCAGAACACAATGCCGTTGCGTTTAGTACGGTATAGCTGGTCTTTAGTTGGTTTTACTGTCGGTATGCGTATAAGTGGATGGTAAAGATTATTGGTGATGAGGTGAGGGTTCACCGAATCAATATTCAAGCACTGCATTAATCGAATATTGTTACACCATGACGACTGACTGACCGTTTTGACATGAAATTGATATTGGCGATGCTAAGCTGCGATAGCATCCGACCACTTTATCCAAAAGATCTTAGCCATGACTTCTCTGTTCTCTAACAAATCCAAAGGCTTATTACTGCTCGTTTTAAGTTTGTATTCTCTCGTACCCTTTTTGATCTTTGGATCGAACTTTGACCTTGGAAGTGCGGTTTTGCCTTTCTATGGTGCGTTCATGACGTTCGTGACGTACTCAGCAGGTAATCAAGGATTCTTGGTAACGCTAGCTGTTTTGTCTCTGGCATTGCTCACGATGAAGTTTTCCAAAGCTAAGCTAGTCAGCCTGTTTCTGCAGCTTGGCCTGTTGTTGATTCTTAGCTTTGCAGCGAAAACCTTCTTAAAGCATTCAACAGAAAGCCCTCGACCTTATTCTGAGTATTTGGTGACGCAAGAAGTTGTCGAAATGCCAGAAGTGTTTTATGAACTGCCACTGGTAGAAAAGAACGCAGCGATTGCATCTGTGCAAGATAAGGTGAGTGAGTGGCGAACGCGCCACTGGTTGGGTGAGACTGACTATTCTTTCCCATCTGGACACATGATTTTCGTCGGTGTGTGTTTGGCGTTCTTCGGTGGATTTTTTTTAGAAGCGAAGCGTTTTTATTTGGTAGGTGGTTTGCTGGTTTGGGCTGGTGGTGTCGCTTACAGCCGAGTTTGGCTTGGCATGCATCGACCAGAAGACTTAGCCGGATCTATTGCCTTTGCGGGTTTGATCTATCTATTGGTACCGCTTATCTCAGAGCAAAAAATAGAACGCTATTTACCTGCATTTTTGAAACAGACTTCTTAGGGAGCCTTCCTCACTGCAAAAGAAGGGCTCAGATTAGCAATACGTAATAAACGTTATTGATTGAGCCCTAGCTCTGCTTGTTTCTTTTTGGTTAGACTTAAGGACACAATTCGATGTGATTCAGTGAGGTAGTATCTTAATTCCTCATCTCTTTCTGGTGTGCTCTCAAACAGCTGAATCCACTTCATACCACGTGAAGCAAAGTAGGGCGCAGGTTTATAACCGGGCTCTTCTTTTAGAAAGTCGAAATTCTGATTGGACGCTTTGAAGATAAATGCAGGCTCGTCGTTCGGCCCCCAACCTCCAATCGCAAACACTTTCCCTCCCACTTTCCAAACGTGAGAGTTATTCCATTGCATCACATAGCTGGTGGCTGCTTGCGACTCACAGAATGCATTGAACTCATCGTATGTCATAGAACGCCCTTTCAATAGTTTGGTGTTGGACCTAGTGCTTGTTGCTTTATCGATGTTTCTGCTTCGAGTTAGCCAGCTAAGCCTTGCCAAATGGCAGTAAAGCCACTGATAGAACATAGCAACAAAGAGCCGATACGTATCTTCTCTTTAGGAATGCTTTGCGTCGTCAATAACGCCATCTTGTAACCCAACCAAGCGGCAGGAAGCAGCGGGATTGTGATGATCAAATGGTGAATTGTGAAGAAGCCAATTGGGATCTGTACCAGTAATGAAATGATAGAACTAAACACAAAGAATGCAGAAAGGTTGCCGCGAAGCTGATTCGCATCTTGGTGTTGAAGAAGGAGTGCCATAGGTGGACCACCAATGCCTGAACTAGTACCGAAGAAGCCTGAGAAGAACCCAGCGATGCCCATTTTAGTAGGCGTCGGTTCTAACCTAAACGGAAGCAAACTAACAATCACCGCGAATACAACCAACAAGCCTAACCACAGTGACAAAACGCTTGTTGATACCATCACCAACAAAGCACCGCCTGCCAGTGAACCAGGAATTCGGCCTAATAGTGCGATTTTCAATCCACCAATAGATATATTTGCTCGGTGTTTAAACGCGTTGAATACAGAAATGAACAGACCAACGAGACAGATAGGTGCGGGTACATAGTCAGGTGAGACCAAAAACAACAACGGGGCAGCCACAATAGCCAGGCCAAAGCCGATTGCTGTTTGTACAAACGAGCCGGCAAAAATGAGTGCCATCGCGATAAGAGCGGTCTGATCTAGGTATTCCATAAGCCTGCGAATAAGTTCAAAAGGGGAGAACGAATACTATAAAGTAAAACGGCAGGAATAGTCTTATTATTCAGTGAGGTTTATGCAAGTTTCGCTAGTTATAATTTCGATTTCAACGCCCAATAAAAAAGAGAGCGAATATCTTAGGATGTGTTCCTTTCGATATCCACTCTCTTATTGGTTTGCTTATCAATTTTCGCTGCTGGGGGAGTCAGTGTTAAATGTTAAGCCATTGCCAATTTGATGCGCTCAATCGGCTTGTCATTGATTGGTAAATGGATAAGCGCTGCTACAAATGCCAATACCACCGTTGACCACCAAATTGGCTCGTAAGATCCGTAGTAATCGTAAATACGACCACCAACCCAAGCGCCTAAGAAACTACCCACTTGGTGAGTGAAGAAAACCAAGCCATACAAAGTCGATAGGTAACGTGCACCGAAGATCTGACGAACTAAGCCAGAAGTTAGCGGTACTGTACCTAACCAACAGAATCCTATTGCCCCGCCGAAGATAGCTGCGGTTGATTCCGTTACTGGTAGAGTCACAAACGCACCAATAACCACAGTACGCACTAAATATAGTGCCGACATTACATGACGCTTACTAAACTTATCGCCCATTACACCCCAGAAGTAAGATCCGAAGATGTTAAAGATACCGACATAAGCCAGTGCCATCGCTGCGCTGCTCGCAGGTAAATTCTTGTCTGCTAAGTAACTTGGCAAGTGTGTCGCAATAAACATCACGTGGAAACCACACACAAAGAAGCCAGCGTGAATCAACCAGTAACTTTTGTTAGAGAGCGCTTCAGACAACGCTTCTTTCAATGTTTGATTGTCTTCTGCTTGAGCCTGTTTGTTTGATGCCGCTTTGGGCGCACGCATGAAGAGTGCAAAAGAGATCATCAAACAACACAATACGCCAGACACTTGCATCGCACTTTGCCAATCGAATTCGTTCAACATGTATTGCGCGCCCGGTATCACCGCGAACATACCAAATGAACCGGCAGCTGTGGTTAAACCAAACGCCTTAGCTGCGTGTTCTGCGGGCACGACTTTCGCGACAGCACCCAACACAATCACATAGCTTGTTGCACTTAGTCCAAGGCCAACCAAAGCGCCCAATGAAACGTAAAGCATGCTTGATTCGGTAGAAATTGAGGTAAGAAGTAGACCCAAACCGTAAGCACATGCGCCAGCAATAATGATTCGTCTTGCTCCCCATTTGTCAGCGGCCATACCAACAAAAGGTTGGAACACACCGAACAATAGGTTTTGTAGAGCAATAGCGAAGCTGAAAAACTCTCGCCCCGTGCCGAAATGCTCTGAAATTGGCATCATGAAAATGCCGAATGATTGTCTGATCCCTAGACTGATAATAAGTGTGCCGATCCCAAGCCATACCAGTAAAGGAAAACGGAAAATGCTCATTCTAATACTCTTAAATTAATGGTGGTGATGTGAGTGGTCTTGCGCTGACATGTGTTGGTCAGTCATCTCATGGTGGTGTTCGTGCCCAGAATGATCATGCCCTGACTGCTGGTGGCAACCACTGCTTACGGCATGCTGAGCCAAGAGATCAATCAATGGCTGACTGTGATGCACAATAACCAAACTAATGACGAGGAATAACGTCATTCTGGCCAGTTGGGCAAAAAGAGATTGTGAAAACATAAGGTGTTTACATGCGTTCTATGTTTTAAGAAGTCGCGCATCATAATGACGAGTGAGGTATGTATCAAATGACCATTTGTGATTTAGTCTATGCGTTTTATGCATAGATGTATGCATGGTTTTATGTGTCGCTGGAATTGGGATGAAACATGACCAATAAATAGGAAAACGCTAAGCTAACTGATTCAGCGATAGAAGCCTATAATTCAGAATAGATACTTAATTTCATGTTCGTAACTAATTGCTTTATTGAGGTATTTCACAAAACTGTAAAAACTAATATACAAACTAATCACCTCGTAAGATCGGCTATTCGCTCGACTTATCTGCTAAACATCGTAAATTTGGGCGTAAATCGTTTCAACTGACTGAAACGCGATGTTAAAAGATTCAGGGAGAGTCATTCACATGGATAAAGATCATAACCTTCGCGAAAACTTACTGGCGCTGATCTTAGGTAGCGCATTGGTATCACTCGGCGTTATCTTTTTCAATCGGGTCGGTTTGCTCACCGGAGGCACGGCTGGTCTAGCGATCTTCATTACCAAAGTAACAGACCTAAGCTTTGGCCAAGTGTTCTTCGCACTTAACTTACCTTTCTATATTTTGTCGGTTGCTCGTATGGGCTGGCGCTTCACCATCAATACGTTTATCGCGGTTTCGATTGTTTCGTTCGCTGTGGATCACTTGTATCACGTGATTCAGATTGCCGAAATTCATGCATTATATGCAGCTTTACTTGGTGGTGGCTTAATTGGTACCGGCATGCTGGTGATTTTCCGTCATAAGATGAGCTTAGGTGGCTTCAACATTTTGGCGTTGTTCCTACAAGAACGTTTTGGAATTCGTGCGGGTAAGGTTCAGATGGCACTAGACTGCACGATTGTTGTGCTGTCACTGTTTATCGTTGATGTGTCATTGGTTCTGTTGTCTGTACTGGGCGCAATAGTCACCAACTTGATTTTGGCGATGAACCATAAACCGGGGCGCTATCAACCAGTCGTCAAAGCGGAAGTGGCGTAGCTAAGTTCGCACAAGTACTAGGTTCGCTCAAGCACTAGGCTAGCTTAGGCAAAGTGATTTACAGATTATGAAAACAACAAAGCCAGCATCAATTGCTGGCTTTGTTCTATTTAAAAAACGGGTTTGAGCTAGTTACTATCAGTACTTCTATTGGCACTTACCGCAATCAGCGTCCGACTTGAGCTCACAATCAATCACATTGCCTTGCTTATCCAGTGACAAATTGCAGCACTGTTCGAATAGGTTCTTAAGATCCCCACGACTTTTCTGAACGCGAGACTTCACCGTTGAATAGCTTATGTTTTGTGCCTCTGCGATCTCTTTCTGGCTTTGGTCTTTGATATCAACAGCAAGCAGTAGCGATGAACTTTGTTCTGGTAATGCTTGAATAAACGGCTCAATACACAACGACAGCTTCTGTTTAAACTCAGAGTCGTGGTCTAAATCGGCAAACCAAAGATCTTCAGCATCAATTTGGCTGTCACGCTGTTGGCGAGCATGTTTACGGTAGAAGTCGATGATCGTGTGACTCGCTAATTGAAATAGCCACGATTTCACACTGCTTGCATCTTGGACTTTGTGTAAGTTCTGGTATGTCTTAATCAAGATCTCTTGAAGCAAGTCTTCTACATCGGCTGCATTGTTGACCTTAGAGTGCAGAAACGACTTCAACGCTTGTTGATACTCGGCCCAAACCTGTTCTAAGTCCAAAGAAGCCCTATTCAAAGGTGCCCCGTTCAAAGGTGCATCAGTTGCACTGTTCATTCACGCAACACTCGTCTTGTAAGAAATCAATCACGCCTTCTAGGCATTCATACTCTGCCACGCAGAATAGGGTTCTTCCCTCACGTCTTTGGCTGATTAGCCCCGCCGACGCTAGGCTTGAAATGTGGTGAGACAAGGTAGAACCGGGGATACCGAGTTCTTCTTGTAGGCCGCCAACTGCAATGCCTTGGTAGCCAGCTTTTACGACACTCTTATAGATATTTAGGCGGATAGGGTGCCCCAACTCTTTAAGTGCTTTCGCAACGACTTCTAAGTTCATATTAACTCCTCAATATTTAATTTCGATAATAGTCGAAATGTATCCTAAATACAAATGTAAAAATCGTGATTATGTAAGTCATTGAAAATCAGTTCTTTTGAAATTCAATTCGATTTTTATCGAAATAAAGCTTGATCTGTTACTAAATATTTCTATAATTCGAGAATATTCGAAATTAAAGGTTTGGTTACTTTTCTCATAGAGTCCGGCCTTCAATCCAGTTTGGAGTTAATTATGAGCAATGAAATGTTAACAATGCTAAAAGACGCACTTGATATGTTCGCTTTCTTAGCAGTAGAGCTAATCATCCTTTTCTTGGCGATCAGCTACATTGTTGGGATTCTGCAAGAGTTTCTTACACCAGAAAAGATTCAGTCTATTTTGAGTTCGCGTAACGGTAAGGGTTATGTCGTTGCAGCGTTACTGGGTGCGATTACGCCTTTCTGTTCATGTTCGACTATTCCTTTCTTAAAAGGATTGCTGCGTGCACGAGCGGGTTTCGGTCCAATGATGGTGTTCTTATTCGGTAGTCCACTATTGAACCCAGTGATCATTGGTTTGTTCGTGATTACGTTCGGCTGGCAAGTTGCGGTGTTCTACTTCCTAGTAGCAATGACAGTATCTGTAGTGGCAGGTTACGCACTAGAGAAACTAGGCTTCGAGCGTTACGTAAAAGCCGAAGCGTATGAATCAACTGGTTCTTCTTCAAGCTGTGGTACTAGCTGTGGTGACTCTGCTCCTAAGAAAACAGCACCAGTAAAAGCTGAATCTTCATGTGGCACAAGTGCATGTGGTGAGCCTGCACCGGTAATGGCGAAAGAGACATCTTGCTGCGATTCTAAAAAAGAAGAGCCACAAGTTACTGTTTCATGCTGCTCAGCGGATGGAAGCGCAACTGCTGAAATCGTAGAGAAAAAAGAGCCTAGCCGTTGGATGAGAATTTGGTTCTCAACTTGGAAAGACTTCAAACAAGTTTTCCCTTACCTAATGATGGGTATCGCGATTGGTTCATTCATCTACGGCTTCATTCCTACAGACTTAATTACACAGTACGCTGGTGAAGGTATGTGGTATGCGATTCCTGTAGCAGCTGTGATTGGTATTCCACTGTACATTCGTGCTGAAGCGGTAATCCCACTAAGTGCTGCTCTAGTTCAGAAAGGTATGGCGCTAGGTTCGGTAATGGCATTGATCATTGGTAGTGCGGGTGCAAGTTTGACTGAAGTTATCCTGCTTAAATCAATCTTCAAAAACCAAATGATTGCAGCATTCCTATTCGTTATCCTAAGCATGGCGATGGGTGCAGGCTTCCTATACAGCTTCATCTTTGGTTAATCAGGTCTGATTCCTAGATAACCCGATTGATAACAAGATATAGATAACAAAAAAGAGCTCACTTAGTTGAGCTCTTTTTTTGTTTGGGTTGTCCCGACCTGAAATGTGTTAAACAAAGCGTGATTATCAGACTGGGTTTGGTAGTGCCGCCGAAGTCCCGTGTGCTGCGAAAGCATTAGTCGCTAACACATCGCAGTGGTGACGATTAATTGCATCGCCATAATTATTAGTGATACCGGGGAACTGAAAGCGATACATTGGAATGCCGTAGCGACGTTCTCTCTGCTGACCGATTCGGTCTTTGCTTGTCCAAAGTAGTCTGTTTTTCGCGGTATAAGTCATGCCGTGCATTTTATTGAAGTATTCTTCGTGACTGCGCATTTGCTCGTATAACTCGATGATGCGTTGTCGGGAGAAGTTTAATGTCGTACTCGCTTTAAGTTGCGTTCCCCAACCGGTTAACACCTTCTCCATGAAGTCTCGTGTGACGAGACCAGGACCAGTGAGTAATCCTGCCCCTTTGCTCCCGCCAGAGGTATTGGCATTGCCGACCAAAGTGCCGTGTCGACCAGGCATGTAGGTTGTGTAGTATTTAGTTGAAGGTGACAAGCGGGGCATTCTTGCTTTGAAAGCCAGTGAACGTTCGTCTTCAGCGAAAACACACACTATCTGTTTAACGTTTTTACCGAGTGATTTGTAATCCTTGAATGCGTTCATCCCTCCGGGTACGGGATCACACGCAAAGATGTTTACTGGGATGTGGCTAAGTTCGGGATCTTTGAGCATACGGTTCGCCAATTCAAAGCAACTTACACCACCGCGGCTCCAGCCCACGATGTTAACTTGGCTAATCGGTTTACTTTGGCGCTCAATCGCAATGTTCTGTTGGCGTGCAGCGATACCGTGTTTCAGGTCAGCGGCTAATTCTTGTGAATCTTTCAACCAATCTTGATATTTCTGGCTGGTTGCAAAAGGCCAAGCCGATTTTGCAGGGCGAGATTCACTGAGCAGTCCTTTCGCTCGCTTCATATAGTTATTCTTATCTTGTTGGTTTCCACGCAAGATATTCAGAACATGGCGCATATTGCTATCAATGCCTTTGCCCTGCAGCGTTCCTCTCACTGCTGAGTAGGTGTCATCTTTGCCTTGCTTCAACCACTCGTTCTGATTGCCACTACCAACCCCATCCACTTGAATGTAGTCAATCATGTCTCTGCCCGTTGCATTCTTTGCTAACGTCGAAATCAATTCGCCAGACACATAGTTTTTGTGATTGTTGTCTTCTGAATTTGAGCCTGTACCACAGAAGAATACGGTTAATACGCTCATCCTTTGCCTTTAACACGATTAATTAAGATTGGAATTAGTATAGAAGTGATATGAGAAATTTATAAGATTGAATGAGTTAGAGAGAGGCATTGCTCCGAAAGTTGATGTAATTAGTCTGAAAAAAGTATCGCTATCCAATTTTTGGAGTGCTGTTTATCTATAATTTTAAAATTATCATTAATATCTATGTTTCCGTGTTGTTAATGTAATGGTGTCAGTATTTTATATTGTTGGTTAATAATTGGACTGTTTTTACATCGATATCTAGTATTTGTATAAGGCCGACCAATCCAATAGCATTCATTAATATTCAGAATGTTACGTTTATTTGACGGTGGAAGTGTCAAAAGTATGGAGTTAATGAATGAGAGATAAATTAAAAATTTACTGTCTTGGGACCCCAATAGTTGATACGGAAAATCGATTTGATATTGCGCAAGTAAGTGATATTGAGCAACTACCAGAGTTGTTAGGTGGTGTGGTTTTTCTAAACACAGAAGCCAGTGTACAAGATGATTTATTAAGTCAACTTCACCGTTGCAGAAAGTTTTGGTCTTGGAAGATTTATGTATTTGAAACTAGCGCATTGTCAGTTTGTTTATCTGATGGAGTTTTAAATCAAGAGACTATCGAGGAAGAACTGCTCCAACATAGTAGAACGTTGAACAGTGTTTCCGAATCGACGGAGGCTTTAGACCCTTTAATTGGATGGTTAGGGTTAGAGCAAGATCGACGACTAGTCCCTCATCGATCCCTGACTCTGAAATCGATATATTCTTACCCTTTAGTCGACTTATATTATCCAGAGTTGAGTTCTACATATCGTTTTGTTTTGTCAGAAACCAAGCGTGATACGTTTGAATATGATGAGTTGATCAATCGAGTCCGTGTATGTTCTGACTGCGCTAGTGCTCATTTGAATTACATCGAAGTGTGCCCTTCATGTAAAGACATTGATATTACCGAGCGTGTCTCATTACATTGTTTCACCTGTGGTCATGTAGCCGAACAAGGACAATTTAAACGTAACCATAAACTGGAATGCCCTAAATGTTTAACTCAACTTCGTCATATCGGTGTGGATTATGACCGCCCGTTAGAGACTCATTCATGTAACGTTTGTTCTCATTCCTTTTCTGAAGCTGAGACTTTGGCTGTTTGTTTTAGTTGTGATGCCAAGAATGATGTTTCTCAGTTGGTTGTCAGGAAAATCTATTCATTAAAATTAGGTGTGCAGGGCGAGTATATATTTCGTCACGGCGTCAAATTATCTGCTCCAGAGCTGACCCTACGCGGCAAAGTAGACAGCGGGTATTTTTCGAACCTCCTTGATTGGGTCAATCGTATCGCTATCCGTCATCAAGAAGAGCATCTTCTCCTAGGTCTGCATCTCCCTGATTTAGCTCAATATGTATCTAAGAATGGAGATGCGAAAATGTTTGCTTTGATCGAGCAAATTACTGAGCGCCTTAACGGTTTGTTTAGAGACTCAGATATTTGTTGTCAGTACAAAAGTGATGTTCTTTTCGTATTTATGCCTAAAGCTAAGATGGAACATATCAATGTTCTGCGTGAAAAAATAGAAGCCCTTTGTCTACTTATTGAAGACGATGATTTTACATTGAATGTGTTTGCTTGGAGCCTTCCTGACCCCATGGTTATAGAGGACGTAGGGGCGTGGTTAGAGAGTAAAGTCGGCGAAATTTATGCTGTCGAATAGCCTCAATCTTCAACAATATTTTTGGGGAATGTTACTCGAAAATACAGAGTTATGGCTCATGCTGTTTCCCATGATGGTTATTGTTGAACTGCCACTTTTTTTACTCGTGTTAACAGGGATATTTCGTTGGTCTTATTCTGAGAGTGATATTGAGATAACAGAATACCCGAGCATATCTTTCGTCATTACTTGTTATGGCGAAGGGGATGCGATTGAAATTACGATAGACACACTAGTTGAGCAACTGTATCCCGGAAAGATTGAAGTGTTAGCGGTAGTTGATGGTGCAGCTCAGAATGAAGATACTTATCAAGCTGCGATTCGAGGTGAGCAGAGACATCAATCTGTAAAAAATCGAAATGTTCGAGTTATACCCAAGTGGCAAAGGGGAGGAAGAGTATCAACGTTGAATGCTGGTTTAGATAATGCCACCGGCGATTTTGTTATAAATGTTGATGGCGATACTTCTTTTGATAACGATATGGCACTGCAAATGATGAAGCAATTTACTGACAAGAATGTGATTGCTTCAGGTGGTGCGTTGCGTGTAAGAAATTGGCAGGACAACTTACTTACTCGTATGCAGTCTCTAGAATATATGTTGTCTATGCAAGCAGGAAAAACAGGGCTCTCAAATTGGGGAGTGCTAAATAATATTTCTGGAGCCTTTGGTGCATTTAGAAAAAATGTATTAAAACAAGTTGGAGGTTGGGATACGCATACGGCTGAAGATCTCGATTTAACGATGAGGCTTAAGCAATATAAGAAACGCTACCCCAACAATAGATTGTCTTTTACACCAAAGGCTGTAGGGCATACCGATGTTCCTAGTACCCTGAAAGGATTGATGCAACAAAGGCTTAGATGGGATGGAGATTTACTGTTTTTGTTTTTGAGGAAGCATAATGAAGGCTTAACCCCTCGTTTGCTTGGCTGGGGGAATTTCATTTTCACTTTAGTTTATGGCGTCTTACAAAATGTATTGCTGCCTATCCTAGTTTCGGTCTTTATGTTTTATATATTTTGGGTGTACCCAATCGATTTTGTTGCAGCATTGATGATTCTAATTTATTGCGTGTATTTGTTTACAGTCATTCTATTTTTTACTGTTTACATTGGTTTGGTCTCTGAAAGAGAGAAAGAGGATTTAAAAATGTCTAAATGGCTAATTCTATATCCTTTTTATCAGTTTGTTATGCGGTTGATTACGGCGTTTTCCATGATCAATGAATTATTTAGAAGGAGTCATGAAGAATCGAGTATGGCTCCTTGGTGGGTATTGAAAAAAGGCAAAAGGTTTTAGCAATGAAAGTGAAATTTCATCTGGATAAAAAAAACAAACCTCAATCGGATGATGGTGTAAAGGTTGCTTACGGACAAGCCAAAAGAGGGGGCTATCGCTTTCGTTGGTATTTGATCTTGAGCTTGGTGATAAGCCCACTTTTGTTTGTTGCTTATTTTTTCTTTAAGACAAATATTTTAGTTATTGCCCCGGCTATTATTACATCTTATCCAGTTACCTTGACAGCTAAGGTTGCAGGCGTCGTTGGACCTATTCCGATAGAAGGCGGAACTCGAGTAGAGCAATCCCAGACCGTAATTCAATTGACGAATTTGGAAATTGAGGCTCAAATTGAGTTTATCCATTCTGAGCTATTAGGGTTGGATGTTAACTTACCAAGCGATATAGAAGCATTGCATTTAAACGGTCTTGCAGAAACACGTCGTAACTTAAGCAAAGTACAGGAAATTCAAAAGCGCTATGAAGAATATCGCAGAAAAGGACAAGTATCTGATGTGGACTATGCAAATATTGTTGGGATGGGCAACTCGCTAAACAATCAATTGAACCAGCAAAAACTTGATTTTCAAAATGCCAAATTGGCAGAGGAGGAGCGGGCACTAGCTGGACCAGTTAGCCAGGCTAGACGTGCATTGATGAAAGACTTAGCGCTCAAACGTGTGATAGAACAAGGGTTGTCGATAAAGTCTCCTTATACGGGTCACGTCGTTGATATACATGTTGTTGAAGGGCAGCGTGTTTTTGAAGGCGATGAACTGGTAACGATAGCAAAGAATACAGTTCCAAATATTGTTGCTTATCTAGACCCTAAATACTTAGAAGACGCAGTAAAGGGAGCAAATGTCTTGATAAAGTTTCCTAATGGTAGCTCTTTCGAGGCTGAAGTGTCCGATTCAGTAGAAGTTGTTAGTAAATTACCAAGTCAGTTAGTCAGCCCGTTTGAAGGTCAGCCGACGTACTTGAAAGTCGTATTGGACTTTGTTAAAGAGCCGCCAGGAGAGTATTGGGTGGAGGGGATGACAGTTGAAGCTCGTTTTTAGTACGGATGCTAACTGAACAAATGAGTTAAATGGAGCGATGATCGCTCCATTTTTATTTCTACAGATATTGTGTTGAATTAGAAGTCTCTTAAATCAAGCTCATTGTTGATCAGCACAACACACTGAGAAGCAAACAGCATGTTTGGACCTAAGCTGATTTTCTCTGTCCCTAAACGCTTCAAGCTGTTGTAGCTTTTCTTCGGCATAGGGATATGGTCAGTTAGAAGGAAACATGGGTTTTCCGCAATCTCTGCATCACGGATAAAGTCGCCTTTCTTATCCATCATGTACAGTTGGTGGTCTTCGGCCAGTTCTTTGACCAACTTTTCAAAGCTCATGGTACGGACAGTGATGCCCGGTTCTACCTGACGTGTCTGTTCTTTTGTCATGCCTTGAGAAGCGTCAACCGCTCTTACTACCGCAGATAACAGTGCAGATTCATGAAAGCCACCAATGTTGGTGATTTCATTTGAATCGAATGTAATGGTACGTGAAAAGTCTTTAGTACTCTCTAGCACAAGGTGCACGGTGACATTCTCACGGTGAGATTGAGCAACGAAGATCGTGTTCATCAGAGTATGAGCCAGAATCTCAGTATGAGCATCTTGCCCAACACCCTCTAAGATAAGTTTGCTCTCTGTAGGGGCTGCGCGAGCGCGTAATACAAATGAACGCATGGAATGTACCTTGTCAGTATGTGATAAAGCGAAACAGACTTTATCAACATGAATTGATGAATAACCAAAATTATGGCGGTATGTAACTCTTTTCTATTAATGAAGTCAAATGGAGTTATGTATAGTACTGACCAGAAGAACTATACGTATTAAATAGAGAGTGACCACATTACAAGATGGTAAAGGTTGAAGCGAACCAAGGTTTACATAGATAGTATGCGCAAATTATTAGGTGACTTACATAAGGAAGTAGTCGATGAAGTTACAGAAGATTAATAAAGAAGAATATAGAAAGAAGATGAACCTGCTGTTGGTTTCATTGGTTGGGTCACTTGCCTTGTTTGCCATCGTATTCGGTAGCATCCTGATTGAACTTTTTGGTTCAGCTGGATCCGTTACTGGGGAAGCGACAGGCAATTTCCATTTGAATGTACTCGGGGTGATTTTATCAGTTGCCTTGAATGCGTTTATTGCGAGTCGTGTGAAAGGGCATGATTACTTTAAAGAAGCGCTTTATGTGTGGAACCTTAAACAAGTTCACAATCAAATCTACCGTAAGCTTAAGCGTATTCAACCAAAAGCTGAGCAAGGCGATCGAGAAGCATTAACGATCCTTTACTTCTATTACACGACGCAAAAACAGGTATACGACCTAGATAACAATACATTGACGATAAAAACGGTTCAGCAATCGCTAGATAACATAGTGGAGCTAAGTGAAAAGTGGAGTATCGAACTGGATATAGA
Organism: Vibrio sp. TMPB1044; assembly: GCF_030442075.1. Lineage (NCBI taxonomy): Bacteria > Pseudomonadati > Pseudomonadota > Gammaproteobacteria > Vibrionales > Vibrionaceae > Vibrio > Vibrio sp. TMPB1044. Next base: position 658 of record NZ_JAUJED010000025.1, on the reverse strand, counting down.
GGCATTCTCAAAAGATCTAGTCGCAAAATTCTAAGTTATATGCTCTTGATTGTATGAGCTTTAACCTGTGAAAGACGGTTTTGATGTAAAAGTAGCCGCTTAAGCAACTTTTTTGAATTTTTATTAAAATAGGGGTTGCCATGTTTTCGATGATCTCTATAATGCCGCCTCACTGAGACGGCAGACGCCACAAGGCTTCAGCAGTAATCAGTAAGACGGAAAGTTCGAAAGAAATTAATTTTAAAAAGTGTTTGACACTTAAGATTAAATCGCTAGAATTCACGTCCGCTTTCAAGGGTTTCTTTGTAAAAAGAAAGTTTCGATAAGCAAAGCTCTTTAACAATTTAAACCTATCAATCTGTGTGGGCACTCGTTGATGAATATCAAAACGTTATTGGTTCTTTTTCGAAAGAGCGTAATAACAGTTACTTCGGTAACAAAATGATTTCAATGAACTGAGTGACCAATACGAATAATTACTTTCTTTATAGAGAGGGGTTATTTGGCACAGTCAATTCATTACCATTCTGTTGGAATGGTAATAGCTTTAAAATTACATAGTAGTTTTGAAGTCAGTATTCGTTGAGTCACAAAATCTTAAATTGAAGAGTTTGATCATGGCTCAGATTGAACGCTGGCGGCAGGCCTAACACATGCA
>NZ_JAUJED010000024.1:0-34613 GCF_030442075.1 Vibrio sp. TMPB1044 | reverse complement strand
GGGGGGGGGGGGTTATGCCCCTGGTAGATAAGCCAATAAGAAGTGAGGATTATCAATAAATTAACTCATAAATTAATTGTGGTACTGATGGAATTTAAGCCTTGATAAAGCTAGGGCTAAATACCTGTAGGCCTTACGTTTACGCAAGAGCCAAGATCTATTGCTGCGTTGTAAAGGCGTTATTCAGGGAGAAATATTGGTTACGTTAAGGATGAGTAATGAAGAAAGTTATGTGCCAACAAGTAGCGTCATTATCAGAGGATATGCTTGATAAAGTTGTGGGCGGGAAGGGATACGACGGTTGTACCTCTAAACCTAAAAAGTTGCATAAAGCAGCGACGAAAAAAGGAAATTCATCAAAGGGTCGTGATTGGAGCGGGGGCTACAATAGCCGCTCTTCCTAAGTCTTGATTTTTTAATGATGGATGATGGATGATGGTTTGTGAGGTAGGCCGCTTACTTACTTCACTTTTTCCTCATGAAGATGTTTCCTATTCACGGATCACATTATGAAAACGTATTTGTTATCACTGTTTGTAGCTCAATTCCCGTTGCCTATGGCTGACAAGCCTTCTCTTGTCTCTATGTCAGATAATGCCATCGTATCTATTACTCGGCAGGTGCTGGTAGGTTGGTGGCAGTGTTGGTTTACTTTCCCGTTGATTGGTGACCGCATTCTCAACGAACATTTGAGGTTGGATAAAGCTGGCAGTTTTTCATCGCAAGGGACGTTTGAATACTTTTTGAGTAATCATGACAAGCCAGCTATCTTCTCTTTTTCAGCTCAAGGAAACTGGGACTTTTATCAGCATCAACTTCGCCTTGAGTATGCCCCTTTTGATATCGAACCAATGGGCGAGTTGAGCGAACAGTATATAAACGACATCAAAAAAATCTACCTCTCTCCATCCTATAAAGGGACGCGTCGCACTGTGTTTGATGTAGAGTTGTTACGCAAAAACTCCATGACAATTGGTAATGAATATGACAGCTGGCAGTGCGTTAGATAACAATCTCCAACTTGTTTTTGAGCTTATCAATAGTTCTGATTCCACGCTGTTTGATAAGAAAAAAGCATGTGGCTTCGTAGAGAAGTTACTGGCGTTTCAAGGGCAGATAAATCAAGAATCTGTGTCTATTTTCATTCGGTTATTGGACGAATTGCTTTTAGCTGACAAGGAACAATATCTTGCTCGAGATGTGTTACAGCGTATTAGTTGGCTCGAACCAAAGGACCTTGTGATGTTAGATAAGGTATTTTTTGTTTGGATCGGTTGTTTGAGTGAGCGCCAGCTTGAATATTTTGATGTGTGGGAAGAAGTTTGCCAAGACGATACATTCATCTATTACGATAGCCGCTGTTTACTTGCTAGTGAGATTAAGGATGTTCTCTGTCGAATACACAACTGCAGTCATGAAGATGTGGCCTTTATAAAGCACCAAAGTGACTGGTTTGAGGCGTTTGTAGAAAGTAAGGAGAGACACCTCGATGAATGGTTAATTGATCATACTAGAGTCTATGATGCCGACATCGCAACTGAGCTTGAACATAGGCTCTACCGTGTTAGACATCGTTACTACCGGCTAACGAAACTAGTCACCTTGATAGATATTGCGTCTATTGACTCATTATTTGTATTTAGCGGCTTTGATTTAGAACCTTACTACCTGTACGAAGTACTTCTGAGAAATAATTTAGCTGCAGCAAGTGATATCGTTCGGTTGTTGGTTCTTTATCATCAAGGGGGAATGTACGTTGATTTCGACACACTTCCAAGTTTTGAGCACTGTTTTCCTAAAACAAATCGGCGCTTTCCTGAATGGGTGAGTAATAACATGGTCGATGTACTTAAAGCCGAGCTCGTTATGAATGTGTTTCGAACTCAGCAATTGACTCGTTTTGCACGGTGCCAAGGTGATCATCAGCTAGTAGAGAATCTCGTAGCGACGTTTTTTGATGATGATAAAGAGCAAATCAAAAGTTTGCATGAAGATGTTGCTGCGATAACTGAAGATAAACTTTTTCACCCTTTTATCTTGCCTCCCGTTCACAAAGAGGGTTTGGCATTAACGAAAGCCAAAAATAGTGTGGGCGAATTCAACAACAATGTGCTGATAGCGCCTAAGGGATCCAAGTTAATAAGAATTGTCTTAACGATGATGAGCAGTCGTTACCGTTATATGGAAGATAATGGCATTATATTTGATGATATTTTCACCTCTCGCGACTGTGACGTTAACAATAGAGTGATGGAGAGCGAGGAGTATTGGCTTCGTTTTTCGGACTATCGGTATGACCATTTACGGTCAAGTGATAATGTAACTCTCTTCTTGTCTGGGCCTTCATTGGTATTAGAGGTACTTATATCGCTTGCTTATGAAGTTTTTGACATTGAAGGCTGCAGTCCGAACGCCGTCGCGTTCGCAATGAGCCACCCAGGCTTGAAGATGGCATTTGAGCATCAAACTCAATTTACAGTAGAGCATATGCGCTCAACTTGGCTTCGAAACCAAAACCTCTTTTCTGATTAGTTCGATTTTAGTCATTGTCTAACATTTAAGCTGACTTTTTAGTACGGTTCGCTCATTAAAGCTTACCTTGGATCGCGTATGTTGGGTCAAGTAACCATTCTAGGAGCGTGCGCGTTTCTAAAATATTATCAGCTTCAGCTAACATGCCTGTTTTCAATGGAAATTATTCACCATAGGCGTTCTAAATTGCTCTGGTAAAGAGGCTGTTACTCGATACATGGTTAGGGCTTTGTCACTTGGCAAGATCAAAGCTTTGTCAATGCTCGTGATAGCATCAGTCATTAAACCGAATTTCTGATACGGAAAAGCATCAAAGCGGATATTGACGGTATCACCTTGTTGAAAAAAACCAGCAGAGCGTGTGGGTAGGAGTAATTCTAACTCAAGGGGCGAGTTGGTGGGGATGATACTTAAAATCGGTGTACTTGGGGATACTTGGCTCCCTACTTTAGCCTGAATCGCTGTAACAGTGCCTTGCTTGGACGCTTCTGTGTAAATTCATATTCGCCGTTTAGTTCTACTTTTTGGGCCTGTAATAAAGAGATATATTATTGTATCTCAAGTAGTTTTAAGTTGTGTTGTTCAGGCAGTAACTGTTGTTGGGTTTGTATTTGTGCTATCTCGACCTGAAGCGAACTCACCTCTTTATCTATTGTTTGATTCGCTTCTTGGTATTCTAATAATGCTTCTTGAGCTTCTATTAAGGCTGTTGCTGAAAGGTATCCATCTTGAGATAAGGTTTGTCGTTTTTCATAGAGTTGGGTTTGTAGGTCAAGGCGTATGGTGTTGGTTTGTTTGGCTTTGTTAATTGCGCTTAAACTTTGATTCAGGCGCTCTAACTGGTGCTGCAAAGTGAGAGTTTGCTTGTTAAACAGGGCGTCAGAAATAGTTCGCTTTTTTTCCAACATTTTCAAATGTGTGTCTATTTCTTGGATGAGAGCTGTGGTTCGCTCTTTTCCACTGCTTAATCCTTGGCTATTTTGAATCCGTGCAATCGGTTGACCCTCTGTGATTTCTAGTCCTTCCTCTCCCCAGAGCTGATTGAGTACTCCTGAACGAGCAAAATATAAAGTGATGACGTCTTTTTGTGGAGCTAGGTCTTCCTTCACAGTCTCTTTACGTGCGAACTCAAATTGCGAGAGATAGAACAAGATGAGAACAAAGAGAGCGAAAAGTGACGCACTGATACCATACAAGGACAGTGACTGAATTAAAACGATGCGACCTGTTAGCGTTTGTTTTTTGCTTCAATAACTTGTCGAAGAAATAACATAATAATTCCTTTTTCTTTTTTATTCCTTGGGTTTTTAGGTCAAATGGCAAGTTTATGGATGGTTAGGGGGATCTCTCCATGCTAGAAGGAGTGGAGAAAAACTCAGCTTATTAAACAGTAATTACGAGTGATTTTTGGGGGATTGAACTCTCTTGATGCAAAGGAAAACCACTTGAATAACCATGAACTAAGAAACTCAATGCCTCATCATTAATTAACCATAATTAAATACTTTCTCCCAAATAAGCACGTTAATTTTTTAACCTCCAAGCAGGGAGGTTTAGGTCTGAATGCAACAGATTTTAAACCGACAGGTCAGTTGTCCGTCCGCTCTCTCTTGGAATCGTGGATTTAATTGAGGGAGAGTTTAACAATGAAAGTATTAGCTACTGTTCATGAGATTGAGCAAGTTGTTGGAGGGAGTCCTAGTCGTGGAATTGGAAGCTGGATCCGTGATTCGCTTGATAGAGCACACACACCAGTTGCAAGAGCTCGTTATAGTGAGTATCGCCAGCGAAGAGATCGTTCGGGAGCTCGTGCTGCACAGGCTCGTTCTCGTTTGCGCAATGATATGAACGACCGCCAGGACAAAGGTGGCAGTAATCGTATTGGGGGCCGTTAGGTTTTCGGAGTAATTTACGATGCGGTTAATGATATCTGCTGTGGTGGTAGTCTATATAGGTTATTTTTTTCCAAGTTATATTCTGCTTGATTACTACCTGAGCATTACCCGAGAGTGGATACTTAATCCGAGTTTGGATCGAGTGCTCTACTCAGCTATCGCCTACTACTTGTTACCCGTTAGCGCTTTTTTCGCGCTGTTTGTTGGTGCTCGACGAGATAAGCATTGGAAGCAGTACTCAACCTCCTGGCCTAGAAATACATGTACATGGGGTGAAGGCGTATTGGTATTGCTTGGTTTGATCTCATTGAATTCTGTATCAAATTATATTCAATATATTGTTTTTGATTGGTTTTCTCCAGGCTCTTGGCAGGCCCAAGCCTACAATTTCACTCCTTTGTTTTCAGCCTATGATGGTGTGATTGATTGGTCGAGTGTGTTACGCAGCGCTATGGACGGTGTGTTTATTTCTCCCGTGATAGAAGAGCTTATTTTTCGTTATTTGTTGTTTGTTATTTTCAGATCCGTTTTGGGGGTTACCGGCGCCGCATTACTCTCAAGCTTAATATTCGCTTCAATACACCAGTGGGAACTGTACGCCTTTATGTCAGGGGTATTTTTATGTTGGGCCTTTGAGCGATATCGCCGCCTAGAAGTGGTTATTGCCATTCATGCTGGTCATAACCTATTTATTTTACTTTATGACCTTGTTTATTACTCGATCACACAGTTTCACTTTAATCCTTGGGAGGTGGTTGATATTAATATTGTTGCACTACAATCGGGTTATCTGGTGCTGTTTTTGCTCTTTATTGATTATCAGCGAAGAGAGTTCAGGAAGGAGTAATGCTAGCAAGAGGACTGTTTCTTTCACTTATTTACTTAAATATCGCCATACTGTTTTTAAGCGTACTTTGGTTGTTAGTCCCATCTTTCAAACAGTATTCGTTAAGCGATTACTACGCCTACATTGCCATTGTAATCTTCGTTCTGAGCGCTCTAGTCTCTCAAGGTGGCCGAAATAGTACTGAAGTGACTGACAATAAAAATAATTACCGTGCTGTTGTGTTCTTGTTAACGTTGGGCTTGATATTAATGATTAAAAGCTTCGTGTTAACTTTGATTTAGGGGAACGAACATAATCCATCATTGTCACCATCAAAATAGTGGTTCGTACAAGTTTTGGTTGCTTAAGGTTGGTTTGTAAGAAGAAAAGTTTATGTTAAAAAACAAAAGTATTCTCGTATGTGGCTGTGTGTTAATCGTGTTTGCTATCATGATCAGCCAGCGCAATCTTAGCCCGGAGTTAATATTTCCTAAATGTGAGATTAACAAGCCAGTTCAATCAAAGATAACTTTTTATCTTGATGAGTCCGTTGTGTATAAAAGTGAAATTGTCGGAAAACTGCATGAAGCAGTAGCAATGTCTAACACAATATTGGCCAACTCTTGTGTACCTATTATTCGCTCTTTTAAAGAGAGCCAATTTATATCTATGCCAAAGAGTGTTTCATCTGTTTCCTCTCTACATTCTGCCTTACAAGAAGAAGTAGGCGCTTCCGAAATTGACCATCTTAGAAGTAACCCAATAGAACAGTATGTGGTGGTTCTTGGTGAGAATCACCCTGTCGTCATTGCACAAGAAATTCATGGCATGACGATGATGAATATGAATGATAGCTTTATTGTCTTATCGGAAAGATTTCCTATTACCGTTTTAGAACACGAATTTGGGCACTTAGCTTGGGCTATGCATGAGCAGCCTGATACTGAAAGTGGTAAGTTTTGGGTTAATGAGCAGGTTTTCCCTGACAATAGAAAAAAGGTAAAGCCTTACGCGGGAGCTTACCATTGCTCGAATTACGGCACTGTCATGAGCTATGCTACGCAAGTAGTTCCTGCCTACTCAAGTCCCCTGATTAGTAACAACGGAGAGTTCTGTGGTCACGGAGTTAAGGGTGATAATACTAGGGTTATGCAGGAATGCGCTGAAAGTTTAAGATGATTCATTCTAAACATATTTGCCCTTCACTTAGAGCACCCTTCTGGCTACCTGCTTTATCTCGTGAACCTTCTCGTTCGTTCCTTACTCTTTGGTGGTTCAACCAAGCCATATTATCTTCAATCACAAACAACGTGCTTTAGCTTGTGCCCTAGTTGTCCTTTGGTTGGGTTTTAACGCTTCGTTGGCATCAGTTCTGATTCAATAAGGTTAAAAACTGATGAAATTATGATTAAATAATAAGTGTTTTTTCAGTTAATCCTCTAATTTTGTTGGGCATCTAAAACTAATAGGATTGAGAAAATATGCGCAAAATCATTGATACTCAAGCGGCCCCAAAAGCGATTGGCCCATACTCCCAAGGGATCATCACCAGTGGGTTAATTTTCACTTCTGGTCAATTACCACTGAGCCCCCAGACTGGGTTTTTGGTGAAAAATAGTCTTGAGAAGCAAACGGTGCAGTGTCTAGAGAATATGAGAGCAATTTTGCTCCATGCAGACGCTGACATGTCAGACGTAGTGAAAACAACTGTTTATATTACCGATATGATGAGCTTTTCAGTTGTAAATGAAATTTATAATGATTTTTTCATTAAGCACGGCGCCAATTATTTTCCTGCGAGAACCTGTATTGAAGTATCGAAACTTCCTCTCAACGCCATGATTGAGATAGAAGCCGTTGCTGTTGCACCTTAGTCATTAATCATTTTTAATTTTTTAGCTCCAGCTTAGGCGCTGGGGCTGGGGCTATCTATTTAGGATTACCCTAGTGCGAACTTTGTCTCCGTATGTTTAATATAGTTTATATAATACTCAATATACGCTCTCTTATTTATAAGATTTTTTTCGTGAAATACCGCGAAATGAGTAGAGTTACATTTTTCGAGAGTTAGGGTGTCAAATGACTTAGGAAGAGGTCGAGAAATTGTTTTTTAAAACGGTTATAACCGTCATGGGTTGGGAGGGAGATAAACCAGTAGCGTCCGAGTGCAAAAGGATTATATGAATGGCTAAAGGGAGGGAATCCATCATCTACTTGAGAACGCAAGAGCGATAGCTAATATAAAAATGGGACTAAAAAAGAATGGTTCTTTTAGAGTTACCTCTAATAGAGTAGTTCTGTTGTTGATACTTCTGAGCTAGGGCGTTCTCGCTCCGCTTGGTTCATTCCGTCGATTCTCTCCTCTCTCGATAACTTGAGTCGCTTTATCGAACCAGCTCGAGATGCTTTACTTTCCTGAGAACAATTACTCAATGCGCTTCTCTCTACGTTTGATGCGCCTCGTCGTCTCTCCTTGTTGCACTCCCTGTCTTTGAATAAGTTCGATTAAGGGCTTGTTTTCTTATGCGTTAATTTCCTATCACTCGATTCATTTACGGGCACGCAGGGTGTTAACCGTTTCTCACCACAACCTGTTTTTCAAGTGAGGCTTCGCCGCTGCGCGCCCTTGCAAAGCAGAACGATGTTGAGAGAGCGGACAGCCAAGCGGCTCCGAAAAGTGATACTCAAAAAAGGAAAATCTCATGGCGCAACAAAACTCAACCCCAACTCTCTCTAATTCAAATTCAGCAACCAGCGTTTTGCCGCTGGGACACGAAAGCTCACCAAAAAATGATGCCTCTAGTCCTTTGGCAGTATTAAAGTTGCGCTATCTAGTCAAAAAGTGTCGTGATGAGGAAAAAATAAAGTCTGATTTGGTCTCAAAAATTCATCGTTTAAAAATGTTCAGCCGTCGTCAGTCTCCAGAGCAACAGGCCGATATAAATGCGCTCAAAGAGCAAGGGTTGGTTGACGATATCAAGCAGAAGTTTCCGCAATTGGTGTTTCGTCGTTTTGCTTTGCACGAGGTGCGTAACTTCTTTGTTGAATTGAACAGGGCAGACTTTGGCGAATGGTTTCTCCATGAGCGAGTGGATCACATAATCCTTTACACCACCTACAGGTCAGTGTTTCCAGCCTTACGATTCGTGAAAACGGGTGAGGGTACGTTTAAGTGTTCGGGGTTTTGTTTCGATATACGTTTTGGTGCTTAGGAGATCACATTTAAATACGTTCTACGGTTTCCGCTGACATATCCAGGCACGTGATTTCGGTGAATTTAACCGAGGTAAGGGGGTAAGTATTTGTGTGTGATAACACTACCATCATTAAACAGATCAGAGGCGAGGTCTACGAGAAGAAAGCTGAAAAAATGTCCGAGCATCGCACGTCGGCTAATCGGCTAAGGCTTTTCTCTCTTGCCTGTATGACAATTAAGGTGTTTGTATCAAACAGTCATCAGTCAAGGTCATCAAGATGTCTGAATTTTGTTTCGGTATTCAGGTCGTTCTCGGCATTCAAGCGGGTCGTGTTTTGATACGAGCTACGTCTTTTTCGATCCAGCCATATGATCGAGTGTGCACGTTGATGTCCTTTGCGACAAGCAGTATTTCCTGAGCGTGAGTTGCTCTACTTTAGATAAATTGCAAGTTCCAATATAGACATACAAACACTTAGAAAATAATAATTAAGTAATTCTAATAGAGCAGGTTGAAATCAAGTTTGCTCCCGCTCTGGTAAACTTAATGGGGGCAGATCCTAGCTAGACATTGACCTTCGGAGCTTGTCACTTTGGGCAAAAAGTAAAAATAGAGTAAAGCAAATGATGGCAAGTCCTGAAGATATTCCCAGCATAAATAAGCTTTCTTCATATATCAGAGGTAAGGCTATTGATAAAAAAGCGAGCATGACAACAAATAATTCACACCCTGCGCCGAAAATAGGACGCTGATGACGAAATACAGCCCATTGATAAACCATTGTTGATAACCTCCTTACAACCGAGCTTAGTTACTATCTTGAGTTAAAATACGTTAAGGTCAATTTTGTTTCCGCTTTAGACTCGGAAATCGACTTAGGTAACTTTTGAGCTACCTCCCTATTTATTTTTTAATATAACAATATCCTTTTACACGGAAAGTGATTGGAATATTATTTATGTGTAATTAAATTATTGATAGGCATCTCATCGGAAGTTTGGCGCTTATCAATTAAATTAATACCAACCCACAACCTAAGCTGACTATCACTAGCTCAATACAGTCAACCAAATTAATCTTTTCAGGAGAAAAGTTATGGGTAGCCTACCGCACTTATTTTGTTTGCTTTGAGCTCAGCCACTTACCGCTTCCATATCAACCCAAAAGGTCAGAGAACCACGCTTAATGATTGATTGGTCGTCTTACTTCCAGTTGGTTGTCTTGTAACAATATTTAAGTATAAGGCTACGAGAGATAATGAACGTAGCTGAGCAGATCGTAGGTGCGTATTTCGGTGATTGTTCTTAAATCAATAAATTAAATTAAATTAATACCATTCTCCCTGTTATTACCCGATTTTTATAAATCCTAATAAATTTAGTGTGTAATAAACGTGATTAAACTATATTCATCTATATTATTTCTTCTTACCTCATTCTTGACAGGTTGTAATTTAGAGTCATCAGATGAAGTTGTAAAAACAAAGTTAACCTTAGAAAGGATCGATATTAGCGTATCCTCAACAATAACTTATGGAACAAGTCGGTTAATATTGGCCAAAGGTAACAAACAAGCATTCATCGCCACAGGTTATTACTCAGATGGCTCCTCAATGGTACTCGCAGATTTAAGCTTAAGCGCTTGGCGTACAAGTAACGAGGAGATTGGTTTTTTTTCTAAACCGGGCGTATTTTCAACGGGGAATACAACTGGGGAGGTCGCTGTTTATCTAACTAAAGATGGTGTCACCAGTAACACAGTGAGCGTGGAGGTCAGCGCTGCGGTCATCACCGCGATTTCGGTCACACCGCCTTCGGTTTCTGTGGCCAAAGGTCAACTGACACCACTAATGGCAACCGCAACCTACAGTGATACCACTTCCTCCGATGTGAGTGATTCCGTCACTTGGACGTCGGAGGATCTGAGTACCGCGACAGTAACGCCGACAGGCTTCTTGTCTGGCGTCAACGTCGGCCAAACAACGATAACCGCCACTAAAGATGGCGTCACCAGTAACACAGTGAGCGTGGAGGTATATAGATGTACGTCCGTCGGTGCTTCATGTATTGATCTATTCGATACTGGGAATGGGAAGTTGTTTACCAATTCACCCTCAAAATTATTTTTATTCTCCATTGGAGGAAGTGCAAATAATGGTTTTACGCAAGAAATTGGAACTTCTGGACCTGCTGGAGATTTCTTTTGGTTCTCTTGGGATAATGCAAGTCGCTTATGTAATACATATAGTAACGAGGATTTAGCAGGACGCACCAACTGGCGTTTGGCAACAAAAAATGAGTTAGAATTGCTCTTCAATACATACGGCAATATGTTCAACGCGCGCGGCTGGCCAGTCAGGTTAAATTACTGGTCAAGTGAGAGTAGAGGCCCTGGCTTTTTTAATATAGACCTCAGGAATGGCGGCGGAGGGTTGAGTCTGGGAGAAGAAGAGTTGTACGCGTCCTGCGTCTCAGTTCCCTAACGTTTAACGTATGAGTTTTTGATATTCCAACTTATAACCACCTACTTTTGCAGGTGGTTATCTTTTTCATAGATGTGCAGTCAGCTGTATCTAAAAGGATATCGCTGCAATCTTGAACGCCTGCGCTACTGCGCCTCGTCGTTACCTTTTACTGATTTCAATTAAGTTCGAGTAAGGGCTTGCTGTTTTATGTGCTGATTTCCCTTTCGACTCGCATCATTTGATGGTGCTCGCAGGCTGTTAACCTTCCTAAAACAGAAAGGAAAATCCTTATAGCACAACAACATACAACTCCAACGCTCTCTAAATCGAATTTCAGCGACCAGTGTTTCGCCGCTGGCCATGAAAGCTCACCAAAAAATGATATCTATTTGGGCGCTCGTCGTTGAATAAGGCAAGCTCCGTGATGTTTTTAGTTGAGCGTCTCACTAACCCGCTCGTGAGTATAACCGTAATCTAAAGCCCAGCGATGGAGATCTTCAATCGACATAGGTTTGGCGTAGTAGTAACCTTGATGTTGAAAGACGCCTCTTAATAAAAGCCCTTTAGCTTCGAGTTTATTTTCAACTCCTTCCGCTACTAGATTGAGTTCTAATTGTTTAGCCATCTCAATATACCCATCGAGAACAGCGGACTTTCCTTCATCAATGGAGCGTGTAAACATTTTGTCTATTTTGATAGTGTCAATATCGAAATAATGCAAATAGGAGTTTCCGCCATAACCGGTACCTGCATCATCAAGGCTTATTTTAAGCCCTAATGTTTTGAGCAAGGCGATACGCTGACTGGCAAACGCTAAATTTTCAATCGGTTGTCGTTCTGTTAATTCAAGCGTCAGTTTTGAGTAGTCGTGCTGAAACCGCTTTAAATAGTGGTAAAAATCGTCATTTTGTAGGTGCAGAGGCGTGATGTTGACACTGCAATAAAACTCGGTGTTTTGACTCATCAAAGGCGATAAGTCGCGGTAAATGGTTGTAATGAGATTTTCTGTTGTTGAAATGATCTCCCCACTTTGCTCTAGATAATGGATGAACTTGCTTGGTTCTATGACACGGCCATCAGAGGGAAGCCATCGGAGTAAAGCTTCGACACCGAGCATTTTACCTGTTTGTGCGTCGACGATGGGTTGATAATAGGGGAAAAACTGGGCGTCTCGAACCGCTTTTTGAAGAGCAATTTCTTTTTTTGCGTGCCAATAGGAAACACATAACCAAAGAATGGTGAGTGAAATCATAAAGAGTAAAGTGGTAACCGGCCACAAGTTTTGCTTAAACTTCGAGAGTACTCGTGAGGTAGAGACGGAGGATTCAAAGGTAAGAGGCAGATAGTTTGAAGCAACTGAGTTCGAGTACAGGCGATCGGCCTTGGGCAAACTGCCTATTTCAAGGATAGTGTAATTTTCTTTTGGTAAAGATAAACGAATAGAGCGTTGATGGTCTAAATCATTTTCAAGGAAAAGGTATTCCGTGCGTAATGGAAAGAGGAAACCATATTGTCCATTCGAACCGTATAGATAGGGGGGATGTTTTGGGGTTGTAGAGAGAGAATAAATCGCTAAACGCCACATTTCTCCTTTTAATTGTGTATTGAGTAAGTTCTTAAAATTACGTTGTTCAAATTGCTCAACACCGAAAGGAGAGCAATAGGTATAGGGCTTCTGCTTATCAAGATTAACGATGGGTATCGACATAAGTAGATGCGACACATAAAGCTTCTCTAACTGTTCGATAGTGTCAGTGGAGCATTCACCGCTAGCGACGCTGGCTTCAGAAAGAGTGGGTTTTTCAAGCCCATATTTAATCGCAACAGAAACGATTTGATCGAGGTAGTCGACGTCATGCTTAATTTCATTATGAACTTGATAAAGACTGGTGGCTAATGAAGCCAATAAGCTAAACAACAGGGCCAATAACATAACACCAGTTTTATAGACCCATTGAGGATGGGGACTGAATAAGCGGTTTAACCAAGGGTGTCTGGAGCGCATGCTTAACTCTTTATAATTATAAATCCAACGGATTGTGTTGAGTTGTCAAATGTTATTATGCGGTTTAATTAATGTTTCTTTCTATAAGAAATCCTTGATCTTAAAAGGCAAATTATAAAAGTGGAAAGCTGATCACTTTTTGTTAGGAAGTTTTAATTTTTAGGCTCTAAATCAAGCCTTAAAGAAAACACTGACCGTAATCTTGGGCCGCATTAAACATATGGCTTAAATGTAAGGCTTTCTTTGTTAAAGGATCATATTTATGGCAAGCAAAACAGCCCCTATCTTCTTTAGGGTGCACTAAAGCAAACCATTGAGGGTTTTGGACATAGGTCTCCATTGTACTGTTTGATAATAACTTCGAACCCCCTATTTCATTTTTCCAAGTGGGAGGCACCTCTCCTTTATTTAAATCACTCTCGTTTGAGACTGTCCAAGATGTACCCACCAGGAAGTAGTTAGACCAAACAGATTTGCGTGATTGGTAATAATCTGACATTGCCTCGTTAAGCGCTTTTATATCTTTAGCTACTTCAGTTTTCGTTAAAACACCAACCCCATAGGGTGTTTCTCTACAGACTTGGGTAGGTTTACCAGGGAAGTAAGTATTCACTTTCTGAAAGGACATTGGGTTGAAAAATGTCCATTTACCTGATTTTTCAAAATTTGATAGGTTAGGAACATCAGCACAATCAGGAGCGTTTTCCTTGTGTTCAAATGTGGTCCAAATGAATTCAGGATGATTCCTTGTTTTTCGTACTATATGAATCCCAACCAAGCCCATTAGAACATTACTCCTTACTACCCCGTTGATCTCAACATCTCTATGAATAGTGAAAAATTTTTCAGGGTTGTCGTTATTAGATATTAATTTCCATGAGGTTTTTACTTCAGTGGAGCCTGGGGATATTTCAAACGGTGTTTTCCCACTGTCAATCTCGGCGACACATTGGCTATTGTTTAATCCGTGTTTGACGATGTCATTGTAGAATTTTTTATTGACACTTTGTTGATAGAAGACCGGATTGCTTTCTTGATCGTTCAATGGGAAATTAGAGCCGGCTTGAAGGATCTCACTTTGTACTAATCCTTGATCACCTTTATTGTCCCAACTATCGGGTATCTCTTTAAATATTCTGTCTTTCGGCATCATATTCAAGAATAAATCCGGTGTCTTGTCACTGGTATAATAAGCAAAAGATTGCCAGGCAAACTGCATAAAACTGCAATTAATATCGGATTTACTAGTTTCTGTAGGCTCTTGAGGTAAGGAAGGATAGTCAATCCAAGAGGAGTTGCCAGTACAGTCAGAGGCTTCTAACGCTAACGATTTTTTATCTCTAATCTTATTTTCGTAAGAGTCATTCGATTGCAAAGCTTCCCCTCTAATTTCTGTGGAATAACAATGTATTGGTGAGAGGAAAAATAAGGGAACTATTATTTTCTTTAAATAACCCATGACAACAATTCTCATTCGTATTTGTGTGAGTGGCCAAACTACAATAGTTACAAATAAAACGAATCTAAATTAGTTAATAATTTAGTGTGACTCTGGAACGGCGTGTCTTCTCTGGAATTTTTTGTCTCAATCCTGTCTACGTTCATGGGTGAGGCAAGCTGATTGTAAGAACTACGCTCTATACAATATGCAACGTTATTAAACGTTTGACACTGATCTCCCACATCCTAACCCCGACACTGGCAAAATCCAGTGTCGGGGTTAGGACCCCGCTTTTGTATAGGGCACATTAGTGTCAGCTTCTGCTGGCCTTTTTTATGTGCGGCTTCGGCACACCTGAACATAGTCGTTTTACTTAAAAAACGTACTATCAGCATTATGGTGGGCAGGGCGAGGCAGCTTCGGCTAGCCGTTCCTATGCGCGGTAGTCCTAACCTTGTTCAGTTCACCACCCGAAGTTTAGGACCTTCTTGTGGTGATTTAATTAAGTCGCATAGGAGGCCATCATGCCTAATCTAACTATCGTTAATAAAGACATCCGCACACTTGATAATTTGTACTCGTTAAATGATTTACATAAAGCAAGTGGTGGACACAATCGACATCGTCCAAGTATTTTTATTAATAATCAGCAAACTCAAGAACTGGTTAATGAAATTGAGCAAAGCAGTAATTCCTGCTTTGCTGTAAATACCAAACGTGGCGGTAGTAATGCGGGGACTTGGGTATGCAAAGAACTTGTTTATTCTTATGCAATGTGGGTTAGCCCTAAGTTCCATCTAAATGTCATTCGTGCGTTCGACAGTATGCCCACAGCTGCAGCTCTTCCAGCTCCAACCGTTCCGCAAGACCTCTCCTTAAACGACTTAATTTTTGAGTTGGCGAAGGCGAAAAACGTAACAACGCAAGCTGTACATGCGATTCAAGGTACACTTCACCAAAGCATCAATTGACTTACTTTTCCTCATTTAACTATGTGGCCAAATTTACTAACTCATTACACGTAACCCGACAACACCGTTGTCAGAATCACAAGTAAGGGTTTTGTTCTCAGAGTTCAACAGGATCAGGTTCTTTGAGCGAGATGAAAAAGCCAAGATTTCGTTGGGCAGAATGAAACATTGGTATACATATTCTATGGTCTCGATGAAGCGTAGCCTACATAACGAAAATGAAGGGCTTCAAGTCATTTTCTCTAATTTTATAAAAGCGGTTGGGGCCTTTCATGATTGGGGAGGTGATACGTTCAATCATGAAAACTCATTTAACAAAGTCATGACCTTACCACCAAATATGCGAAAGTGGACATCATATTTATCGCGAAAACGGATACCGATAAGGCTAAGTGTAATTCGCAAGCTAATTATTTGCTGTTTGGAGGAAAAGTAGGTCACTTCGGAGTCTAAGAAGTTTATATATTGACGAACTTCACGGAAGAGAGCTTTGAAGAGAGTTTCCTTAGCAGAAAATAATATAGAGAGAAGCATAGAACGTGGTAAGGGAGCCGATTTTAGAAGCTCATTTTCCTTAGGACTCATGAGTAGCGGCTCTATGTCATTGCACAGGTGTTCACTCATAATGTTCTCAATGTCTAATCCGACAATAACATCCTTTTTTTTATTCTTAACTAACGAAATAGCAATCGAGTCGGTATGAGAAATGGCGCCAATGATCTCCTTAGGCCAAACCGGTTCTCGGAACCTGCCAATAGGGATATCAACATTTCTAGAAAATTGAATAGCTCTTAGTGCATCTCGAGCGGCTAATCTACCTGCAAGAAACTCTGCTTGACGTTTTGTGACAGAAGTTTCAATAGATTTTGGAATTGCTACTTCTTGCTGAGCATAATCTGATATAGAAAAAAGTTTGATATCATAATGCCTTACTTGGATGGTTTCGCTTCCAATGTCATATGTCTCCTTATGAGAGGCAAAATTCATAAATCTCTGTCCATTTCACGTTTTAAAATGTGCTTTCTGAGTCCATACTCGAAGCACGACACTTAGTATTGATATGGCTTGTTTCCTTTAACACGCGGTGCGATGACCCTAACAAGCGATGATGATACCTCACGGAACTACGGTAGAACTCAGCAGAGTTGATAATACTAATTTGTTGGTCTTCCCGCTGGGTAATAACGGGAGTGAGTCGACCAGAAAGTACTGATATGGAAGGGCAACGCTTGGTAACGACTTCGCCAACATGACTGCTAGTTCTTCCTGGCAGTCAGCGCCATCGTGTGTTTTGTAAAACAGACATAGACGTTGATCTTGGCAAATGGCACTACATTGAGCCACATTGGTGTGGTTTAAGCTAAGGTTTTCTATTTCGGATAGCTCGATTCGATGTCCGCGGATTTTGACCTGATTGTCGATTCGGGAGACGTAAACGAAATGCCCATCCTCCATTTTTTGGGCGAGGTCTCCGGTCAGGTAGACCTGTTGTTTTTCACATCCGGAAAGGGTGAGTTTGACAAACGATTGAGCGGTTTTGGACTCATCGTACAAATACCCCATGGCCAAACCGGAACCGGCGATGGCCAACTCGCCTTCCTGCCCGAGGAGAGTGATCGGATGGCAGGTGCTCGGATCGACGAGGTAGAAGTCTTCGCTTGGAAGGGGACGCCCGATGGGCACGGTATTACCTTGGCGACGGCCCGCGCGTAATGTGTCTGGCGTCACTCGGAAGCATGAGCTCCATATGGTTGTCTCGGTGGGACCATACATGTTGTACAAATCAAACCCCATCTCGACCAGCTCTGTCGCCAGATTAACGGGTAGCGTTTCACCTCCGCTCAACAGTACGGTCCCCTGAGGAAAGGTAAGCCCAATCCCGGTGATACAGGAGAGCGCCGACGGTGTGGCTTGCAGATGGGTGATGCCCTTCGTTGCCACGGTATCGTGGAGTTCAAACGGGGAGAGAAATAGGTTAGTTTTGGACAAATATAAGGCCCCAGAGACCGTCAACGGCAGAAACAGCTCGATCAAGGAAATATCAAACGATAATGTGGTGTTCGCCAGAAATGTCATCTCGCTTGAGAGATCCAATTCAGTGGTAAGATCGTTCAGTGTGGCGAATAAGGCTTGATGGCTGATCATCACGCCTTTCGGCACACCGGTAGAGCCTGATGTGAACAGTAGGTAGGCCAGAGCGTCAGGGCTGGATGACGCGGCCCCGACAGGAGGGCGCTCTGCGGCGCGCGTGAGGTCGGCGGGTGAGACCAGCAATCCATGTGACTGAAGGCTCTGAGTGAACGCGTCGTCGATGTCGGTGATGACGAGACTCAGTCGGTAGCTGCGGGCAATGGTTGTCAGTTTCTCGGACGGGTCGCCGGGATTGAGCGGCACATAGGTCAATCCCGCCTTCCAGATACCTAAGATCATCGGCAATAAGAATATATTTCGTTGGCAATAAACCCCTATTAGGCAGAGCTCGTCGGTTCGTGGAACAGCTAATAAATGGCTGGCGACTACATCGGCGATGTGGGCCACTTCTTGGTACGTATACGTGCTGTCACCGTCGGTGATGCAGACGTTGTGGGGAAAACGACAAACACTGTCATCAAAGGTTTCGATAACCGTTAGCATGGTACGTCCTCCAGAGCGCTGTCGACCAGCGACCTGAGGACTGGGTAGGTCGGTGCTTGTTGAAAGGCAGTGAACGAAAAGCGAATGTTGAACGTTTGGCAAACCGCACCGAGCATTCTGACCATGGACAGTGAGTTACCGCCGCTGTTGATGAAGTCAACGTCTGGACTGAACTGTTCGCTTTGCGTATGGGTCAGCCAGAGCGATTGAAGGGTAGTGTCTACTTGAGGATGATGCATAGGGCCTCCTTATTGGCGGATTCAAGTGCCGAGATCTCTTGGTTTATCTGGATAGCGATGCTGAAGTTTAGGTAGTCTTCAAGTGCGATTTGGTAGAAATCGTCAATCAGAGCGGACACAGACGTGATGGCCCCCGTTAGATCCTTGAGCGTCATTGGGGCATCGTCGGTGAACAAGGCTACCATTCGTTGAAGCAAGGCCTGAGACGCCGTGCTCAGTGGCCCATTGCGGTGCAGATGTTGCGCTTTCTTGACCCATTTGGGGCCGGTGAAACACAAGCCATTCATGGCCAAAAATGAGGAAGCAATCCTGAACACCACGCTGCGGAGCATCGAAAGGCAGAAAGGACCATTGTCCCTCGCGTGTAGGGCATCGTTAAATTCTTGCAGAGCCAAAGTACAGTGACGAATGGCGCTAAAGAGCTCCAAATCGCCGGATTGGAGATGATCGAACTCTAGCTGACCTTGCAGTTGCCAGCCATTCTTGAGAATCGACAACACTTTGAACTCGAGGTCACTCATGTGCAGATTGCCGCTGGCTAGTCCTGCGACAAGACCGGTGATGGCGTCAAGATTGACGAGGGTAATGTCAATTTCGTGCCCGTTCACTTCACTGAAGAACTCCGCGACCATCACGCCGCCTCCAGCGCTTTGCTGCCACATGACCCCGTCGTCAGGGTAGTAGCGGTGAGTGCCAGTGACGATAAGATCAATATCGGAGACTGGCGTTGCAGAGCCTTGTGGGATAGAACCGACCAAGAAAATGTGCTCACTCTCGATGCCGGAAACGGCGTCGATGTACTCTTTGAGCTCGAGTCCGGTGAGTTGGGCAAAAGCGCTGAGAAACTCGTCGGGAGAAGCAGGATGAAGAAGGTGCGTGGTGTCCATAATGTGTCCGTTGTTAAGCAAAGAGGGCAGTGGCGATTTGAGTTTCCAAATCTTTAATTGTCCAGTGAAGTTGTCCTTTCATTCGTGGATTCCGAGTGAAAAAGTGGCCGTTGGCCTCGATTAGTTGTCGGCATTCAGCAATTCTCTTGGCGTAGTTTTCGGTATTGGTCTGTCGTTCATTGCTGTGGTCGAGGATATTGACCAATAAATCGGGGATATGAAGCGGTAGGTAGCCGTGCGACAGGGCTCGGATAAAGAGCTCGGTGTCCTCGATATAGCGGTATTGGTCGTCAAACAGCCCCGTGTGACTCAGACACTCTTTTTTAAACGTAACCCCAAACCCGGTACCGATACTCAAGAACTCATCGAGCAGCGCCTGGTCATCGTCCTCAGAAATGGTTGGTGCGTAGACGCGAGTCACTTGCTCCCCGTTGAAGAACTTGGCACCGGTCCAACTCATGCCAATCTGGCTGTCGGTGGGCGCTAACGCACGCCAGGTTTTACGCAGAAACTCAGGGTGACAGTGGTCGTCGTCGTCGAGAAAAGAGATGTAGTGTCCTTTTGCTGCTTGAATACCGAGATTACGTGCAAAAGCAGGTCCCCGCTCAAGGCATGAATTGATGACAGACACTCGCTGATCACTGAAGGTGTGCGGCACAATCGGTACGCTGTGGTCGTTTACGATAATGATCTCAAAGTCAGCCATGGTTTGCTTCAAGACACTCTCGACGGAAGCCTTTAGGAGCGACAGACGATTGTAAGTTGGGATGATTACTGAAAAATTCGGCATGGGGTCCTCAATCACTGGGGGTTTCAGAGCATGGGGTTACGATGGAAGCCAATTCCGTCGCCATGTTTTGTTGAATACGGTGAAGAAAAGGGATGATCTGCAGCGCCGTCTTATTTTGCTTGGCATAATCAAGCTGGATAGTGAGGGAAGACGCAGAAAGGATCACCCCAATCCCCAAGGCGTAAATTCGCTGTGACTGATCGCCGAAGTTGGGTAAGCCCGTGGGAGTCGGTACCTCAGCCACTAAACCTTGATAATCAAATTGATTTTTTCCGCGATCTATGATGTTTAACACCCTATTGGCGGGTGCGGATGCCGGCATCTGGCGCGGATCCAGCAACATCGCCTTGTCGATTTCTTGGCGATTCACTTGAGCGGTTGCGTTCAAGTCGGCCTGCGCGATCAAAGACAGCTGGCAGGTTTGAGATAGCCAGCCCACAATCTCTTGCTGCTGCTGACGGCGGCCCGAGCAAACCAGTTCAAACTCGAACTCGGGTTGGCCAAACGTGTCATAATAGGCCATCGCCAGCACCGACATCAGCGTCTCTTCGAGTCCCAGCCCCAAGCTAATTGCAAGCTTTAGCTCGTAATCAGGAGAGTGAAATCGAAAGCTGACGGCGCGTGTTTCGGTCTCCTGATTGAGTCCAGCCATCATTGGCTTAGATGCCTGGCTATGAGGGGACCGCGGTTGAGAGCAGAGTGAGAAATTCTGCTGGAGATGGCGAATGAAAGAGCTTCGGGTGATCTCAGGGTGACGCGGCCGATCATGCTTCAGTTGGGCTAAACGATGAAAGAGCTCGTTGGTCAATAAAATCATGCTTTGTCTGTCGGCAACGGTATGGTGAATGAGAAAGCAGAAACGGCTGATGGAGGCGTTGTTTGTTGTGAAGGCGATAAACAATACAGGCGAGCTGAGTTGACCAAAGGAGGCTCTGATCTGTGCCAGCGCCTGATGGTGTGCTTCGTCGGTGTGCTCCGACACAGGAATGACCTCAAAACATCGGCTAAGTATGGCTGGTCGGGTGTGGGCGGTGTAGTAACGACCATCGTCACTGATGGTAAGTGTCAATCCATCGTTGTTGTTCACGATGGCCTCAATGACCTCACCCATGGCCGATAGGGCGACGGGCGTCGATAAGTGGTAGATCGGTGAGGCCAGCAGCCATTGATCCAGATCAGACACTTGTTGAGTGAGGAGGTGCCATTGTGTGGGATTAGTCGCAATCCGTTCAGATAACATGAAATATTCCGTTTACAATTCGTTGATGAGTTGTGAGATATCGCAGTCCAAACTATGAAACTTCGATAGATAGAAATCCAAACTTGTCCCCAGTTCATCGACTGTGGCGTGCTTGTGTTCTAGGTAACGCTTTATGCCTTCTGTACCACACAAGTGAGCGGCGGCCAGAACCCCAGACCAACTGAGGAGCGGGGTTGCCTGGATCATGGATTGCAACTTGCTGAGACCAAAATGCTCAAGGAGCACGGCTAAATGGAACTGTTGTGAGGACTTGAGTATCGCATTCTGAGCCGATGGCGTGGTCAGCGTTGAAAAGTCGGTGACGCCCTCCTTACCCGTGAACACGCCTTGCCACTCGTTAACATGTGTCACACGCAAGGGCCCATAGGGTCCCTGATGAAGGCGTCGAGTCGTGCCCTTTGACCAGAGCTGCTCGTTCGCGAGGTACGAGTAGTGCTGGGGGCGCGCGGTACTCTCGCCCGCAACGGCCACTCGTTTAGGTTTGTAGTAGCCCAATGTCATCATAAGCTCTTCGCCAAACTGGTAACCGACAAATCCCCAGGGGTTGATAGCCTGATACGCCAGCGCTTGGAAAGAGTGCTGATCGCTGCCCAGAAAGGCTTGCTCTATTCCTAGGTTGTGGAAAAACTCCTGAACTGTGATAGTGGCCTTCATCGGTGTCCCGGTTTGCCAATGTCGGTGTAAGCAACCGGGCCTGGCACACCGGATATGTTGGATAACCGGTCGGTGAAAGTGCTTGCGATAGGATTCATATTGCGTTGAGTTTACACCAGACTCAAAAGACAACAGGTGCTTGTTGAACTCATTCTCCATGATATTTCTCTCTCAAGTGCTTCATGTTGTCATGCCAAATTTTGGCGTTCAGCTTGACTTGTTTTAGGTAGCTGGCAAAGTCTTCAACATCGTTGACGAGCGTAATACCTCGGGAGACATTGAGCAGCAACCCTTGCCCCTCACGGGTCATGCCAGATAGAATCACGCCCTCCAAATCGCCTCCTTGGGCACCGAATCCCGGAACCAAGAACGTAGTGTTGGGGTGTGCTTGTCTCAGCTGGGCCAGTTCCTCAGGGCTGGTTGCCCCCACGACGAACAAGGTTTGTGCTTCGTCAAACTTGGCTAACACCGCGTTGGCGATCGATTGGTATAGTTTTTCACCATTGGCGAGTAACAGAGCTTGAAAGTCTTTCGAGCCGGGGTTAGAGGTTTTGACCAACACTACACAACCTCGGTCCTGGTAATCGTAGTAGGGGGCGAGAGTCTCCAGTCCCATGTAAGGATTGAGTGTGACCGCATCGACGTCATAGCGTTCGTAAGATTCGAGCGCATAGTTGCTGGCCGTCGAGCCAATATCTCCTCGTTTCGAGTCCAGGATCACCGGAATGGTCGGGTACTTAGATTTAATGTAAGCGATGGTTTGTTGCAGCTGTTTTTCCTGTCCGATGGCCGCATAGTGGGCAAACTGGGGTTTGTAGGCCGCGGCATAATGATGGGTCGCATCAATGATGGCTTTGTTGTAGGTAAATATATCATCGCGAAAACCGTAATAACTCAGGATTGCCTTGTCCGGATCGAGGCCTATGCACAGAAAGGACTGTTGTTGTTGGATACGGTTGGATAGCTTTTCGTTAAATCTCATGTTGGATGTGGTCCAATGCTAGGTTTAATAGTTTCGCTTTCGTCATGGTGCCATCTAGGGTGGAATACTGAGGGGGGAAGACGTCCAGTAGCGTCTGCCTGACCGACTCCATAAACTCGATGTTTTTTTCTTCGAATTTGGCCGTGCTGCCGTCCCTCGCGCGCACTCGTTCGCACGCGACTGACGCAGGCAGATCGGTCAGGAAAGCGAAATCTTCTTCCATCACTTGAGCGTTGATTGCTTTGACAAAATCGATGTCCACCCCGCGGTGTTTGAAATACGCCAGAGCAGAATACACATACCGGTTACAGAGCACCCAGGTGCCCGATTCTAGGGCTGGTAAAATGACTTTTTCGATGTGCTCTAATCGGTCGTAAGCGGACAGTAACGCCATCGCTTCCATGCTGATCCCACGAACACCTGTATCCAGGTAGGCGCGGACATGATGGTCATTGCGATACCGATCGGAAGGTTGTTTGGTTTGGAGAACGTCGATTCCTTGCTCCTGCAAGCAATGGGCAAGACCCTCCTCAAGGGTTGTTTTTCCTGAGCCGTCGATCCCGCAGATGACTATTAGCTTCCCTCTGTTATTCACTCGTAAGTTCCTTTGTGGCTTGGGTTAGGAGATCAATTTGTTGTTCGACTGATAGGGCCGTTCTGGGGACGGATTGGCGTGCCTCGCTGTGAAAAATCACTCGCGTACTTGGCTTGGTTGGGGCACCGGTGATCATCAAGGTGATGGTCGCCTGATTGGTTTTTCCGGAATGAAACGTGTTTTTGTGGCAGTAATGAAAGGTACCCGTATTGACCATGTACTGGGAATGGGCCATCAGGCGTGTTGAGCCAAGGTTAGTCTTAGTTTTGACCAGTCCAGAGCTCGCATCGGACACCTCATAAAGCGTCATGTCCTGAGACGAGTCCAAGTCGGTGGCCGTCTCCCAGTTGGTAAATGTCATGCTGCCACTGATGATGCAAGAGACGAAGTGCCAGCGGTGATTATGGATATTGGTGTCCTGCGAGCCAGCTGGCCAGAAGTGCAGTCTGATCTGCAATTCCGTTTGGCTATCTTTGAACAGAGAAATCTTGAAAAAACCATTCTCGTGCACAAGACAACTTCCAGTCGGATATTGACTTTGTTTAACATGTTCTACCGTCGAATTTAATAATTCACTTGGCGTGATTTTAGATATTAGATTGGAAATTTTTAACCAGAATGGAGAAGATGGGTTATTTATTTCATGCTCTGACTTTTTATGTCTTATTTCTTCAATAAGATTAGTTAGTATATTTGTCATGTATTTGTGGTCACCATTTTTTTAATACAGCTAAGAGGGGTTAAATATAATAGATCAATATAAAAACCTTAAGCAATAATTAATAATTATTAATTATTAATTATTAATTATTTTTTCTGTCAACCTTTATCATAGATTGTTAATTATAGTTTTAATGTTGTGTAATAGTAATAACCACAACCAAATAGTTAAATAAAATTTGGTTGTGGTGTTGTTGAAAGAGTTTGTATTAGTGTCTTTTTAAGGCTAGTTAATGATTGTAAGGTAATAAAATGTTAGATGGACAAGGTATCTGTTATATGGACAACGCATCCACATCTTATCCCAAGCCTAATTTGGTTCATGAACGGATCAGTTTTCATACCAAGTATGGCTGCGGAAGCTTCAACCGTAGTGCGTTTGATGTTACGGATCAGGCTAATTCTATTCCTGACGTTACTCGCGGTTTACTGTCCGATTTAATAAAATGTAAACCCGAAGAAATATATTTTACGTCAGGTGCGACAGAATCACTGAATTACCTTATATTTGGTTTTCTGAATAAAGGTGATCACGTCATTATTTCTCCCTGGGAACATAATTCTGTTACTCGACCACTTAATTTTCTGAAAGAAGAACGAGATATTTCAGTAACGACTTGTCACGCCTCTCTACAGTCAGGTTTTGACACTCAGCAAATAAGTGAACTGCTCCAGAAAAATACCCGGCTTGTTATTATTAACCATGTGTCAAATGTGCTAGGCATTGAATCTCCGCTCGCTGAAATCGGTGTCATAGCTAAACATCACCCCGAGAGCATTTTTGCTGTCGATGCATCTCAGTCTATTGGCAGTATTCCTATCGATGTCAGTCAAAGCCACATAGATTTTCTCGCTTTTCCCGGGCATAAGTCCTTGCTCGGTCCATCGGGTATCGGTGGGTTCTATCTCTCGCACCAGTGCAAATCAAGGTTGAAACCCATTAAGTTCGGTGGGACGGGGATAAAAAGTATTGAACCTGTGATGGTCGAAGAGGGGCCGCACAAATTTGAAGTGGGCACGCCAAATATGTTGGGGATTGTGGGTCTGCGTGGTGCTCTGGAGCATTTGTCCGCGAAAGGCATCCGGGCAATTGAAGACCACATTAAATCGCTGACCCGCTATTTGATCGACAGATTGGAGGGCATGGACCACGTCGTGACTTACCTGCCCGGATCGTGCACGCCCCATGGGGTGGTGACGATAAACGTCCCACCCTTGTCACCCAAAGATCTCTCTTTGATTCTGCTGCAGGATTTCAACATCATAACCAGAGACGGGTTTCATTGTGCGGTCAGCGCCCACAAAATCGCCAACAGCTATCCGCAAGGCAGTGTCAGGATCAGCATAGGAACCATGACCACCACTGAGGATGTCGACTATTTCTGCGACAGTCTCGAATTAATCAAGTAAGGAGTTGCAATGAGAGTACCTGCCAAGAAATGGCCTAGGAAAACGGGCATTATGTTTGCCGTGGATGTGAAATCGAAAGCCGAAGCGTTTCGTATTTTAGATCTGATCAGTGATGATGTGGATGTGATCAAGTTTAACTACCCGCTGATTCTTAAAGAGGGGCTCAGCGTGATCACCGACATCAAAGCGCGCTACGGCATTCCTGTCTTTGCGGACATCAAGATTGCCGATGTCCCGGTCACCAACGACAGAATAATCCGATTGGCCGCCGAGGCGGGTGCCGATGGGGTCATGGCGCACGGCTTTATCGGGGTGGACGCCATTCAGTCAATGCAGCAGGCCGCCCCAGAGACCAAAATTTTCCTGATCACTCAACTGACCAACCCGGGCGGACTGGATTTTTCGGCCTCTTTTACCCAAGACTTTGCGGAAATGGCAAGAGGTTTGGGACTCGACGGCGTCCAAGCGCCGGGTAACCGCCCAGAAGTGGTTGCACAAGTGAGAGATCTCGTGGGGCCGGGTCTGACCATTGTCTGTTGTGGTGTTGGGGCGCAAGGCGGTAAATACGGCCATGCGATCGCGGCCGGGGCGGACTTTGAGATCATTGGTCGTGCGATTTATCAAGCCGAAGATCCCGTGGAGACAGTCAAACACATCAAAGCCGCAACCCAGCAAGCGCTCAAAACCTACGAAGCTAAGACGTTGTCTTTGGCCTAAAAAAAAGAGTGCCAGTTGGCGATCCGTTATTGGTGAGGAAAAAACGTGAACATTGATAATCCAATCAGTCATCTCGCTGAGCAAAAACAGATTGTGCTTCATGAATATTGTGCTGAACAATCCAGCCTGGCGACCAAAATGCATCTAGAGGGGACGGTCCGATTAGCTCAGTTAAAGGACCGGATGGTTACTTTTGGTTATCATCCGGTCCATTTTACTCGTCTCAAACGACTGCAAGTGCTAGTTGATGGCATTTCATTTCATGTCAATGAAAGCGGCGTGATCAACGCCAATAGCATCTCCTCTCCAGACGTCTTTCTAACCGTGATGACAAAAGTGGGTGAGATGATTTCCCCCTGCATTGAACCCAAAGTCGTGGCCTTTTGATACGCACGTCGTTCAATAAAATCAACCATCCGACGGCGTTCGACATGATGGTCTTCCCCTTGATTGTTCAGGGGGTATTGACCGCGTCACTGTCATACTTTGACCTGTTACTACTAGCCAAACTCGGCACAGAAGAAGTGTCTGCTGTCGCCTTATCTGGCGGGATTCTGATGGTGCTGCTGTCGATTCAGATCGGTTTTGCGCAATCAGTGATCGCGTTGAAAGGCGAAGAGGATGCCGCCAACGTTAACGCTTTTTATCTGGCCTTATCGATGGCAACCCTGCTTTCGGTATTGATGGGTTTCTCGCTGTGGCTGAACATCGAGGTGATTGTCGACGCAGTGGTGAGTAAACCGGCTCTCAACACACTGGTCTCGACCTATCTATCGTGGCTCGTATTCTCTCTCCCCGTGACCCAAATGACCCTATGTTGTGGTTTTTTTCTGCGCAGTTATGGCAAAACCAAGGTCACATTAACGGGTTTTTTGATTGAAGTGCCCATCAATGTACTAGTGTCCTATTGGCTGATCTATCCTTCGACGATGGGGATTGAAGGTGCCGCTCTCGGGAGTCTGATTGCCCGCTTTGTCCGGTTGCTCTGGATGGGCTTTCATACGGTCAAACATATTCACGCACGACAAGGTCAGACAACTGCGTCCATTGACCGGCGAGTGATACTGAAAAAAATATCGGGTCTGTTTGGCACGTCCTTTGCCAGTAGTGTTGGGGGGAGCGCGGCGTCGGTATTTCTTTATGCACATCTGGCCCGCTTGCCAAGCGAGACATTTGCGGGGTATTCAATGATCATGAGCATTCAGGGCATGGCCTTAACGGTAATGAATGCGGTGGCATCAATGATTGCTGTCATGGCTAAAATGGACATTAAAAACGACCCTATGTCTGTCGTAGTGTCCTATTCTCATGAGATTGACTACTTTCTCCGCGTGTCTATGGTGTTCTTTTTCTTCGCTTCCATCATTAGTGTATCGGTGTCAGGTATAGCTCTGGATCTGATGCTGAGCAGTACTTTAATCATGGTTTCGTTAGATCTGGGGATGAAATCACTCAGTAGCTATTTTTCTGTGTCTTATCTCAAGGTGTTTGGCTTTCATCGTGTAGCGGTGACATATGAAGTGCTCGGCAGGTGTTTTTTGCAGTCGTCGATGGTTTGGCTGCTAGTGGTCGTCGATATCCGACAGATTATTGGGTATGTCATGGCCGTGGTAGTCGCAGAAACACTAACGTTGTGCTTACTAAGAAGAGCTTTTGAGCAAAGGAAGATAGAGGCTCGCTCACGTTATCAAGGTGGTAGATTTAACCGTTAAGATAGCACCCCAGTCTAACGCGTCGAAAGACATTGGTAAGAATGTGTGCTAACACACTAAATGCAATGATCTGCACCATTAATACTGGACACCAAATTAAGGGACTTTCCATATCTGTAGTTATTCATGAATTGCTAATATTCAAAATTCAGTAACTGATTTTTGTCCAGCACCTTACTGGCGGGACGACGTAACTCAGAAATGCCCCAAAGTGAGTTAAATTGAATATTCTACAGAATCTAGACGTGTGAGTTTTCCCTACAAAACCTAATATCAAGTTTATGACTGATTTTCTTAGCATCTTTTTTTTCTATGTATCTATACAGGTTATTAAGTTTGAATGTCGTTTGAGTATGGAAAGAGGCATGTTTTACTTAGTGTTTAGTCTCGCTTTGTTGATAGAAGACGTAATAAGTTACTATTTATTAGTAGGTTTATGATTTTCATATCTTGGATAACACGTATTGTTAAAAGTGATAACATGCCGGCGCGTTTTTATGTGAGGATAGAGTGCACCTCTCAATGTGTTCTCTTTAATTTTTAGTGGCTTATGATAAATTAATGGAAAGCCGGGCAGGCAGAAAAACGAGACTGCCTGTTATTAAGAATGTTAGGTCTAAGGAGAGACAGTGACAATATCATCAGGAATAGCTTTATTTATTGCAATGGCGTTATCCGCGGCAATTCCCGGACCAAGTGTTCTTGCCGTGGTATCTAGGTCTATAGTATATGGTTCAGTACAAGGGCTATTGGTGGTAGTTGGAGTATTGGTTGCTGATTACATTTTTATATTTTTAGCAATATCCGGTCTATCTTTGGTTGCGAGCTTGATGGGTGAGTTCGCCGTCCTAATCAAATACGTAGGGGTTACTTACCTTTTATGGTTGGCTTACGTTACTTGGACTTCTGAAGTTTCAGACTTAACTGCTAAGAAAACAAAGGTAAGTATAAAGTCATCTAGCTTAATCACGGGGATGCTCATGACTCTTTCTAACCCAAAAGCCATTTTGTTTTATATGGGGTTCTTCCCTGCTTTTGTTGATTTAACTGCTCTAACTGCGCTCGACGTCGTCAGCATACTACTTCTGTCTACGATATCCGTGGGTGGCATTCTAGCAACTTATGCATGTGCTGCTTCAAAAGCTAGCTTCATGTTTAAGGGGCATATTGCTAGAAAGCGATTAAACAAGCTTTCAGGTGGCTTCTTAGCTACTTGTGGTGCAATGCTGGCGGTAAAGACGTAACAAGGCGCTTAAGACGGACTAACAAACGCTTGGCATTTTTGGTTCGGTTTAGTTTGGAGTATAAGGTGGTCAATTCAGTTAGGTGGTGGGTTTGTTAGCCACTTAGCTAGGCGTTATTTTTTTAGGAGGCTTCAGTGGATCATAAACTGAAAAAAGAAATCGGGAAAATTGAAAAACTGAAGAAAAACAAAAAATTCGAGTGTCTTTTTCCACATTGTTCAAATATGTCAATTGGCTCGCATTCACAGCTGCGAG
The DNA here is from genome assembly GCF_030442075.1 of Vibrio sp. TMPB1044. Taxonomy (NCBI): domain Bacteria; kingdom Pseudomonadati; phylum Pseudomonadota; class Gammaproteobacteria; order Vibrionales; family Vibrionaceae; genus Vibrio; species Vibrio sp. TMPB1044. The sequence continues at coordinate 5,182 of NZ_JAUJED010000024.1, read as the reverse complement.
GTGGACAACTAAAAGTCATAAGTAGAAATGACGAAGTCTATGCGATGAACTTCAATATGTATGAGGTTTTAACTAAAGGTGAAAGTGCATTTTCTTTAATTAAAACTAGGATTAAGAATGCTTCGATATACCCAGGTTTCTGCCAAAACCATGATGGACAGGTTTTTGCTCCGGTAGAAAAACGTCCTCTCCAGTTTGGTGACTCTCTTCAAGCAGCAACGTTATTTCTCAGAACAATTACATATGAAGTCACTAGTGGAATATAGGGGAATTATGAGTAAGTTTCTTTCGACGTGGAAGCAGAAGTAGACTCTTTGATAGAGCAGTTGAAAAATCGCAACAAATAAAACATACAAGCGTTTAAGGTTTCAAGATACTTATTCTAATCTATATCGAGCGTGTTAGATCTCAAACTCTAACGCGCTTCTGTCCAAAAGCTTGCTAGACGATACTGATGTATCGTTATACTTTTCTATGAGGTGTTGAATTGCTTGTATTTGGTAATCCCTGCTAACAAGCCTCTCATTATAGGAAGTTACTTGCCGGGATCGTCAGCACCTTACTGCGTGCTTCGATTCACTTGTTTGTTAAGTTGATACTTCAAATATTCAGGTAGAGAGCAAACGCTCCCGAAGGAGCGATCGTAATCATACTAGATTGAGTCTGTGGTTGGACTCTATTTCATCAAGGAACGATGGTTCGACACCTACGTCTCTTGCTATTTCTCGCCATGTTGTCACGGTGGCATGAACCTCACTTAAAATAGCTTCTGCCTCACCTTGTAGTGATGGAGGTACGACTCCTAGTAAGTCTTGTTTGGTAAAATTGTCTCGCTTACCGTTGATCGACATTTGATGGCTCTCTACCCAAGGCGATCCGGGTTTGTAGCTATATGCTAGATCGAATGCTGGCGCGAGTTCCCACTTGTTCGTACTATTGATAACGAATCCCCAGTTTTTTGTGTGGTCATCGTGGTTGCGGGCAATCACGTTAAAGGCCATGCGTCTAAACACTTCAAGTGCTGATAGTCGATCAAGTCTCAGTGAGCGCAATAGGGTGAAGAGTTCCTCATAACTGTAACCGCCAGGTTGTTTGAAATCTGCGTGATCCATAGCGCATAAAGATTGATAATGCACTTTTTCGTTTCCAACGCGGTCAAATCGTTTTGTCATGAAGTGAGCACGCCCGTTTTCTTTTAATAATTCACAATGTGAGATATTGATGCCGGCTTTTTTGGCCATTAAGTAATAGGCATATTCCATTAAGCCGAAGCCTTTAGGATCACCAAATACCTCACTAGTGGATGAGCGTTCGACAACGCCATCAAACTTTAATAGGAAGTGTTCGAAGCCTTTGGGAGCATTTACCTGACCTGAGCGTATTTGCGTGCGATCTGAGTTGACTGCGATAACCGCTTTAGCTCTAGCACCGCCAGCTGAGGTGCCGACTTGAAGGATGCCAGTTAAGGCTTGCTCCGCTTCCTGCTCATTGATGATGGTTTCATCTAGGTTGTTTCTTTCGTCAAGGACGAGTTGTGCCATTGCTACAAGTGAGTCGAGTTTAATTGATTCATCTTGTTTTTTATTCGTGTCAGCTAATGCGGGTGTGTACTCAAGAGCTCCCATACCTCGTGAACCGGTATAGAGCAGTCTTTCCAATGCACTGAAAGATTGTGGGTCTCGGCCCTGGCGTGCAAGCCAGGCATTGATTACGGCATTACCAAAGTCATCGGGTAGAGTATCTGCGAAGGCTGCAGGTAGGCCTTTATAGGTTGGATAATTCAGAGTGGGAAAACTAAACGCGCCAGCCTCAAGAGGGAGTCTTTGTGAAATGGCAAACCCAGTTTTTAGCCACTCATCGAAGTATTCAAAGCTAACGATTCCGGTCGTAGTATCTTCAGCTAGAGCGCCGACATCTTTACCGAATATACTGACTTTTGCTGTGTCGTATTTCTTGCCTACCAATCTAAGTCCTCCTCTTTAGGTTGTTGTGGCGTTGAGGCCAGCTTTACCCTTTGGCGTACTTTCCCTTTCATTTTGAGAAGTTGTACTGGGCTAATTCCAGGGTCTGGTAGGAAAGATTCAATGCCTTCCAATGAATCTAACACTCTGAGTACCTTGATGACGTTTATTAGGGTTGATCTACCCTCTATCATATTTTGGTATGTTGACCGGCTGATTCCGGCCTTTTTAGCTAACTGTGCTTGAGTAAGTGACGAACGGTGATCGAGTCTTCGTCTTTCGATTCGACGGCCAAGTTCACTGATCAGTGCTTCATCTGACATTGCGTATATATTCGACTTCATCATAATGACCTAAAATTCAATCGTTAAGTAAGTTTAATATAGATTATGACTTAAAAAGCAGTCATTACACAGCAATGATAACAAAAAATATCAGAGAATGTAATGCCTTTAAAAACGGTCATAGTGAGCATTTATAACACGTAGTGACCGTAAAAAAAGGCATTAAGAGTGCGCTTGGTGTTTATTATGCAAGAAAAAGCCCCGCATGCGAGGCTATTAATCTTAATCTATTAGGGTGCCGTTTGGTGATTCGTCGTAATAGAGAACTCTGAGTAGCTTGTGCTTCTATCTGACTTAACTTGTTTTCCCGCCCGATAGTTGTGTCCTAACCTTCACATAAGTCGCTTTGTAACGCAGTTATGTCCAGAGGTGTTCTGGCGGGGGGGGGGGGGGGAACACGAAAATGCCCCAAAGTGAGCCAGAGAGGGATGAACTCAGATTCAAACTCAGGAACTTGTCTTACTTTTCCTCATGCCTAAAGTTCTAACTTACTAGACCACTAGAGACTGATCTTCAAACACAATTACGCACGAATACGTTGTTAAAGTGTTTCTAAGCTATTGAATAGTCGATAACTAAATGGAAGTTTTTCAGTGATAACGTGCCTTGAATTGGAAGCAATGTGTGTTTGCACGGTTTGCACCTGAAAAATCGGATTTATACTGCATTATATTCTTATTTTTCATTTGGTTAAGTGATGTTCTTGGGATGCAGTGAAAGTGTGAATTCGTGCCTGCACGATATTAAAATGTTAGGCGATTTGAGGAAAGTATGGAAGCAGTAATATATCAAGAAAGGCTCAGCGACTTTAAAGAAATTGAAAAGCTTTTGATTGAGTCAAAAGTTTTGCTCAATCCCTATGGAATTGATTCTGACCATGCATATAAACTTGAAAATTATTTATTGAACAGTAACCAAAAGGTTAGCTGTTTGCTTGATAGAAATATCGTCTCATATTTAATTGACTTGGTTAAAGGTATTAATTTGTCGCCAGACTTTGAAGCAAGCCGTTGTCATAGGCTGACCGCCGCTCTTCAAGCCTTTTTCAATGCTTCAAACATAAAATCTGAACCGGGTCTTTCATATCATGAATACATTGAGAACTCTTCTGTCGAACGTGCAGATGAAGAGCTAAGCTATTTCCGTTCAGCAGATAATTTGGATGCAAATTTATATTTGGATATTGCCTTAAATAACATTAACTCTATCCCCTCTGAAGTTGCTCCTCGCTATCAAACAGGCGAGTTGGCTAACTTTGATACAGAATGCCGTGTCAAAGCTTTTGAGTTCAATATAGTCGTCATCAAAAAGGGGCTGAGCATTCGTTCTAAGTGCAAAAACGATTATGAAGCTGTGAAGTTATTATTAGAATGGATGTTTGAGGAGTATGTGTTTTGTGCTCCTGCATTTTTCTTCATGGCGATATATTTTAGTGGCGAGAAAGTTCCTAAAATGCTCAAGTCTAACTCAATGAAAAGCGTCAGGAATGCTGGTTGGGATTTAGCACTACTTCAGCACTGGCTAACATTAGCTAACAAAGATCCTGAACAGTTGTGGCTACTGGCTAGTATGGACAAAGCTGTTGCCAAAACAGCAAATATGATGCTTCCTCGCTCTACTGAAGAGCCAGAAGATTACTTTGACAGGCTTGAACAGACATTCTCTACTATGTGGGGGAAGAAATATGGTCATGGGAGTAAACTTTTCCAAAGGTTTCGTTATTGGCAAGAAAATGCGAACAGCCCTAAAAGAAAAACTAACCTTCCAGAAAATAGGACATCTGAGTATATGCTGACTTTGAGAGAGTCAGTGCACGAGGAGTATCTGCGTGCAACAATCGCCTAACAATAAATTCAAGCAGATTCGTAACGCTCAGCATTTTTGCTTTGAATCAGCTTAAGTGTTTACGGCACAATGGTTTAGGTGGGTGGTAGCGTTACTCACTACTTAATTTGGCGTTATGTCTCAAGGATGGAGAGCAATGCAAGGATACAAAGTAAGCACAAACAATGAAGGCCTCGACTTTGAGTTTATCTATAAATTTATTTCACGTAGTTATTGGGCTTCTGAGATTCCAAGAGAAACTTTGAAAAAGGCGATATCAAACTCTTTTTTGTTTTGGTGTTTTTACTGACACTGGCGATCAAGTTGGCTTTGCTCGACTCATAACAGATAGAGCTACATTCGCTTACCTTGCGGATGTGTTTATTGACGATCGTCATAGAGGGAGAGGTCTGAGCAAGTTGTTAGTGCAAACGATAGTCGAACACGCTGATGTAAAAGGACTCCGTAGGATGGTTTTGGCCACTAGGGATGCTCACGGGCTCTATGCTCAATTCGGTTTTAGACCAGTAGAAAATCCAGAGATATTAATGCAAATCTGGCAACCGAATGTCTATCGTGACCAAGAGGCATAACAAATAAGGATTAAGGTGTTGCGTAGCCAACACTAAATCCCGAGTGTTGAACAAGCCTGAAGCCACTTTATTAAGCAAATTATTCGATGATGGTCGAGGGACATTGCGCCTTGAACTGGTCTATTAACGCATGGCACCAAGTTAGTGACTTTCCATACTTGTAGTTATTCATGAATTGCTAATTTAGCAAAACCACTAACACAGAAATGCTCAAAAATGTTTCAGGACCACTTAGAGGTTGCACAACGAGCCAAAGAAGAAGGCTACCATAAGGCAGCCTTTTTTGTTTGTATGCGAAAGTGTTAGTGCTATTCCCCCGGGGCCCGGATGATAATAGGCTGTTAAGTATCGGTGACGCTATTAATCAAATTAGTTGCGAGTGCTCTTAAACAGATGAGTGCAACAGTTAACGCTTTTCCATTACTAACGCAACTCTACCTACAACCCTTACTTCATCTTC